>CAYGFI010000012.1:0-56804 GCA_964349045.1 uncultured Chitinophaga sp.
GGGTTGGGGAGGGGCACTTGCTAAGTTACATTTAAAACCAAAACCAACTATATTCTTTATTTAATTTTTCTAAAAACATTTAGTTAATTAAGACATATTTTTTTGAAACTTTAACTTGAAAACACACACATACATATTTCCCCTCAAAACCCTCGTTTCCCTTCTATTACACAGGAGATATGATATTTTTTACCTGAGAAATTTCTTTTTATTTCTTGGAATTCTTTTGTTTTTCGGCTTTAATATTACGTTTTCTCAGAACCATGATTGCTGGAACAATTTCAGAGGCGATGCCCGGTTATCAGGCGTAAGTGATGCAGTAATTCCTGACAAACCTGATCTCCTCTGGACTTTCAAAGCAAACGATAGTTTCAAAGCCTCTCCCGTGGTATGCAAAAACACCATTGTGATCGGTTCTGTTGATGGCAATGTGTACGGAATCACTTTGCAGGGGAAGCTTCTCTGGAAAATCAATACAGAAAACAGTATCGAGTCTCCTGCACTTATCGTCGAAGATGTTGCCTATATAGGAAATCTTAACGGGGAATTATTTGCAATTGAATTAATCTCCGGTAAAATTCTCTGGACTTATAAAACAGATAACCAGATCATGGGTTCTTCGAATTATTTCAGCAATGGCATTAACAGGATCATAGTTGTTGGCAGTTACGATTATTGTCTGCATGGTGTCGACATGAAAACCGGCAAGGGACTTTGGAAATATGAGGCTGATAATTTTATTAACGGATCTCCGTCCATTTACAAGGGCCAGGTGATATTTGGCGGCTGCGATGGATTGTTGCACCAGGTAAATGCTGCGAACGGCATCCTCAAAAAACGAATTGAAGTGGCTACATACGTGGCCGGGTCGGTAGCGGTTGAGGATGGAATGGCCTATGTCGGAGATTACGACGGTAAGTTTTCATGCCTCGATATTAACAGTATGAAAATCTTGTGGGTTTTCCTGAATGAATCAGTAAAACAGCCTTTTATTGCATCGCCGGCAATATCAGAAACGAAAGTTTTCATAGGTAACAGGGATAAATACCTTTACTGCCTTGATAAAAAGAACGGAAATCTGCAGTGGAAGATAAATACAGGAGGTGGTATAGATGCATCTCCTGTTCTTATTGCAAAAAGGCTTCTCGTTGCCAATATGCGGGGAGATTTATTATTGGTGGATACTTCGGATGGTAAAATAAGCTGGAGCTATGAAATTGGAAGCCCCGTGGCTGGAAATCCAGCCGTTATCGATAATTATATCATTGCAGGGGCCAATGATGGTAGAGTTTATTGTTTTGGAAAAAAAAGATGAATGTTTATGAAGATAATGCACATCATACCCGGTTCAGGAGGAAGTTTTTATTGCGGAAACTGCCTTCGCGACAGTAAATTTGTTGAAGCCTTACGAAACTCGGACCACAAGGCGGTTAAGCTCCCGATGTACCTGCCTCTCTTTGCAGATGAACACGACCTGTCGCGTGAAATTCCTGTTTTTTACGGGGCAATAAGCATTTACCTCAAGCAGTTATTTCCTGTTTTCAGAAAAGCGCCTCCCTGGGTGGATAAAATGCTGAACTCAAAAGCCATGCTTAAACTGGCATCCCGCTTTGCCGGATCTACCCGTGCCAGGGGACTTGAAGAAATGACAGTTTCAATGTTGATGGGTGAACATGGTCAGCAAAAAGAAGAGCTCGAAAAAATGGTTGACTGGATTGTTGAAAACTGTGAACCGGATGTGATCCATCTCTCTAACGCGCTCCTTCTGGGTCTCGCGGGAAGGTTGTCTGAACGAATGAATGTGCCCGTGGTTTGCTCTCTTCAGGATGAGGATGTCTGGGTGGATGTTATGAAACCCGGGGCGCGGGAAAAAGTGTGGGAGCTTATGTCAGAAGGCGTAGCTCATGTCAAATGCTTCATCTCAGTCAGCGATTTTTATGCAAAGGAAATGCTGAAGAAAATGCACATTCCGAAGGATAAACTGGAAACTGTGCATATCGGTGTATTCCCCGAAGACTACGAATTTATCCCTCCCTTTGAAAAGCAAAGAAATATTGGCTTTGTCTCAAGAATGTGTGAGGAAAACGGACTGGATATTCTCGTCGATGCTTTTATTGATCTCAGGAAAAGCCCGGGTTATGATGATGTAAGGCTTATTCTCACAGGCGGCTCAACGGGTGATGATAAAAAATATATAAAACGGCTGAGACTTAAACTCAGAATGAACGGCTTACTCCGGCAGGTTGAATTTCACGATGATTTTGAGACAGAGGGGCTAAGAGAGTATTTTAAAAAAGTATCACTGATTTCAGTGCCTGTGCGTAAAGGAGAAGCTTTTGGCATATACCTACTTGAAGCCATGGCTTCCGGAATCCCTGTAATCCAGCCTGCATTGGGGGCTTTTCCCGAAATTGTAAATTCTTCCGGGGGAGGTGTGATATATGAACCAAACACACCCTCAGTATTATCGGGAGTCTTAAAAAAACTTTTATCTGATCCGGGGGAGTTGAACCGTCTTGCAACTCAGGCCAGAAAAGGTGTTGAGAAAAAATTCCATCTTAAAGACCAGGTTGGAAAAATGATCAGGATTTATCAGTCGGCAATTGCAGATAACAACATTTAATATTTAAGAGAGATGTACAAGCAGGAGATTTGAAAAACTAATTTCCAAGGTGAAACCATAACTTCACTTATACAAACCTGATTTCTTTCCAACTCCTTCTTTTGAAAATTATCTGTTAATAAATAATTTGATTTTCATTTGATACAATTAATGAATTTGAATTATCTTTGACAATATTAGTCAACACACAAAATGTCAACAGTAGGACTGCAATTACGGGAATTGAGAGAAAAGGCCGGTATTTCTTTACGGAAAGCTGCGGTAGCCATCGACATTGATGTGGCTATACTGAGCAAGATGGAACGTGGCGAAAGAAAATTTTCAAAGGAGTTGGTTTTAAAATTAGCAGAACTCTATAAAACTAATCCTGAAAAACTGGTTATTGGTTATTTAAGCGAAAAAGTACTTTACGAATTGCAGGAAGAAGAATTTGGGCTTGAAGCATTAAAGTTTGCTGAAAAACAATTGAAATACAAAAATAGGGTTAAGGGATAAGGGATTAAGAAAATTAAAAACTCACTACTTACTCCCTATTACATATGCCTACTATACAATTTAAAAGACGATTTTATTCCGAAAAGTGATGAAGTTCAAAAAATCATCTCTGGCTTTATCAAATCCCTTAATCCCAAAACTAAAAGACTAAGCGACTAAACGACTAAATGACTAACAAAACCGAAATATTACTTTATCAAACCGAAGACGGCCAAACCAAAGTTGAAGTCCGTTTGGAAAATGAAACCGTTTGGCTTACCCAGGCACAAATGGTCGAATTGTTTCAAACTACAAAGCAAAATATAAGCCTTCATATCCGGAATATTTTTCAGGAGGGTGAATTACAGGAAGTTTCAGTTGTCAAGGATTACTTGACAACTGCTTCGGACGGTAAAAGCTACAAAACCAATTTTTATAATCTTGATGTAATAATTTCGGTGGGTTACCGTGTGAAATCCCACAGGGGAACGCAATTCAGGATTTGGGCAACTCAACAACTTAAAGAGTTTTTAATTAAGGGATTTGTACTGAATGATGAACGATTGAAAGAAACAGGGCATGCAAACCAATATTTTGAAGAACTGTTTGAAAGGATAAGGGACATCCGCAGTTCAGAGAAAATATTTTATGCCAAAATTAAGGATATTTATGCAACAAGTATCGATTATTCACCAAACAGCGAACAGGCACAACTATTTTTCGCTTCGGTTCAAAACAAAGTACACTGGGCGATACATGGGCATACCGCAGCCGAAGTAATTTACAACAGGGCAAATGCAGATAATTCAAATATGGGTCTGACTTCATGGAAAAACAGTCCGGGAGGAAAAATCAGAAAAACGGATGTTTCAGTTGCTAAAAATTATTTATCGCAGGATGAACTTTCCGAATTAAACCTGATTGTTGACCAATACCTTAGTTTCGCTGAATTACAGGCAAGAAACCGAAAACCTATGTATATGACAGACTGGGAAAGGAAATTGCATGATTTTTTAACATTGAATGAGAGGCAAATATTATTGGATGCCGGAAGAATATCTCATCAATTGGCAATGGAATTAGCTGAGAAGGAATTTGAGAAATTCAATAGAAAACAAATTGAATTTTCTGACAAAAAAGCCCTCAAAAACCTCGAGGACGAATTAAAAAAACTTGATAAAAAGAAATAGCTTGTACCTAAAGAATATCAAATTAAGCTTGTTAATACCTCTATCAGTTTTCGCAAACTGCCAGAGACATTAAAACGAAGTTTGTTAGGTTTCTTTCTTTGAATTATTCGCATGGTACAATAGTTTAACGGTAATTATTCCACATACATCGAAAGTTAAAATGAATTGCAAATGCTTCAACTAAAAAATATATCCAAAAGCTACGGAATCCCCGGTGAAACAAATTTTCGCCAGGTTCTCAGCGACTTATCTTTTCATCTTGCTGAGGGGGAAAGTGCTGCCATCCTCGGCCCATCCGGCTCAGGAAAGACCACCCTGCTGAATATTATTGGCACTCTGGATTTTCCCGATGCAGGTGAAATCCATTTTAAAAATGAAGATGTAAGGAGCTTTGACCACTCCGCCCTCGACAGATTCAGAAACCGCGAGATCGGCTTTGTATTCCAGTTCCACCATTTGCTGCCTCAGTGCACTCTTCTGGAAAACATCCTTCTTCCGGCCATGTTGTTCAAAGACAAGTCGGAAAAGAAAAAAAGACAGATACGCGCCGAGGACCTCTTAAAACGAGTAGGAATATGGGACCACAAGGATAAGTTGCCAGGGAAAATGTCGGGAGGGGAATGCCAGCGTGCTGCAGTTGTACGTGCAATGATCAACAGCCCGTCATTGCTGCTCGCCGACGAGCCCAGCGGAGCCCTGGACCATAAAAACGCAGGTAACATTGCCGAACTGCTGATCGACCTTAACAAAAACGACGGACTCAGCCTTCTTGTCGTCACCCATTCTCTCGAACTTGCCGACAGAATGCAGAAAACCTATCAGCTGGAAGACGGTAAACTGGTTATGAAATAGCCGCCATGAATTTCTACCAATTCATAAAACAAAACCTGTTGTATTTCCGACAGAAGAATATTTTTCTTGCTCTGGGAATCGCAATAAGTGCAACGGTTATTACCGGTTCACTTATCGTGGGAGACTCGGTGCGCTATAGTCTTAATAAAATTGTGGAAAACCGTCTGGGCAAAATCACCCATGTGGTTAAATACGGCGACCGGTACTTCAGCTCTGACCTGGCCCCCAAACTGGCCGAAAATCTGAATGTGAAGACCGCTTCTGCCCTTTTAGTTGAAGGTATCGGGACCAGCAGCAGGGGTAGCATCAGAGTCGGGAATATCCAGGTGCTCGGAATCGGTAAGGGATTTGATGATATGGCCGGAATTCAGGATTATTACAGTAAACTATCAGGCGATGAGGTCATCCTTAGCAGTAATCTTGCAGAACGGTTGGGATTAACAATTGACGACGAGGTATTGCTGCGGCTCACAAAAGCCAGCCTGATTCCCCTCAGTGCGCCTTTTGTATCGGACAAGGAAAACGTAATTTCTGTGCGTCTCCGTATCGCTGGCATTGCCGGAACAGAGCAGATGGGAAGGTTTAACCTCAGGAATTCTCAGACCTCCCCCTATAATGCTTTTGTTTCCTATGAGAAGCTTTGCGAACTGATGAATTTCAAGGGAAAAGCAAACCTTATTTTCCTGGCAGCCGATGAAGATCTTACAATTGAACAGATTTCAAAGGGTATCAGGGAAAACTGGTCACTTTCCGATGCGGGGATAAAACTCGAATCCCTTGTAGAACCCAATGAATTCAACCTTACCAGCGAGCGAGTATTTATTGACGAAATGGTTGCCGACGCTCTTCTGAAAACCAGGGGACTGAAATACCCCGTGTTTACTTATTTTGTCAATTCCCTGAAAACAAATGGGAAATCCACTCCTTATTCTTTTGTGTCAACCACAGCTGATTCGATGCTTTCTGACGATGAAATGATTATCAACGAATGGCTTGCCCGTGACCTGAATGCGGTGCCGGGTGACAGTATTGAAATGGAGTATTTTATCGTCGGACCTTTGCGTGAGCTCGATGTTCAGACAAAAAAGCTGAGGGTTAAGTCGGTTGTTAAAATAGAAGGACATTTTGCTGATGAAAAGCTGATGCCCGATTTGCCAGGACTGTCGGATGCCGGGAACTGTCGCGACTGGGAAACAGGAATCCCGGTGAAGCTGGAGCAAATCCGCGACAAAGATGAGAACTACTGGAAAGAATACAAGGGCACCCCAAAAGCTTTCATATCCCTAAACACAGCTAAAAACCTCTGGTCGAACCGGTTTGGCAATTATACCGCATTCCGATACTCCGGCGAACTCACTTCGGAAGATGAACTTTCCGGCATTATTTTGTCGCTGCTGAGCCCTGAAAGTCTGGGTTTCAACATTGAGGAAGTGCGAAAAACCGGAGAAGTCGCATCCCAAAACGGGGTGGATTTCAGCGGGCTTTTCACAGGTCTGAGCTTCTTCCTCCTGGCAGGCGGAGTGATCCTTACGATTCTGCTCTTCCTTATGAACATTGAAAACCGTAATGAACAGATATCCACTTTGTCGGCTATGGGTATTCCTATGAAGTCGATCCGCAGGCTTATCCTTTCCGAAGGAATGATAATCGCGCTTGCGGGTTCCCTGCTTGGACTTTTGATGGCAGTATTTTACAACCAGGTCATTTTCTTTACCCTTAATGGGATTTGGAGCGATATTGTAAGAACGGATATGCTGGAGGTCGAAATCAGGTTGCAAACCATGCTTACCGGCATGGCCATTACAATGCTTATTTCCTGGCTCAGTATGTTTCTCCCCCTGAATGGATTCTTGAAGAAGAAACTTCAAAGTCTCCAGAGAAGAGAAACCTCTGTAAACACCAAAAAAGTTCTGATTCTTGCTTTGGCAGCGACAATTATTTCAGGGATTTTGGGAATCGCAATTATTGCAGCCCAGATTTTCAGGGGAGAGCTTACCAACCAGTCCGTTTTCTTTTTAGCGGGAGGATTAATCCTGGTTTCAGCGCTTGCAGGTTTTTATTATCTGCTGAAAAGGCCTGTTAAGCAATCCGGCTCGGCTTTGTCATTGAACGGCCTGAGCAGGAAATCGGTTTACAGGAATCCTGTCAGGAGCATGAGCATAGTAATTCTTTTTGCCATCGGCTCTTTCCTGGTGGTCACCACCGGGAGCAACCGTAAAAACCTTTTCAGGAACGCTGAGCAAAAGTCAAGCGGAACGGGAGGTTTTCTCTATTATGCCGAAACAACCGTTCCCGTTCTCCGGAACCTCAATGAGGCTGAAATCCGCTATGAATATGGCTTTAGCGAGTCTTACCGGTTTTACCAGTTCAGGGTTTCCGAAGGCGACGATGCGAGTTGCCTGAATCTGAACAGGATTTCTAATCCCGCAATCCTTGGAGCAAATACCCCGGAATTAAAAGACCGGTTCAGCTTTGTAACGCGGACCGAGTTCCTGGATAACAACGACCCATGGGCCTCCCTTGAACAGGAACTTCCGGGAGGTCTTATTCCCGCCATAGCTGACGAAACGGTAATTAAATGGGGTCTGGGCGGTAAGGTAGGCGACACCCTTATTTACAAGGATTCAAAAGGCGAGGATCTTCAGCTTCTTCTTATCGGGGGATTGGCTCCCTCGATTTTCCAGGGGAATGTGATTATCTCGGATAAGAATTTTTTAAAAAGTTTTCAGGAAAGCAGCGGAACCAAAGTTTTCCTGATCGATGGCATGATGCAGGATACAAGCCTGATTTCAGAGGAAACCAGCATGGGATTGAGAGATTTCGGCTGGGAGATGACACTATCCTCCATAAGGCTTGCGGAGTTTAATTCCATTACAAACACATATCTCTCCATTTTTATGGTAATGGGTGCTCTGGGCTTGTTGCTGGGAACCGTCGGGCTTGCGATTATTCTGTTCAGAAGCATTATGGAGCGAAAGCAGGAGATTGCCCTTCTGCGGGCGGTGGGTTTCAGCAAATCCCGTATCCGCAGGCTGATCGTTGTCGAATACATGATTCTCCTGATCACTGGGGTTTGCATAGGCTTTTTCACCTCTGTCATTTCCACCCTTCCCTCCATCCTCAGTCCCGAAACGGGAGCCTCCATTACAGGAATCGTTCTGATATTCATTTTTTTGTTGCTGAACGGCTGGGTCTGGACATATTTTATTGCCAGGCAGGCTCTACGGAACAAATCGATTTATGGGGCGTTGAGGAATGAGTGATAAAGAACAGTCTAGAGTTTGAGACCAGAGCAAGAGGAAAAGCAGTTTAGAGTTTGAGTTTCGAGCTACAGGAAGAGTCACACTCAATACTCAAACTTTTGCTGTTTTCCTCTTGCCCAAGAGGAAAATTATTGGACCCGCTAAACAAAATCGCATGAAAAAGCGTTTATCACCAAAATTTAAACCATGGACACCCCAATCTTATTTTGGATACTTTTCAATGTTTTTGTACTGATCATGTTAGCCCTTGATCTGGGGGTGTTTCATCGGAAGACTCACGAAATCTCTTTAAAAGAGGCCTTAACATGGACAGCAGTTTGGGTTTTCCTTGCCCTTGTTTTTAATGCCGCCATTTTTTACTGGAAAGGCAGGCAGTCGGCTCTGGAGTTTTTTACCGGATATTTAGTGGAGAAAGCCCTGAGTGTTGATAATATCTTCGTATTTCTGATGGTATTCACGTATTTCCAGGTCCCTTCAAAATATCAGCACAAAGTATTGTTCTGGGGTATAATAGGTGCACTGGTCATGCGTGTGATATTTATATTTGCCGGGGTCGCTCTGATTGAAAGATTTCATTTTACCATTTACATTTTTGGTGCATTATTGATTTATACAGGTTATAAAATGTTCTTTCATAATAATGCAAAGATAGAGCCTGATAAAAATCCGGTAATAAAGTTCTTTAAAAAGTTTATGCCGGTAACACCCGATTTACACGAAGACAAATTCTTTGTCAAACTCAACGGGAAAAAATTTGCAACCCCTTTATTTTTAGTTTTGATTCTCATAGAAACAACAGATCTTATTTTTGCAGTGGATAGCATACCAGCTATTTTGGCAATAACACAGGATCAGTTTATTGTCTATACTTCCAATGTGTTTGCAATCTTAGGTCTGCGCTCACTTTATTTTGCCCTGGCAGGTGTAGTGCATCGCTTTTGGTTGCTGAGTTATGGCCTTGCCATAGTTTTGATTTTTGTTGGCATAAAAATGCTCCTCGTCGATTTCTATAAAATTCCGATTGAATGGTCATTGCTTTTTATTGCCTTTGTTATTACAGCCAGTATTGTCTTTTCATTAAGAATTAAGAAAATTAAATAGGTTATATTATGATTCTTTTAGAAAGCAATTTCTGGAGCTACATATTCGATGCACATCATATCATTGAATTTGGTGGGTTGTTTCTGATCCTGGCGATAATATACCTGGAAACAGGCTTTTTTCTTGGGTTTGTATTGCCCGGAGGTGATTATATGCTTTTTGCCACAGGTATTTTCTGTGGCACTCATTATTTAGATATTCCTTTGCCTTGGCTTTTAGCCATACTGATTGTTGCATCCTTCATGGGCGACTTAACAGGATATTTCAAAGGGAAGTGGCTAGGGGAGAAGTTTTTTACAGATAACAAATCCCGATTTTTTAAGAAGGAATATCTCGAACGCGGAAGTGGTTTTTATACCCGTTATGGAGTGTGGGCATTTATTCTTGGACGTTTTATGCCTATTATCCGCACCCTGGTGCCAATGATAGCCGGTGCATCGGCATTTTCATTCCGTAAGTTTTTACTTTTCAATATTTTGGGCGCAGTTACATGGATTGGAACACTTGTTCCATTAGGATATTTCATTGGTAAAACATACCCCGAGGTAATAAAATATTCAATTTATATATTATTGCTTTTTTTTGCTATAGCCTCATTTCCTATGTTAAGAATTATGTTTTTAAAAGTAAAAAAGTCATGAACCTTATTTTTGAAACAGCTTTAAAAATCGTAAAGAATAAAATATTCAATGGTTTCATATTTTTCCTGATTTTACTTTCAGCCATAGTTATAGGTATTGAGACATATCCCGGAATTTCTGAAAAACAGAGACTTTTATTGGGTTTTCTCGATAAGCTGATCATTATATTCTTTACCATAGAAATCAGCTTGAAAATTCTTTCCAATGGGAAAAGGCCATGGAGCTTTTTTTTAGACCCATGGAATGTATTTGATTTTATAATTGTCGCGGTTTGTCTGATTCCTGCAGTCGACACGCATTTCTTTGCTGTACTCCGGATTCTGAGGATTTTGAGAATATTGCGGATGATAACCTTTTTCCCAAAACTTCGACTTCTTATCGGAACATTGCTAAAGAGTATTCCTTCCATGGGTTATATCATACTGCTCATTGCAATTCTTTTTTATGTTTATGCAATTGTTGGTGTTTTTGCTTTTGGATCCTCCGATCCTATGCATTTTGGCGATTTGCATCATACATTTATTACACTTTTTAAAGTTTTAACACTTGAAGGCTGGACAGATATTATGAATAGTCACATTTATGGTCCTGTTTCAAGTGGTAATATGCAAATAATATCATTTTGGCCCTTTCTGTATTTTGCCAGTTTTATATTAATTGGAGCCATGATAATTATGAACTTATTTATAGGTGTAATTATGAACAGCATGCAGGAAAGCCAAAATGAATTATCGCAGGAGATTCAGGAACTTAAAATTCAGGATAAAAACTCTGAAGAGCTTTATTCAAATATAATGGCTAAACTCGACGAGCTGAGAAATGAGATTCAAACCTTTAGGGAAATGAAAAAAGAATAAACTTTAAAAAGACCCACCTGCTAACTCTTACTTAATAAAAATTGTTCGATTAAGGGTATATACTCTACAACAGTGTGCAAGGCATCACCCGAAATACCACAATTACGATGGTGTCTTAATATGACTTTTTAAAAATATGTTTATTTATCTATATTTATCGACTTGCTAAGTTGCATTATAACAATCAGATAACCTGTATTTGGTGCAATATTTTCTATACTTCTCTCATATTTTATCTATCTGATTCTCTTTTCATCTAATTTTATGTTGATTATATCCGTTGATATGATTTATTATTAGTTGGTTTGCAGTAAACCATTGACTCAAATTCATTAAACTACCAGTATATGATAAAAGTATATCTGAGAAGTATATTGTTTATTATGTTTCTTGCTCTGGTCGTAAGCCATTCTTTGGCACAGGAAAGCAGAATCAGGATTAGCGGTAAAATCACTGATTCTGAATCCGGCTTACCCCTCCCCGGTGCTACGGTTGTAGTTGTTGGAACAAATGCTGGTGTTGTTACCAACCTTGAGGGTCTTTACACCCTTGAGGTTCCTCCTGGAGGAAAAGCCCTGCAGACCTCTTTTATCGGCTACCAGCCTCAGACGCAGGAAATTAATTCCAGAACAATCATTGACTTTTCTCTGCAGACTGAAGCTCTTGCTTTGGATGAAATAGCTGTTGTGGGTTATGGTGTTCAGAAACGTTCCAATATTACCGGCGCTATATCCTCGGTTAAAGTGGATAACCTTGAAAACAAATCAATGCTTCGTCTCGACCAGGTTCTTCAGGGGATGTCGTCCGGGGTTTTTGTATCACAGAACGGCGGAGCTCCGGGTTCTGAACCTTCTATTCATATTCGTGGTGTGGGATCAATCAACAGCACTGATCCTTTATATATTATAGATGGTATCCGGATGTCGCCCGGAAATCATTTTGATATCGATGATGTCGAATCCATTGAAATACTGAAAGATGCATCATCCTCTGCAATCTACGGTGCTAAAGCGGCCCACGGCGTAATCCTTATTACCACCAAAAAAGGTAAAGGAGATACGCAGGTTACTTTCAAAACCTCCCTCGGAAAAAGAGGTCCGATAAAACTTCCAACATTGTTGGGCAGGGAAGACTATATAAATTATAAAAATGAATCACGGCTAAATGGCGGACAGGGTCCCTTACCCGACTGGAGCATGTACCCTGACGATACGGACTGGATCAGCGAATTTTACGGCGGCAGCGGAATAATAAAAACCTATGATTTCTCCGTTTCAAAGGGAGATGAGAAATTCAATTTTTATTTCTCTGCAGGTTATGATGATGAAGAAGGAATCCTGATCGACAACACCTATAAGCGATACAGCAGCAGAATCAATTCAGACATCAAACTTACAAGATGGTTTAAAATAGGAGAAAACCTCTTAATCTCTAAAGTAAAGGAAAATCCTATTGACAATTTCAATGAGAATTATACAGGGGCCATCCCTTTCCGCTCGATTCCCATTATGCCGGTTTACGATAATAACAATTCTTTCGGGGGATGGGGAAAAGCGCCTGTATATTTCCAGGGGCCAAACCCGGTTGCCAGCCAGTACCAGCAGCACGAAACCAGGGATTATAACCGGGTTGACGGGAATATCTTTGCCGAAGTGACTCCGGTAAAAGGATTGTTAATCAAGGCAATGGCAGGCTATAACAGTTACGCTTTTTTAAGTGAAAAATTCCTCGAGGCATTTAACTATGGCTCTTTTGCCAACTCCCAAAACTCATTGTCGTTTGGCACAGCCCATAGTACCTCTTTAACAGGAAACCTGGTTGCCACATATGACAAATCTTTCGGAAATCATAATTTAAAATTTATGGCTGGTTACGAGGCGTCACAGTATGACGGGCTTCATTTTAACCTGATTGGAACTGATGCTCCAATTGACTTTATCAGGAGTATGAATTTAACCACCGGAAGCTTTAACGTTACTGACAGATCAGGCATTGACCAGGCACGGACTCTTTCGCAGTTCGCCAGGTTCAACTATAATTACGCTGAAAAGTATCTCCTTGAAGCGAATATCCGGAGAGATGCTTCATCCCCGAAGTTTGGGCCCTCCAATATCTGGGGGATCTTCCCCTCATTCTCCGCCGGATGGATAATCTCCAGAGAAGCTTTTTTCGAAAATGTACCTTTTATCAGTACACTAAAACTCAGGGCCAGTTCCGGAAAGCTGGGATCAGACAATATTGGGAATTATATTTATCTTAAAACCTATACCTCACAATTCACAAGCTATGCATTCGATCAGGCAGGGTCCAACAAGGTTTCCGGGTTTTTTATCAGTAAATTCCCTAACGAAGATGTGAAATGGGAAGAGGTTTATATGCATAATATTGGAATGAATCTTACCGCATTTGAGAATAAACTATCCATGAGTGTCGATTTCTATCTTAAAGACACAAAGGATCTTTTATATGGAGTACCCATTCCACCTTCAGTTGGAATTTCTGTCCATAATTTCAGCCCGGTGAACCCCGAGCTGAATATCGGAACTCTTCGTAATACAGGAATTGATATCGAATTGGGCTATACCTGGAAAATTGACAGGTTTGCTTTGAATCTTAACGGGAATACTTCCTTCATGAAAAACGAAATGCGCTCTTTAAGCAAGGGTCAATATATTATCGGGGGAGATGGGGGCGGTCAGATGGGTGGAATGACCAGAACCGAGCCGGGGATGCCCATTTCCAGCTTCTACGGATATGAGGTTCAGCAAATGCTGAATTCATCTTCCGATATCTTTGCAATCAACTCCTATGCCGATGATGGGACCTACCAGGAAGGAGGAACTGGTCCCGGTGATTTTATGTATGTAGATATCAGCGGACCCGGTGGAAAACCCGATGGACAAATAACTGCAGAGCACGACCGGGTTTACATAGGTAATCCCTGGCCGAAAATAACCTATGCTCTTAATGCCGGTCTCATCTATAATAAAATGTTTGATATTTCCCTTCAGTTCCAGGGAGTTCAGGGCGTGGATGTTTTCAATGCAGATAAAGCCTACACAAGGAATTTCTTTGGTGATGCAAACACTTCAACTCTTATTTATGAAGCCTGGACAAAAGAAAATCATACGGAACATCCCAGGAATATCGCCGGCGATCCAAATGGGAATTTCGGAAAACCTTCCGACTATTTCGTGGAGGATGGTTCTTACCTTAAGCTGAGGAACGCACAGATCGGGTTTAACATGCCGACACATATTTTAAAGAAATTAAAACTTCCAAAACTAAGAATATATATAAATGCTAATAACCTGCTCACCATAACTAAATATTCAGGCATCGATCCGGAAATAGCTGGTACCAATACAAGTCGTGGTGTGGATTATGGCCTTTACCCGCAGGTAAGGACAGTTTCCTGTGGGTTGGAAGTGAAATTCTAGAATCTTTTTTCCAGGGCTGAAAGCCCATTATATATCAACACAGGGCAACGCCTTGTAGTATCAACAAAGTAAGCATCTGTAAAAAATGAAAAGAATAAAAAAAAGTGTTCGGTTAGCGATAATCACAATAAGCCTGGTAAGCCTGTCTGCTTGTTCCGAGGATAAATTCCTCAACATTACCAACGAGAATGAACTCAATTCAGCAAACTATTACTCAAAGGTAGATAACTTCGACCTGGCCCTGAATGCGGCTTATTCCTCCCTGAAAAGCCTGGATCTTTACGGACAATCTTTTTATGATCAGACCTTGCTTACCCTTCCCCACGAGTCGGATTACTGGAACGCACAGAGCAGGAACGAGGTAAATTCAGCCGATGGCTGGGTATATAAAACATGGAGAGGCTGGTATCGCGCTGTGGCAGAAGCAAATGATATAATTGAAAATGTCCCCGGTTATATCGAAAAATACAATCCAAATGAAACCGAACGGGATCAATTGAATAGAATCCTCGGGCAGGCGCATTTCCTTAGAGCTTTTTCCTATTTCAATCTGGTCAGACTTTGGGGAGAATCTTCCTATTCAATTGATAAAACAAGACTGGCTGTACCATTAATCCTTAAAGTAGCTTCAATCAGGGCGGAAATGATGGTCCCCCGGGCAAATGTGGGTGAAGTTTATTTGCAGGTTATCAGTGATTTTGAAATGGCAGAAGATCTTCTGCCGGAAACCTGGGACGACAACAATATTGCCAGGGTAAATAAAATTGCTTCCAAAGCTTTTCTGGGCCAGGTTTATCTTTACATGGACGACAATGAAAAAGCCAAAACCTATTTCGAAGAAATTCTGGGAAATAATAACTATTCCCTGGTACCATTTAAGAGATACGACGACCTGTTCCAGGGGAAAAACGAATTCAGCGAAGAGTCCATTTTCGAACTTAATTACACAGTCGATCTGGTGCAGAACATATGGGAAAACGGCCTTGGATCGGGTATAGCGCTGTCGTGCGCACCTCCCGACCGGGGTTGGAGCAATGTAACTCCCCATGGAGTCAATATTTTCCGATTCGGGAACGATCCCAGGCTTAAAATATGTACCTATGCACCCTCTGATTCGGCTGCGGATATCGAAGGGAAAATGATTCCGGCAGGGGCAAGTACATTTAATTATACAGGTCATAGTTTCAGGAAATATGTTCCTCAGGATTATTGTGTATACACAACCAACAGGAATAGCGGGACAAACTTCATCATCCTTCGGCTGGCAGATATTTACCTCATGTATGCTGAAATTAATAATAACCTGGGATCAGACGTCATAGCCTCTGAATATATGAACAAGGTGAGAAGAAGAGCCTACGGTCTTGACCCTGAAATTCCCCAACCTGCTGTCGATTATACAGGGCTTACCGGTAACGTACTTCGTGACTCCATCAGAGAAGAACGATTCAGGGAACTTTTTGCTGAAGGTCACCGATGGTATGATATTGTCCGCTGGAGAATTGTAGAAGAAGAAGTGATTAAATACAATGATTTCAGGGTAACACAGGGATTGATTTTATTTCAACCCTGGGATTATTACTATCCCGTTCCCCTGGCCGAAGTGGATAATAACAGCAGTATGACGCCAAGTACCGGTTATGAATAATAGAATGCTTATCAACATCTTTAGTTTATACTAAAGTCAAAATAACCAATTAATTAACTAAAAATTAAATTATGAAAAAGTTTCTCTTAACTCAGCTGGTGATTTTACTTATAGTTCCGGCTTTTTTCTATTCCTGTGAAAAAGAAGAAAAGGACCCAATCGTGCTCGTTCCAAAACTTAGCGGACTTTATGTATTCGGTACGAACACCGTTGCAGAAGTTGCTGTAGATCCAAATGCTAAAATGGCAAAGGCAGTGCTGAATCCTGATAAAAGCGCAGGTGATCAAAGCCGGGAAGGCATTTATGGAAAACTGATGCATATCGGGGCGAACAGTTCAATTCAATTCACTTATGTTGATACTTCACTTATGCCTGTATCATACGGCGCTGTTAATGGTGGTAAAATAGTTGCCGGTGCTGATCTGGGTCACACAGATGTAACTGATAATATCATAGCCGATACCCTGGTATTGGATGAAGTTCCAATCCAGATTACAGAAGAAGGTTTGTATTATGTTTATGTGGATTTTAACACACTAGCGTTCAGAATCATAAAAGTGAGAGCTGAAATAATTGGCGACGCAACTATTCTCATGTGGACAGCAGGAACACCCTTACCCCAGATATTCAGCTCAGTAGATTCAACAGTTTTTGAAATAACAGATCTGACTCTCAAAGGTTCAGCCGGTTACAAATATAAGTTTAACAACGGCTGGGAGCTATATAATGATGGTAATATGGCAACACATACACACCTTGGCGTTGAAAGTTATGCTGATTCATGGGCAACCGGGATCAATAATATAGGGTACTTTGGTGATAATATTCCTCAAAAGGAAGATGGAAGATTTACTATTCGACTGAAATATACTGCTTCTTCAGGTGAATGGAAAGAAACCAAAACCAAAACAGGTATAATTCTTATAGACTATTCCGCAAAACAAATGGGCCTTTTCGGTAATGCGTATGAAACATCCCCAGGCGTCATCGCCAATTGGGGAAGCGGATCTGACGGTTACCAATTACATGTACCGGTAAAAACCGGAACAATTTATACATGGACATGGAATAATGTTGACCTGATCGAGGGCCGGGAATTTATCTTCCTTGAAAACGGAACCTGGGGAGGATTGCAGCTCGACTGGGAAATGCTTACCTCTGTGGAGGGACAGGCCGTTACGGAAGGGAAAATCGTTGATGCAACTACCACAGGAGGTCAGTGGCATAATTTCCAGGTGGTTACCGGTGGAAAATATAATATTACCCTGGTAATTGACGCGGAAGCAGAAACAAAGACTGTAACAATAGTAAGTACTCCCTAAACTTTAAACCGGCAGGCTTTAGAATTCTCCATAGCCTGCCGGTTTTACCGTTGAAACTTCCTGGTAAGAAAACTTTCAAAATTAAATCTTAATTTGGCCACGGGAGATGGAGATGCTTTTTAAATTCTCCCCGAATCTTCTGCTGCCGTATTGCATTGAAACGATGGAAAAATCACTAACCAAAATATTCTTTACTATGCTCTTTGTCCTGACAGTTTTTTCAGCTGCCAGGGCTCAGCTGCCGGTTCAGAAAACCAATCCCATGAAGGTATATATGCATTATATGCCCTGGTTTGAGACTCCTGCCACTATTGGAAGGTGGGGCTGGCACTGGACAATGAATAATAGAAATCCTGATATAATTGAACCTGGCGGGCAGAGACAAATCGCGGCTCACTATTATCCTCTCATCGGACCTTATGCCAGCAGGGACAAATATGTAATTGAATATCATATGTTACTGATGAAACTTTCAGGTGTCGATGGCCTCCTGCTTAACTGGTACGGAGTTGCTGGTTCCAATGGAGATATCGGGGATCTATTGAAAAGTTCAGACAGTATTGTTTCCCACACGGCTGACTTCGGTATGCAGTTTGGCGTTGTTATGGAAGACCGTTTCAGCCGCAGCCTGAACGATGTAAAAGATAATATGGCTTACCTTAAAAATAACTATTTTAACCGGCCGGAGTATATTCGGTTCGGTGCAGGGAATGACCCATTAGTGTGCATTTTCGGTCCCATCACCTTTCAAACTCCTGCAAACTGGACGGAGATATTGTCTTCTGCCGGGGAAGATATTGAATTCCTGACTCTCTGGAACGAATCGGGCGATGCAGGAGCAAATGCCGACGGGGAATTCGCATGGGTTTACCAGGATGATGTGAATCATATCACGCATCTGGATAATTTCTATAAAAACAGGGCTCCTTCATTGAAAACAGTTGCAGGATCTGTCTATCCGGGATTCGAGGATTTTTATAAGGAAGGCGGTGTGAGTGAGGGATATTTTACCATCCCGCCTTATTTCGGATCGATCCTCGATGCAACGTTTAATAAAATTGAGCAGTACAAATCAGATCTGGATATGGTGCAACTCGTAACTTTCAACGATTTTGGCGAAGGAACCATGTTCGAACCAACGGTTGAGACAGGATTTGACTACCTAAAAAGATTACAGAAATTCACCGGTGTAACTTACGGTGAAACCGAACTTAAACTGGTTCATCGTTTATACTTGTTAAGGAAAGCGTATCCTAATGATCCGGAAATACAACATCAACTGAACCAGGCGTTAGTTCATCTGAGAAACCTGGAAATAGATGATGCTGCTCTGATCCTTAATGCCATACCACTTGAAACCAGTGTTAATGAAAATATCACGGGGGAGTTGAATGATCAGCCCCCCCTGATTTTTCCAAATCCTTACCGGGGAGGGAAGCTTACAATCGGTTTTATAGCCGGTAGTCAGAATTCCAGACAACTGGTTATAACTGATTTGTGCGGAAAAATAGTTTACGAATGCCGGTTGGAAAAAGAGATTTCCAGCCATACTATCAATAATGGATTTCTTTCCAGGGGAATTTACTCATTGATTTTATGCAGTGAAAATAAGCTGCAAACAGGGAAGTTGGTTGTTACAGAATAATTTCACCCCAGGCTCATCCCCATCTTTTAGTCCGCTCTTTTCACAGATTCCGGATTCTAACCTAAGTGTTTTCAGATAAATTTGATTTCCATAATTCTCTTTTCAAACTCTTCGTTGGGTACGATCGATTTGTTTTTGATCTTCGTTTTGTAAGTATAGATGGTATTTACAGAGAACCCCAGGATTTTAGCTATTTTATCATTCTCGGTGATACCCATTCGTATCAAAGCAAAAATTCTTAAATCGGTATTAAGCAGTTCATTGTCAGAAAGACGGATACGATCCTCTTCTGCAAAAAGTGAGTTGTAATCTTTTACGAAATCCGGAAAAAGTTTCAGGAAAACCTGGTCGAAATCCTGGTATTGAACTAACCGTTCTTTTTTAATATCAATATTATTGACAATATACCGGATCGTATCGAATTTATTGTAAGCCAGGTTTTTTTCAATGGAAGTTTTCAGGTTTTCAATTTTATCAATATAATTTGAGTTGATATTGAAGTAGTAACCAAAGTATTCCTCTTTAATTTTAATGCCTTCAATCAGTTTCTGGTTGGTACTGATCAGAACCTGATTTGTTTCAAGGATTTCTTTTTCGGCTTTTTTGAGCTTTTTCAATTGCCTGAGAATTATGAAAACAAACAGGACAATGAAAAGGGAAAGAATAGTTACCACGAGCGAATAAATTAATAGCCGCTGCTTCTGGCTTTCCACAGTGTTGATTTTTTCCTCTTCAATAATGGGTAAAATACTCCCCACCTGGATTTTCCTGTGCATGGCGCCATAAAAATTGGCATCTTCCAATGCCCGTTTCGTATAGATGTATGCTCTTTTTATATTTCCCCTCCGGTATAAGATGTTTGCCAGGTTCAGGATGGCTGCAGTCTCCTTGGTAGCCGATAAAATGTCGCAAATTGAAGCTTCAGCCAACAGTTCGATGGCTTTTTCCGTATCTCCCCTGTTAATGTAAATATCACTCATAGTTGAGCTGATGATCGCCTTCTCATGAAGGGAAAGTGAGTCCCTTGCCAGAAGGGTTTGCAGATCAACCAGGCTTTCTTCAAGCTCGGTCTTTCTTACATGGCGCAATCCGCTGTAATACAAAAAATTATAAGAGTTGACAGGAGAGTATATCAGCACCGAATCAACATACTGATGAGCCACTGATTGATAAATAGGAGCATAGTACCGGTCCTGCAAATCTGAAAGGCTGTAATTCAGAATGGCCATTACAGAATAATATTCGGATTTTAAATTTTCAGTCAGGGATGAGGGATCAACGGTTTTTAATGTGTCGCTCGCTTCTTTGAACATACCCGAAGAAAGGAATATAAATCCCATTTTAATTTTGGCTGAAGCAATTTTTGGGGGATCATTCAGTTGGTAAGCAATTATCTGAAGCTGTTTAATTGATGAAAACGCCGAATCGTAATTAAACGATTTATATCCCTCAAAAACAGAATCAATCAGATTGTAACGCAACCCGGGATTAAGATTCTTATCCAGGAGGCGATTTTTAAGCTTTGCGATTCCATCCAGTTTCACGGTAACATAATAATTTTCACGAGACAGTTCAATATCCAGCCTGTTTAATAAACTATCTGCAATACTCGCGGAAAGTGTTTTAAATCCCGGTAACAGAATAACCGCAAAAAGCATAACCAGCTTCATGGGAAGTGTAAATAAAAGTAAAAAAAGATAGGTTAAAGTTAGAAATTTCACATAAAGGTAAAAGATATTTCGAATGTAATATAAATGTTAATCTTTTACCTTTTTTTACGTGGAATGCTTGCTGAGATTAGGGATCAGCTATCCGGATTGAAAACTGACAGGGAAAAAGATTTTTTAAAGGGAATATTTTTTTGAAAATCAAAGAACTAATTTCGGTTTTAGCTTTTATATTCGAAGTCTGAAACAGTTTTCCTTACTCAACTTTTAATGATGAATTTAATTTTTAAATCATGAGACTTCTTTTTTCTATTGTAATTCTGATGTTGAATATCAGTTCTTTTGCCCAGGTAAATGTTACACTCGACCACTGGTACAATCGGGAAACCAACACCAAAACAGGCCAGCCATTTCATTACCTCTGGACTGACACCATGAACAGCGGATTTTCAAGGTTGGGCGCCTTGTTTATTTCAAAAGGAGCCAACCTTGCAACCCTTGATAATGCGCCAGAATCTTCAGATTTATCAATGATTGATATTTACATAATCGTTGATCCGGATACAACTTCCGAAAATCCAAAACCAAATTATGTGCGTGACCCGGACATAAAAGTCATAAAAAAATGGGTCAAAAAGGGTGGTGTCCTTCTTCTGATGGATAATGATGCTCCAAATTCCGAGTTTACACATTTCAACCGCCTGGCTGGGCAATTCGGAATAGTTTTTAATGCCGTGACCCTTAATCCCGTTAGAGACAATAAATGGGACATGGGAGCAGAGATAAACCTGCCGGATCATCCTCTCTTCAAAGGAGTTAATAAAATTTACATGAAAGAGGTTGCGTCCATCACTACATCAGGAAATGCCCGGAGTGTGCTGACTGATGGTGACTATACCCTGATAGCTGAATGTAACTATGGGAAAGGATTTGTATTAGCAGTCGGCGATCCCTGGTTATATAACGAATATATTGATCATATCATGCTTCCTGCTGATTTTGAAAACCGTAAAGCTGCAGAAAACCTTGTTGATTATCTGCTAAAAAAAACAGGAATTCCCTCGATGCCATAATTCACGGCTGGCCTGAATATCTATAACAATTGATTTTTTAATGGAATTATTTCATATCTCAAAGAAGTAAATCGGGATTGATTTTGAACATTTTAATTTTCTGAAAGTTATTGTGATTAAACAATTATTTCGGGGGATATTAAATCATTTCAACAAATAATCAAATAACTTGAGCTATGAAAATTTCAATAATCGGTACAGGATCGGTAGGTCAGACTTTAGCCTCTGCACTGTCAGACCTCGGACATGAAGTAGTTATTGGAACACGGAATGTTTCAGAAAAACTATCTGCAACTGAAAAAGATGGTTATGGCAATCCGCCTTTCATTGAATGGCATAATTTGAATCCCGGGGTAAAGCTTGAAACATTTACGAAATCAGCCGCTTTCGGTGAGTTAATTATCAATGCTTCTAATGGAGCAAGTTCAGTAGAAGCTCTGAAACTGGCAGGAGCAGACAATCTTGCCGGAAAAATACTGATTGACATTGCTAATCCACTGGATTTCAGCAAGGGTATGCCGCCCAGTTTGTTACCAGGACTAAATAATACCTATTCTCTCGGTGAAGAGATTCAGAAAACATTCCCTGACACAAAAGTTGTAAAAACGCTGAATACCATGTGGTGTGGTTTGATGGTTAATCCTTCAATAATAGGAAATGGTAACCATGTAAATTATATTTGTGGGAACGATGCAGATGCTAAAAACAATGTCAAAAAGCTTCTAAACCAGTTTGGATGGAAACAGGAAAACATTATTGATCTTGGGGATATCACGGGAGCAAGAGCAAGCGAATCGGTTTTACATATCTGGCTCAGGCTATGGGGAGTATTGCCACACGGACCGTTTAATTTCAACCTGGTGCGTTAAACAGCAGGTAGAGACCAAAAGAGGTACAGTTCTGAAATACCAGTAGCACAATTTAACCGGATACAATGAAATCTTCATGCACTGTTGTACACATCAAGGACAAGAAAATACATGAGGGTTCTCCCGCTCAGCCGGGCAGGCTATGAGAAAAAACTTAATATACAATTAGACAAATCAAATATTTTCGAATGAAAACAGTTTTAATTACAGGTGGGAATTCTGGTATCGGAAAAGCTACAGCCACTTCGGTATATCTTGCAACATCAGGAGAAGTAAAAAATGAATTCATGAAATCATTTGCCAGGTTTTTACTTTCAGCAATTATAATAGTTTGCCTTTCTTCTTGTTCAACAATAATTTTTGTCGGGAAAACTCTTGAACCCGAGATAATCCCTGAAAAAAGTACAAACAGGATTGTATTTTTCAATATGTTCGATTATACATTACCTGAATATGTCAAAGAGAAAAATGAAGGATCCTACTATGCAGGTGTAAAGACATTTGCGGCAGGCTTGTCCTCCTTCTCAAATGATAAGTCCTTCAATTTTTTCATTGGAGATACTTTGAGAAAGGTCAATAATGTTGGTCAGCTTAACACCTTGCTTCCACCAGACTCCGTAATTAAAATTTGTGCAGGAACTAAAGCCGATCTGTTACTGACCCTTGATTCGATGATCATATTTTTTGACTGGGAAACAATTGTTGAAGAGGACGATAAAGGAAATAAATCTAAAACAAAAAATTTCTATCTGTATACAACCTTTTACGTATCGCTTTATTCGGCACAAGGGAATCTGGTAAATCGCAGCCTGGTTGAAAATTCAACTTTTTATAAATCAAGGCCAACCCTTTCGGGTCTGATAACTATAGAACCTTCCATCGCGAAGGCCAGGGAGGAAGTTGAAGCGCTTTCATACCAGGCCGGGATAGATTTTGTAAACAAGTTCTATCCCCGGACAGTTCAGGAACCACGGAAGATATACCTTGGAAAAGCTTTTAAAGAATCCAATCTCTGTATAGAAAACAGAGACTGGTATAAGGCAATTGAACTTCTGGAAGCGCTTGAAAAATCTCCGGATTCTAAAATTGCAATCAAAGCGAAACACAACTTATCTGTGGCGCGGGAAGCTGCAAGTGTGAGAAATAATTAAGACCATCTTGGAGATTATCCGGGTTACCGTTGCCTGGTATTTTACTTTTTTGTTTATTCAATGTCTGCCCTTTCATCCAGGTTAATTAATCATAATCACCATCAAGACAATGAATAATATTAAGAAGTAGCCGGAAATTTTCATCGGCATTCCGTGAATTTATTCCATTTTTATTGCATTTGATCCTGCAAGCTGGAAATAACATCCTCGCTTCACCGGACATTACAAATCATTAAATTATTAATTTTACTCAAAATCTTCATGATCCAGGTAGAACTTCATAATCAGATATGCAATTAGGTAACAAAGTATTTATTCTCTTCGTTCATCATTGTTTTAAACGGTTCGCAACAAATTTTATCCGGTTGCAGCATGTTTCTTGCTTGAAATCGACCTATCTTGATAAAATGTATTTTAATAGCATTGTTGTAATCCTGATTTTATTTTCATTTTGCCAGGTAAAGAGCCAGGATAATTATCTTTTTGAGAGGTTGAATATTGACGATGGCTTATCAAATAATTCCATAAACTGTATTCTTCAGACCCACGATGGTTTTTTGTGGATTGCAACAAAGGACGGGTTAAACAGGTATGACGGACAGGAGTTTCATATATTCAAGCATAATTCTGCAGACTCATCATCTTTACCTGAGAATTATGTAATGTCGCTTCTTGAGAGTAGCAGTAATATGTTATATATCGGTACCTGGGGCGGAGGGCTATGTAAATTTGATCCGATAGATGAAAAATTTATTCCCATACGTGCCTCAGGATTCAAAGACGAATTCATACAATGCTTTTTTGAAGATCATAAAAATAATGTCTGGTTTGGAACCAGTGAAGGGGGTCTGTTCAGACTTAACCCTGATTCGGACGAAATTCTTAATTTTTCAAAAGACCAAAGCCAGCCTTATAATTTCCCTTCAAATAATATCACCTGTATCGAAGAAATAACTCCAGGTAAATTATGGATCGCGACCTGGGATTTCGGTTTGATTCATTTAAATACTGACAATTGGGAATACAGGCTATATCAAAATAATCCAAAACATAGCAATACCCTGTCTGATAATGGAATCTGGCATATAACCCCCGACACCGGGAATTCAATATTGTTATGCACTATCTCAGGTATCGATCGTTTTAACACCATCACGGGTGAAGTGATTCATAATTTTGAATTTGACGATAATTTTAAAGCTATCGGACCTGTATCCATCCGGCAGATTCTTAAGGATAGAAAGGGAAGAATCTGGATAGGTACATATGACTATTTTGGTTTATACCTGATTAACAGGGAGGGAACCGGACTGATAAAAAACTACAGGTTTATTAACGAGGATGATAATCAGCAATCGATTTCAATCGATCGTATACGCTGGATTTATGAAGATAATAAGGCAAACATCTGGATCGGTACTGAAAACGGGCTTAACAAGTTGCCCGTTCATCAACCTTTCAGACAATTCAGGCATTTGCCTGTACGTCCGAATAGCCTGGGAGGAAGAGTTGTAAGCAGTATCCTGCAAACCAAAGATAAGAATTTATGGATTGGTTTTGGAGGAGGTGGATTTGATAAAATTGACCTGCAAAAAGATCAGATCACTCATTATAAAAATGATCAAAAAAGTAAGAATTCTCTCAACAATAACGATGTAATCTCCATATATGAAACCCGGGATGGGAAATTATGGATTTGTACCATGTTTGGGGGATTAAATTGTTTTGATCCCATTACCGGAAATTTTAGTGCCTACACTTCAAATCCTGGAGATCCGGCAAGTATTCGTTTAGACTGGGTTAACCAGGTGCTTGAAACCAGAGGAAGTGATTTTCTTATCGGCACCAATAGTGGTCTTGATATTTTTAACAGGTTGACAGGTGAATTTACTCCATTTTCACCTGAAGTAAGAGAAGGTCAGAAAATTCTTCCGGCTACTATTTCGTAAATGCTCTTTTTGAAGACAGTCATAACAACATTTGGATAGGTACCTGGCTTGATGGGATTTATCGTTACAGTCCTTCAGAAAAAAGTCTTATCCAGTATCTTCATAACGAAGTTGATCCTAACAGCGTCAGCAGTAACAAAATCACCTGTATTTTTGAAGACTCAAGGGAGGAAATCTGGTTTGGGACGCACAGCGGGGGGTTGAATAGACTAAATGTAAAATCCGGGAAGTTCACTCATTACAATACTCAGAACGGATTACCAAACGATGTTGTTTTTGGCATACTCGAAGATTCAAAAGCAAATCTCTGGGTAAGCACCATGAATGGTTTGGTCAGATTCAATCCTTCAACCGGGATTATCAGGGTATATGATCGTTTGGATGGACTTGTTCACAATCAGTTTAACTGGAGGGCCAGCTTTACAAATCAGGAAGGGTATATGTTTTTTGGAGGAATAAATGGTTTTGTGGCTTTTCATCCCGATTCGGTTAAGATTGATACCAGTCCTCCACTTGTTGCCATAACTTCTTTTAATGTTTTCAACAGAAAAACTGCTTTAAATCAATCTTTGCCTGCAAATAGGGAGGTTGAACTTAAACATGACCAGAACTTTTTTTCTATCGGGTTCACTGCACTTGATATGGCACCAAATGAAAAACATAAATATGCATACATGCTCGAAGGTATCGATCCGGATTGGGTTTATTCAGGAACACGAACAACAGCGTTCTATACAGATCTTCGTCACGGAACCTTTCGTTTTCTTTTCAGAGCCTGCAATGCTGATGATGTATGGAGCGAACCGGCACCATTATCTATAACTATCCTTCCGGCATGGTGGAATAAATGGTGGATGAAATTATTCGGTCTATTGGCCATTTTCGGAGTTGGAATTCTGGTAACACGGATTCGCTTCTGGCATCTTCTGGAGATTGAAAGAATAAGATTAAGTATCGCAAGTGATTTACATGATGAAATGGGAAGCAATCTAAGTAGTATCAGTGTTGACAGTCAGCAATTAATGAGGAATAAAAGGATAGATAATGAAGGATACGAACTGGCCTCTGATATCTATAAAACAACTAATGAAACTATCGACTCTATAAGAGACATCATATGGTTTATTAATCCGAAAAATGACGGTGGAGAAAATACATTGTTTAAAATGAAGGAGAAAGCCGCCACACTGCTTGCAGGACGCAAATGGACTTTTAATGTATCGGATGATTTGCGTCTTGATACAATTAAACTTGAGGTCCGGAGAAACATTTTTCTGATTTATAAAGAAATTCTGACAAACGTTGTCAGGCATTCAAATGCCGTTAAATGTGATATATCCCTGAAAAGACAAATGAATAAACTCATCCTAAGTATCAGCGATGATGGCCAGGGATTTAGTACGTCAGGTGAAAAAAAGCATGGTGGGCTGGAAAATATATATTATCGTGCAAAAAAGATTCATGCCAGGATTGATCTTACCAGCGAGAAGGGAAAGGGAACCCGCATGATTCTTGAATTGCCGGTTTAAATAGCCGGCATTCTGAAACCAGGGTTTATTGTGTTTATATGATGAAAAAAGAGAATAGCCGGAAATACATACCCATTAATATCTGGATGGTTGAGGACAACTCCCGTTACAGGAAAAGTCTTGTGTCAGTTATTAATAACACTCCTGGTATGGTAAGTACCGGAGCATTTTCAAATTGTGAGGATGCATTTGTCGAAATGGAAAATGAAGTTTATCCGGATGTTATTCTTCTAGATATAGGCTTGCCGGGCATGAGCGGTATTAAAGGAATTCAGAAATTTAAATCCTTGTCACCCCAAACCCATATTGTTATTTTAACGATATATGAGGATAATGATACAGTTTTTGATGCACTTTGTGAAGGAGCTTCCGGTTACCTTCTGAAAGATTCTACCCAGGAAAAGATCGTTGAATCCATCCGGGAAGTTCTTGCCGGAGGCGCTCCATTAAATATGCGGATTGCTCAAAAAGTTCTTCAGCTTTTTGCCAAACTGAAAACAAATGAAACTAATTATGGCCTTACGGATCGGGAAAAGGAAATCCTTCAGCATATTGTTACAGGGTTAACAAAACAACAAATAGCCGATGAACTCTTCCTGAGCTTTCATACCGTAAACACACATATTAAAAATATTTACAGAAAGCTGCATGTCACATCAAAAGCAGCAGTAGTTTCCAAGGCCTATAAAGAAAACCTGTTCAGACGGGAAAGCGGAAGGTAAACCACATAAAAGTCATTTAAGAACCAAAGGTGTAGTATGCTGTGGTTCGTTCTGTCAATATACCACAAACGTGTGATTGATTCTGAAAAAGGAATCTGATAACTTTGAATTTTGCTGATCAGGTTGTTCTGTAAAGTAACTTTTTGATCCGGGAACAAGGATTAACGATTTAAGAATTTTATTGCGGGAATTCTAATATGCTGAAATTAAATGTAATAGATAAACCGATTGTATAAATCTTAAATCAAAAATCGTTAATTCATATTCTTAATTCTATTTATTTCAACAAGTGAACTCATGCAATTCAGGTTAATTATCGAGTATTTTGTTACATATTTTTGTTGCTGATTAATATCCAAAAAATTTGTGAGATGAAGAGATTAGTATATCTGTTAATTTTAATTCCGGGTATTACCTGGAGTCAGAACACAAAAGTAATCGCTCACAGAGGAGGAGCTTCTCTTGCTCCTGAAAATACCCTGGCGGCGTTTAATAAAGCCGTTGAGGTAAATGCCGACTATTACGAACTTGACGTACAGATTTCCAAAGATGATTCATTGATAATCATGCACGATGCAACTGTTGACAGAACTACAGATGGAACAGGAGCCATAGTTAGTATGACTTTTGAGCAGCTTCGCAGCCTGGATGCAGGGTCATGGTTTGGCCCTGAATTTACTGGTGAAAAAGTTCCGTCCTTCAGAGAAGCACTGGCAGTGGCTATAAATGCCGGGACAAATATCGGGGTGGTTGTTGAATTAAAATCTTCAGAAACCGTTCTGGCAGGTAAAGTAGTTGAAGTTATAACGGAAATGGGATTACAAGACAGAGTGATTATTTCAAGCTTTAGTCTTTCTCAGATTACACAAGTTAAAACACTTGATCCGACCATTGCCGTACAACTTTTTGCCTCCGTTACTACCTCACATATCGATCAGATTGCTGCCATAAATGGTGAATGGGTGGGAAGCAGTGGCCCTTTTAACCAGACCATAATCGATTATGCCCATTCCCTGGGTATTAAATTCAATGTCTGGACAATTAACAGTGCCAGCCAGATGATACCTTTGTTTGCTCTCGGAGTTGATGCAATTACGACAGATAATCCTGTTGTGATGATTGAATCAATGGATAGTACGGAACCCACAGATGTAGTTTTGCTGTCAGCTAGTGTAATTGAAAACGAAGTTTTTCTGGAGTGGGAAGAAGCCCTGGATCCAGAAAGCGGGATCTCCGGTTATAGTATTTTCAGGGATGTGAACCCTGGCTCAACAACTTTCCTTACCAATGTTGGTCCGGTTACACAATACACCGACAGATCAACTGCCGAATCGCAACAGTATTATTACAGAATAAAAGCAATAAACAAATCCGGATTAAGCAGCCTTTACTATTCCAATGAAATTTCGGTGACCACACTCAATGACGTGACGGAGCCGTTTGTAGAATACGTAACATCAAAAGGAGACAATACTTCTGTAACTATCGAATTCAGCGAAAATATTAGTAAACCTGATGCTGAAAACAAAAATAATTATACTGTAAATAACGAAGTAATCATACTGGAAGCCCGGCTTGCCCGGGACCAGAAATCAGTAATACTTACCACATCCTCCCTGGCAGAGCGATCTTATGTACTTACCATTCAAAACCTGCAGGATATTGCAATGATACCCAATACAATATCACCCGTAAATATTGTTTTTGAATATAAAGCCTTCTCGGAGGGCTTTGTTGCATTTTATAATCTTGATACAATTGTTTTGAGTGATACCGATTTTCTTGCACTTGATGCATCGGTAAACCTTAATCACGGAATAGTAAAAAACGGAGCATTGATTACCTCAGGCCAGTTGGGTAATGCGCTTGGCTTCGATGGAATAGACGATTATATTCAATTTTCCGCTTCCCCTTCATTTAACATCGGGACCAATTCGGTTTCTGTATCACTTTGGACAAAAATGGATTTTTTGCCAACAGAACTCCCTTCAACATTTGGACCGTTATTTGACTCCGAAACCGATCAATATGTTCTATACGAAGACAAGGGAAACAGTGAACTGAGATTCAAAGTTACAACCTCCTCTGGCGCTGAACGGCCTGGTATTCCGGATGCTGATCTGGTAAGTGGAGAATGGATACATATTGTTGGAGTATATGATGGTACAAATGCCATGATTTATTTAAACGGGATATTAAAAGATACTCATCCACTCACAGGAACAGTAAATCCGGGCCAGAATGCCACCCTGGGAAAATCCGGCACATCTTATTTTAGCGGAAGTATAGACCAGTTAGAAGTTTACAACAGGGCATTAACTGTTGAGGAAATCACAGAAAAATATAATCTCAAAACAGTTCCATTGGCAATCTATCCCGTTTCAGTTGAAATACCTGGAATACAAACAGATTTTAGTATCTATCCAAATCCCAATAACGGACAGTTTACCATCGATCTGAACTCAATTTCCAATCAGAAAGCCATGGTAGAGGTTTTTAATTCATTGGGTAAAGTAATTTATAAAGATGATTTGAATACCAGGGGTAAAATGATCCTTCAAATTCCATCAGCTCCTGCGGGATTATATATTGTCAGAATTTTAACCGGGGCTGAAATTTTTAAACAAAACATGATTATTAACTAAAAGGTACGTTAGTAGAAAGGGAAGGAGCTGCCTGGGAGGGCAGCTCTTTTTATTACCGGCAACATTATTATAATAACTACAGGCCCTGAACCTCGCTGTATGGATATTATATTGTCGGAACCATCAATATTTAATGTTGCTGCCAGGTCAAACAAGGCAGCAGGCATGAATAACTTGAAAATCAGGCTCCCCGGAATGTCGGATTTCATATTTGTTTAATCGTATAAGCATCCAAACGAAACTTCATTATGGTAAATTCGTATTTTATAATCAGGAATCGGCAAAAGAATGAAAAAATATATAAGGAAATCAATCAGATCACTCCTTGTGAGTATTAATTTTAAATATTTAAAACTCAGAAATTCAATCGGTTAAATATTTTTATATTATTCAAGACCTAAAAAACCCTCAAAATTGTTTGTTAATTAAACGTTTAAGCATATATTTGTTTCTGAGTTTGCCAGACTCAAAAAAGAACTTCAATAATTAAATACTTAAACTAAAAACTATGAAGAGATTTTTATTATTCACAAGTGTGATTTTAATTTTTGCATTGTTTGGATTAAATTCATGCAAAGAGGAAACTCCTGAACCAACCTGTGAGTTTGAAGCTGTTGTGGATGGCTACCAGGTTACGTTTACTTCCACTGTAACAGATGTTAATACATATCTATGGGATTTTGGTGACGAAGCCACAAGCACTGAAGCAAATCCTTTTCATACCTATGAAATGTCGGGAACTTATACGGTTAAGCTTACTGTTAAAGGGGATGGCGGTGAGGCCAATGTTTCTCATGACATAGAAGCGCTCCCTTCATTTGAAGAAATGCTTACCGGTGGACCTGCTGCTACCAACGGTAAAACCTGGGTATTGAGCCGGGGATATATTGCAGGTGTTGATGGTGGAAGTGGAATTGAACCCAGTATGATGATTCTTTTTGCCGGAGCAGAGAATATACTTGACCCGCTTTTGTTGGCTACAGATGAGTACGACAATGAATTTACATTCTATTCCGATGGGAAATATATGGTAGATACCAAAGATGCTGCTTTAGCCGGTACTCTGTTTGGTTATTATGGCGGAGAGCAACAAATTATCTCTGTAACAGATAACACTTTAGGGCTCTGTACGACAACTTACACGCACCCTGAAAATGCTACATGGACCCTTCATACTGATGATCTGACTGTTGTGGCAGCGCCATTTGGAGGTACTGATGTTCCGGCTACTACTTATTCAGTTACTTTTTCAGGTAAAAAGTGGATATCCTTATCAACGGGAGCCTATTTTGGAATTCTTGATTTCCCGGCAACACGGCAGTTTATTGTAAAGGAAATTACACCTGAAAAAATGTCTGTTGCCATGTTTTTCTGCGCTTATTGGGCTGATCCTGCAGGTTCCGGAATGTACCCGGTTATCATGTATCATCTGACATATGTTCCAAAACCCTGATTGAAAAATAGTTCATTTTAGAATTATTGATGTATACAGAGGCTGCAGGATAACAAGTTGCTATCCTGCGGCCTCTTACTTATTTATCGATTTACATTCGGCCGAAAAATTAATCCTGTTTATAATTACTAATTTTCATCTGTATAAAAATTTATTTTCAATGGTCGGATGGAACCCACAATAAGAGCTTTTATACATTTGTTTATGTGTTTCTCGAATCATGTGGGTTTCAACAAAAAATAACCAATGGCCATTGACTTATAAAAATCTGGTTATGAGGGCAATCTTTTTATTCACAACGTACCTGGCAATTATCCTTTATCTGGTTGTTTCTTCAACCGTTATCCTTGCACAAGGATCAGGTTCCAGGGATAGTATGAAATCTGGATATACTGAAGTTAAAATTCCCATGGGTGATGGAGTACTTCTGGCTACTGATATATACACTCCAAAAAAGCATGGAAAGTTTCCGGTTGTTCTGGTACGTACACCCTATAATAAAAGCACGGAACAATGGATGGGAAAGGCATTTAACCTGTTCGGCATAGCCGTTGTTATTCAGGATGTAAGAGGTAAATTTAAATCGGAAGGAGAGTTTTACCCTTTTATAAATGAAAGGACTGATGGCCTGCAAACCTTAAGATGGGTAAAAGATCAACCATGGACCAATGGAACTGTTGCCGGCTGGGGAGGTAGTTATGTGGGGTTTACCCAGTGGGCAATTTCTGACTCACTTGATTTTTTAACCCTGTTGCTGACAGGTGCAAACCTTTACGAATTTGTGTATCCTGACGGACTTTTTTCTTTGCAAACGGCTTTTGTGTGGGGATTTCAAAATGCCTCAAAGGAATTAAATATCATCCCTCCTGATAAATTGATGGCAGGTGCAATGATTCTTCCATTATCCGTTGCTGATGATTCAACGGTTAAGGATATCCCCTTTTTCAACGATTGGCTTGCACATGAAACCTACGACCATTACTGGCAAAAGTTAAATTTCAGAGGGATTTCAAAAGCGCCCCTGATTTCGATGGCAGGCTGGTATGATATCTTTTTAAAAGCTCAGATTGAGGATTTTCAATCCCTGGAAAAAAACGGAAATCCGGGTAACAGAATGATAATAGGACCATGGTGCCATGGATCAATGGGCGAACCCAATGATTTTGGGGGACTAAAAAAGACAGGAAAGCCCTCAAAAATTTTTAAATATGTAAAAAATTTCCTAAATGGGAAAAAGAATGAACTGACATCCCCATTGAAGAACAGTAAATACAACTTGTTTATAATGGAGAGGAACGAATATATCGGTTCGGATGTTTGGCCGCCCCGCGATACCAAAATTACTCCCTTTTTTATTGGACCTGGTAGTTATCTTAAACCAGATCCATTTAAGGAAAACGGAATTCTTGAATATGAATATGTACCAGGTGATCCATTTCCAAGTTATGGAGGAACTACCCTTGGCGCCGGAGTAGGTCCCGCCAGGCAAAACGACAATATAAACCGTCAGGATCAGCTTGTATTTGAAATGGACATTGCAGATAAACCATTAATACTTCTTGGACCTGTTTCTGCAACACTCTGGCTGTCGAGTGATGCGTCCTGTACCGATTTTATGGTTGGCTTGCAGGATGTCTTTCCCGATGGAAAAATAATCAATATCCAGGAAGGAGGAGCAAGAGTAAAACCGGATCATGAGAATCCTCAAAAAACAGAAATTTCAGTTTGGGCAACCGGTTACCAGCTCAACCCCGGTCATAAACTCAGGGTAATTATTACCTCCGCCTGGTTTCCCCGGTTTAACAGGAGTCTGAATAGCTATGAACCCATTTCATCAGCAAAGGACATTGTCAATGCAAGTCAAAAGGTCTATTTTGGACCCGGTACTCCATCGTCAATAAATTTGCCTGTATTCGAAATTTCTAAAAAATAAAATGTTGAAAAAAATTACAACTTCATTACTTTTAACTCTGACGCTTACTAATCTTATATTCTCTCAATCCCAGAGAAAAATATCACAGGACGAATTGAGAGATAAAATTTCGGGTTACTGGATCGGACAATGTGTTGGAAATTATATGGGATTTCCTTTTGAAGGAACTTACCTGGAAGATCCGGTTCCGGTACTTATTGACAGGTACTATCACTTCAATGAAGATACTTCCCTTGCCATAAACCATGATCTCAGGGGATATTGCCAGGTTGTGGCAAACTGGCTTGGGGGAGCGTTTTCAGACGACGATACTGACATCGAATTCGTCACCCTTCATGCAGTTGAAAAATATGGCCTGGACATTAACTATGCAGAAATTACGGAAATGTGGAAGCTTCATATTAACCGGAATATCTGGTGTGCAAACCGTACTGCCCGAAATCTGATGGAGAAAGGAATCCTCCCACCCGCTACCGGCAGTAATTTGAATAATCCGGATTGGTACCAGATCGATCCCCAGCTGGTAAACGAAATATGGAGCATGTTTTATCCGGGGATGCTAAAGAAAAGTGCAGAAAGAGCAGAATGGGGAGCGAGGATTACAAATGATGACTGGGGAACTCATGCAACTATTGCCTATGCCATTATGTACAGCGCGGCATTTTTTGAAAAGGATATAAACCAACTGGTAAATATGGCAATAAATTTTATTCCTGAAGATAGTCCATACCATGAAGGAATGAAAGATGTAATTGCCTGGCATAAAAATAATAAAGACTGGCGAATCACCAGGAAGCTGATTTTTGATAAATACTATTACTATAAAAGAGGTGATTACGAAGCGCCTGTCTCCGATGTATCTTCATTGTCAAATGGTTTGATGGGAATCATGGCTATCTTATACGGGGAGGGGGATTTTGTAAAAACTACCGGGATTGCTGTATCAGCGGGGATCGATTGTGATAACCAGGCTGCCACTTGTGGCGGATTGATTGCCGTGATGAATGGGGAATCCTCTATTCCTGACAGGCTGAAACTGGGAATGTCGGGAAAGCCGGTATGGGCAAAACCTTTCAATGATACATATATTAACTTCACACGCGACGGCTTGCCTGTCAATACAAAAATCAGTGATATTGTTAACCGGATCCTGGAAATTACCGAAGATGCGATCCTGGAAAACGGTGGAAAGAAAATTATTGAGGGAACGGATGTATTTTATTTGGTACAGTGTGATTTTTGATAGAATTTTTAATCGGTACAGAGAATTCCAATATTCTGTCCTACGAACCGCAAAACTCATGTTTGCCGATAGGTGCTGTTACCAACCGCACCTGGTTTATCGGGTCAGCTTATAATCAGTATTTAGCAATCCTGGTGAAAGATTTAATAGGTTTTATGTTCATGTCAATTGTGTTTTAAATCGTGTTAACGAATACCTTAATGACTTTAACAGGATTGTCATCAGCTATAAGTTCATCAAGGCTCGGAGGAAGTAATAGAAGTTGGCTTCATGTGGACTTTCCAGCTATTCCTCAATGTATTAGCCACCGTTTTTGTTTTCCTTCTGTTGTTACTCTTTTTAAAGTCAAAAATTGAGTTACCATATTTTCGGGATAAGTCGTTGTCTTGTCCTTTGGGTATATTCAGTATATCCGGAAAGTTCTTTTTTCAATGTTTCGTCTTCAAAATAGGTTCTAATGAACAATAGAATAATAGCTGTAACTGTCGGAATTATGCTCCAAATTGAACCTGTAATTAAAGGTAGGGCAGCCAATGAAATTGTCATTCCCAAATATCCCGGATGTCTCACAATTTTGTATACACCAGTGTCACAAACTGTATGTCCTCTGTCTGTTTGTATTCTTGCAACGCATGAAAAGTATTTATTTTCTTTTCTCGCTGTCAGGAAAACTACTTGTCCAATAATTGTCAGGACAACTCCTAAAACATAAATGCTCCAATGAAAATCTGAGGACCATTGATAACGACCAGAATCTAATCCTGCAATGGTTATGACTACCAAATATGTCAAACCAGATAATCCTAAAATCAATTTGTCCCACGATTTTGATCCTTCCCCAACTTTGGATCGTTCAGTCATAAGTTCTGAGTCGTTTCTGATTGCCCAAAAATTCATAAGAGCTGTAATAATATTTGTTCCTAAAAAAATCCAACCTTGGAAGTATTTAATTTTCCCGGCACAAAGAAATAAAATTGCAGAAAAAACCAGTGTTGTAATTAATGCCTTTATTAAAAATTTGGCTTTCATAATTGTCTCTTGTTGTAAGGTCAATTTGTTATGCGGTTTATGTTTAAAATTTCAGCTAATGTGAGTCTCCCGCAGAGCGGGACAAGTTGTGTAAAAATCCATTTTCAACTATAAATATACCCTCAATAATTGAATTGCATCAAAAATATTGTCATAAAATTCTTTAAATATTAAAAGGGTGATTTACCGGTAGAAAAAATAATTCAAAATTTTAGCTTATTATCAGTCTTTCTGATCTGGGAATTGAAATACACTGGCTAAGTTATATCTGTTAAACATTAGACCAACTTCACTCAGCAACCTCATAACTTCCAACCCATGTATTTCTTTGGTCTGCATAGCTATGGGGGCCAGGGCATGTGTTTCGTTTACAAGGCCTGTGTCATATTCTACCAAAAGCTTATGTTTTACATTGGATGATGCCTGGATGTTATACCCGACGTTGACGATGTTCTTGTGTACTATAACAGACCGCTAATCTGGATCAGTCCGGGATATCTGTTCTTCCCCGCTTTTTTCCGGATCTGATTTTATCTGTTCATATTTAGTCTTTTTTCCTGGCGGCCTTCGTGTATGTGTTTTGTGATTAAGCGTTTAGTATAATAAACAAGTTTCATATAAAGCTTATAAAGAATGGTGAAAATATTTGCATGGAATTGATCCTCCCGCGAAAACAGGAAGCAAATCTTCGTAAATTTTATCAGGTTTCTGTTATTGAAAACTACTCGAATCTAAAATACAATACTCCTTGCTTTGGTGGAAAGAGAAAAGTCGAATTCAACTGACTCTGCGGCCCCATGACATGAGTGGCCTGAAACTTCGTTCCAATTGGCGAAATGGCATCCAGGAAACCTATATCTCCCTGCGGGAAAGTCGGACTGGTATTGGTATTGTATGCCCCAACCGGATCGGCAGGTCTGTATAGCTGGAGAAACATGCCCTCATCAGGGGTTGAAATGGTAATATTTCCTGACCTGGTTAGAAAAACAACCTGTCGGACATCTGCATAGTACCCTGGTAATTCAGGATAGTCATAAGATTCACCCGTTATAGTATTGTTAGGGGTCTTTTCCCACCAGCCAAACTGTGTTCCCAACAGACGGTTTTTCCAAACCCGGTATGGACCGCGACCCAGGTAATCCAATTTTATAAGCTCCTCCTCGGGTAAATTAAAACTTATGCCCATGTATGGCCTTGCTTCCGAATATTTGTATATGTATTCCATCTCTGGTTCTTTATTTTCTTTAATGATCCATTTAACCTGCATCCACTCCTGCCGGTCTTTTCCGGAATAGCTTGCTGATATCTCAACAGCATGGTTTCGTTTGACTGTCTCAAACTTAGTGAGACTGAGTTCTGCACCCGCAAGCTGAGGTCCTCCATAAAAGGGTACGACTCCCTTTAAAGTCTCAATCCTTTCAAGGTATCCGGTTTTTTTACTGAATTTGTACTTTATTTGCGAAGAGATTACTGTAACCGTGCTATCGGTTTCTGATACTTCAGGTAAAACTTTGGTAGTTTCAGCTAATTTATTAGAAACCGGTCCTTTATTTTTTAAGGGCCAGCTCCAGGTAAAGATTTCATTTCCCCGGGGATCAATCGCTGTAAGGTACAATGCATCATAGCTCTGCCAGTTTTCCGGAAGCTGTAAATTCAATATTCCGGGTGAATCGGGCGGCACATCCGGTGAGTTGATGAACCCTTCAACAGATTTTGCTTCTGAGGCTTTATGGGTATCCGTAAAAGGGAATGAGCTTAATTTCCATCTGAATGTACATTGGCTGGCATTGGTAAAGGAATAACGGTTTTCAAACCAGATTCTCCCGTCAAAACCGGAGGGTATTGTTTTCCGGTTGATAACTATGGGTGACCAGATCTCTTTAATGGTAAAAAAGCTCGCTTCTTTTTCATAGCCCGGGCCCAGGATCCCATCCGGGGCATGGTTACTGTCGGTATCTATAATCCCGCCTTTATCGGTGCGATTAATACCCTCATCCTGGAATACCCATAGAAAGCCTCCACCCAGGCATCGGTGTTGCATCATCAGGTTCCAGAAGTCTTCCAGGCCGGCTCCATGGCCTCCATCGTAAAGTCCGTGCATGAATTCGGTAGGCATATAAATGTCAGATCCATAAAGTACCGTGTTTTGAACCATATTGAAATCGGGGTAATGTTTGGTATTTAAACCGTTAAAATTGTCCCATGGGTGGATTACCGTTCTTTTCTGGGGATCATACAATGCGAAATCATCAACGAGGTTTCTGTTCCATCCTCCTTCATTTCCATTATCCCAGAAGAGTATGGATGGGTGGTTCACGTCATCCCCGACCAGTTCTTTTACTAACACGGGTCCGGCAATATCATCGTAAGCTTTTTGCCAGCCGGCCAGCTCATCTAACACATACAAGCCAATGGAATCGCATGCATCGAGAAAATGGTCATCGGGGCTGTAATGCGACATCCGGACGGCATTCATATTCATCTCACGAATCAGGTTTACATCCTTTATGCTTATGGCTTTACTGAGCGTTTTCCCCGTTTCAACATTGGTAGAATGGCGGTTAACACCTTTTAGAATAACCCGGGAGCCATTTACATAGATTCCTTCTCCCTCGCGGACCTCAATGGTACGAAACCCAAATTTTGTCTCTGCCTGATGAATTACCTGGTCTTTATCCAGAATGGAAATTCTTATTTTATAGAGATCAGGGAATTCGGCCGACCATGGTTTGATTGCATCATATTTACCTGTCAGTCGTACCATTTGTAAAGGTTTTTCAGGGGATACAATTATTGCCGGTCCGGCTGGCCGACCGTCTGCTGAGAAAACTTCGGCTTCAAGTCTTTCACCCTTTTTCAGGTTATTGCAAAAAACATCTGCCGAGATAGATCCATCTGCCCTGGCATCGATAGCAACTCGTTCAATATGATGATCCGGCACAACTTCAAGGTACACCGGTCTGTAAATCCCGCCAAAGATCCAGTAATCGCATGAACGTTCGGCATCATTTACGGATTTATTCGCCGACATTTTACTCACTTCAACTTCAAGAATATTTGTATTTCCCATTTTAACAAACCGGGTGATGTCGTATTTGAAACGATTGAAAGCTCCCTGGTGCACCGGACCAGCCGACTGGTTATTAATTTTTACTTCAGTGTCGGTCATTGATCCTTCAAAAACTATAAATACGATTTGATTTTTGAAATGTCCAGGAACAATAAATGAAGTTTTATAAAGTCCCTTTTCACCGGCTTTTTGCTTGTCGTGGCCATAATTATATTCTCCGAAACCCTGCTGTTCCCAGCAGGAAGGAACAGGAATTTTTGTCCATTCGCCACTCTTCCTTCCCCCGGTACAATAAAAATCCCAATCGACGGTCTGGTCGCTGCCGGTACCTGACAGGTATTGACGGATCGTTTGTTGTGCGAAAATACCAGGAGAGATGGCAAAGCTTAAGTATAGCGAAACAGAGAATATACTATTTTTCATTTCGTGGGATTTATTAATCTTACGGAAGAAGGTTTATTTCAGGTTCTTCAACGCAGGATACAATTTTTTATAAACCTCAAATTTTCTGTTATAGTGATCTGACTGATTCGGTTCAACTTTAGCAACCGGTTTTACCCAATTCCTGGCAATATCGCTGACTTTCTCCTTTGTATGGGCAGCTTTTGCCAGCATAGCCACTCCCATGCATCCGGCTTCGGTAACATCTAATATGCTTATCGGTTTTCCTATAACATCTGCTTTTAACCGGATATGTTTGAGCGAACGGGCGCCTCCCCCGATAATCCGTAATTCCTTTACCTCATAACCTGATTGTTCAAGAATATCAAGATTTAAACGTATTTCAAAGGCGACTCCCTCTAAAAGAGCCTTGAGAATTTCTTCTCGGGAAACGGTCAGGTCCAGCCCCAGAATTGCCCCTTTTACTGAAACATCAAAATACGGGGTACCGGTGGGTGTAAAATAAGGCAAAACAAGAAGTCGGGATGGTTCTTCCGGCATTTTATCCAGCAATAGAGTATAAGGGTCACAATTCGTTTTTCCGGCAAGTTCTGATTCCATCGTTCCGAACTCATCTCTGAACCATTTCAGAAGATTTCCCCCGGTAAGGCTGAATGCTACGGTTGCATACGTTTCCGGCGCCGTATGATCATAGGTACAAAGGTTATTTTTGCGGAGATTGTCGGAAAACAGGGGCTTTTTGAAAGCCGGTGTAATACATTCAACGGTTCCGGAGGTATAAACTGCAATACCTGGTTCAATAGCTCCGGCGCCAAGGGCCGCGCAGGGCTGATCATGTCCTCCGGTAACCACAAAAGTATTTTCAGAAAGATTCAGTTCATTTGCAATTTCATTCTTTACATACCCGGCGACACTTCCTGATTGTAAAGGATTTGAAAGTTGTTCTTTTCTGATCCCTGCCTGATCGAGTATCTCATCATTCCAGTTATGGTTGATAACATCAAAGAGCATTGTTCTGCCAGCCAGGGGCCAGCCCATAGACGGGTTTTTAACTCCCAGCCTGAACTGTAGCAGATCTTCAAAGCAAAGAATCCTTTCAGACTTCGCCCAGATATCACGCATATTTTCTTTTATCCAGAGTAATTTGAATAAAGAAAACATGGGATGCGGTGTATGTCCTGTTATATGGTACAGTTTTACTTCCCCGAATTTCTCCGTCCACGGTCCAATCAGATCATTCGCCCTGATATCGGAAGAAACAAGAGCATTACACAGAGCATTCCCTTCCTTATCAATTAATGTAAATGCTTCTCCCTGGCTTGAAATTCCCAAACCCCTTATAGAACCAGGCTCAACCTGTGAAGCAGATTCTCTGATCACTTCAAAGCACTTCCGGATAACTTCATCAGTATCAAGTTCCGCCCATCCCGGGTATTTCGATATAATATTATATTCACGGTAGGCAATGGATATTTGCCTGCCATCTTCATTAAAAATTACAGCCTTGCATCCGCTTGTACCAATATCAATGCCGATATAATGGTTCATAGAGATCTCAATTAAGCTTATCAAAGCCGAAGATAATCAATAACAATAATTTTCTTTAAAGTGCGATTGCTTTAATTCCTGTGATCTCACAAAAGGCCTTTAGCTCTTCGTATAGATTTGCTCCATATCCCAGGCAGGCATATTCATTATTCCAGGCCTGCAGGAGTGCATCAATATCACATTCTGCTTTAACAAATCCATGGGGCCAGAAAGGGATACCGCATTCATTTTTTCTCTTTTCAAGCTGACCGGCAGGTGGTTCGAAAATGGTACAACGAGTAATTACCATCTCAAATTTCCCATCGTTTCTGCCAAGTCTTGCCAGAACACCTTCGCCTACTTTACACACCAGCTTTACCGATATTCCACCGGCTTCACCTTCTGTTGGAATCCCGTGTTCCGCAAAACCTGCAGGGCCAAGTTTTCCTGCTAAGGAAGGAGGACATGCACCGTCTCCGATTATTTTAATTTCATTATTTGATTTATCCACGTGCTGCAAATCGCCGTAATAAACCGGTTCTTTGCTTAGATCTGTCAAACATTTAACGGTGAGGGCAGTATTAAAATCACCAAGGGTTGAGGTGCCCATTCCGTCTTCGAGCATCATACTCTGGGCAAAACAGGTGGCACTGTATGTGTCACCAAGTCCCGGGAATGACTGGATAGTGTAAAAATCCCATTCATTTTTAAGTAAGACTTTTTTTATAGCAAGGTAAAGACGAATTGAACGCTCAGCCTGCTTGTTATCGGGAATTCCCTCCGAAAAAAGTTTTTGGATTTTTTCCTTAGCTTGTTTGATTTCTTCTTTGGTTATCTTTTCGGCTGTATCGAGAAGTTCTGCTGTATCTCTCGAATCGATATCGATACCGAAAGTTTTCATCCATTGTGAAGGATCCGCTGCGCCACAGGTCTGTCCCATACCCCGGCCCCCAAAGGTCCCAATTGTGGTCATGTTCAGTGAATTCTTCATGGAATATGCCCGGCAATATGATGTGATTTTTTCAATTTCCTTTGGATCATCAGAACTGCCATAAACATATCTGTGCTGAAGGCCGATTTCCTTTAACGCGCCCTGCATAACCATGCCCCCGACAGGTCTCCATCCCTGGCTACCCGGATTGGTCCAGAGGACTATCCCTTTACCGGAAGCCGCAAAATCACGGATCGCAGCAATTAAATGAGCAGACCACACCCAGGTACCGGAGAATAATACGATAGCATCAATATCATCCATCTTCTTAAATAACCTCAGACATTTTTTAGCTTCCTGTTTTGTGGAAAGAATGGTATCATGTTCCAGGAGTTCCAGTCCCGCTTTGTTTAATGCTTTCTTCGCATTTGAAATTATTTTTTCATCAATAAATGGTGTCCCCATGGGGTCCACAAGCCCGTCTTTATGTACGCCAAATACAATAAAGCCAATTTTTGTTTTAATCATTTTATGATTCTTTCAAGGTTTAATATGTAGTTCAGATTCTTTTTCAGGGAGAGAATTATTTTGGTTCAGGGGATTTTTCATTTCCCCACAAAGTGGGATTACTGTCTTTTTCCAACCGCCAGGAGTGTCGCCATAAGTGAATTTCAGACGCTCCGATTAATGGCATATGCTCTCTTTCTGTTTTGGTAAACGATCTGGGCAGGTCTGAAGCTTTATCCTGATACCAGTATGCAACAGACGCCAGATCGAGGGTAAGATTGTTGTTATGACCATGTTCGATGGTGAACTTGCATGATTTATCGAAATATACCGGGTCAGCAATAAAAAACCTGTAAATATGCGTATGTCCGAGCCAGCCGGTTTCATTATTTACCCGGGGATATCCAAAATAGGGATGCTGCAACAGTTCTTTCGGACACCAGGAAGTGTTAAAGAAATCTTCAGTACCGGTTCCGTTAAAAGTGGGTAAGGTATCGCCATCAATAAAAACCATTTCGTCACCTTCGCCATACCACATGGTTGTCGGGCAATTGACATAATAATTCACCCCGACAAACTGTCCTTTTCCTTTTATGTCGGCAAAGATGTAATTATTTGTTCCATACTTATTTTCACCAAATTTTCCAAGAAGACCCCACTCATTTTCTCCGTCAGGAAGCGCTTTGGTAATCTCATGATTATACCATGCATGAAAACGACCTGAGTTTTTAGGGATCAGAGGCATTTCGTTATAGTTGATATTAAAATAAAAATTTGAAATTTCTCTTCCGGTCTGGTTTTCTATTTCAATTTTAGCTCCATTGGAAAATGGCATTGCAAAGTAGCAGACATAAGATTTGCCCCATCCGGGAGTTACAGAAAGGGGTGTGCTTATAAAATTATATGCTTCATTCCAGCCATTTCCAAAGAAAGGACCGATAGGTGACTCCACCGATGGATAAGGATTCCCATCCCAGTACATCCTGATAATAATATCGTTACGGTTCAGCTTCGCGGCTTCCGGTCCAATAGTGATCCACATATGAGTAATTACACCGGCGCCTTTGACATCCATCAGGGTTGCTTTTGCACCGTCCTGTATTGCACTCAGGCAATCACCGTTTCCGCCTGTTTTATCAGCGCTGCTAACCTGCCTGGATTTGACATCTTTTTTTATTTGTGAAAGCTGGGACATTTCATTTCCAAAATCCTGGGAGAAAAGTGAACCCGAATAAAAGAAAATAACAATAAAAATTAGTATTCGTTTCATTTCAGTAAGTTTTGAGGGTTATTAATTTGCCAGTTGTTTTTCCTTACCTGATACCATTACTTTTAAGGCATCAATAGTTCCATAGACAACATTTATAAAAGGATTTCCAGACTTGAGACCAACAGTGCCAAACCCGGTTTCAGTGGAAAGAAAACTTGTAAAATCGCCCAACTTTGAGTTAATGTATAAAGTCCGTTCAATAGCATCATAACGAACACCGGTAATACCTTCCAGCATGGCATAACTTGCCATGGCCCGGGCATACCAGCTTCCGCATTCATATTCATTAAACGGGTTACGATTCTTACCATCATATCGCTCTCTGCATTCCCGAACAATCTCCAGGCCTTTCTCAACCTCTCCCTTGAACATCAGATGACTGGCAACCTGGTATTCAATCCCGGTCCATACTTCGTTACTGTATACAAATGGCAATGATAATTCACCGCCTTTTGGCCATGTACAAAGTAACAACCCTCCATCCTTCCCCGCAGCAAAAGTGGGTCTTTGAGGATTCGCGTGATCAGACAGGTCTGTCCGGAGGTTATATTTATAAACTGCCTCAAGATGACTGGTTACTTTAGCATTGTCCAGTATCTCATCCAATCCGCAAACTGTTGCTATCCACATTCCCAGAACCCCATCCGACAAACAACCCTTGCCATACTGATACTTAGGGCCTTCTTTCTTCATCAGTTCTAATGCTTCACCTGAATATGTTGTGCCTATACTTATTTTAGCAGATTCAACAGGGTTTGGTGATTTCAATCCTTCCCAGATTACTTTCTGAATAAAGTACTCACCATCGTATAAATCAGATTCCATAAATGCTTTTCCTTTTGACAGAAGGGTTTCATACTTATCATAAGGAACATCTGCTACCTTACACATCTCAATAACAGAAGTCAGAGCGCCAAGGTAGAAACTGGTGCACATACCATCCGGGCCCCAGAATTCAATATCGTATGTATTGTGATGGGGTTCTTCCAGGTAACCTTTATAGCCGGGATCCCAGGTTTCAATGCAATAATCTAAACTTTTTTTAACAAAAGGGAACAGGTCTTTCATCCATTCGGTATTGCCACTAATTCTCCATTCCCGGTATACTTTCATGATACCTCCTAATTGTCCGTCAGCAGCCGCATAAAAGTTATGTCCGGTTTCGCAAACCGGCAAAGCTGATCTGAACGACTGATGCCCCTCTGCATTCTGGCTGATCTTGAATTCCGTTTCACGAAGCGTTCTTTCCAAAGCCGGAAAAAGGTGAGGGATAGCCTGTGCATAATTCCAGACGTGTGTACAGGAACCATGGCAGCAGCCTTGATTATCGCTGCAGCCTTCCCATGCCCATAGCTTTCCGTCACGTTGTCTTAAAATGGTTGGAGATTTAATAATGGTCAGATTTGCTGCTACAGCCTCTATAACTTCCGGTGGTAAAGTGGAGGAGAAAAATGCATCCCGGAAAAGTTCAGTGTTTTTCTTTAATTCGGAATAATTCTCTGTCCAATAACTTATGACCTCATTTATGTCTTTAAATTTTCCTGCATACCAGGGTTTATAGGTCGATGTGCAGCAACTGCTTCCCGGAATACATCCGATTGTAAGTTTGGAATCAGGCATATACCAACAGAAATTTACTGCAATAGTTTTTTCTTCGCCAGCCTGTAATGAAAATGGGACATAAATTGAAGCTCCGGGCGCTGATGTTTCAACAGGAGGGTTGGAAGGGATGAACCCTGAACTAATATTTTTCCAGAGGATCATATATGGGTCAAACCATTGTCCTCTGAACCAGCAATAATCGACTACGGCATGATCATCATCCACATAGGCTGAGAATCCTCTGCTGCCTGCCGGGAAATCAACGTTTTCGGGTCCTGTCAACGTAAAACCGTTCTTTGTTTTCAGGATGCGGCCAACATTTTCAGCAATAATATTTCTTGAATTCCATGAAAAGACTGCTTCAATCTCTTTGCCGGAATTGTTTTTAAATTTATACTCCATTGCACCAACCGGAAGACTTGAATTATCCTGGTCTGTAGGAATAAAAGGGCTCCAGCCTGAAATTTCCACATCTAAAGGAACATCCTTGTCGGCCAATTTCAGTGTAGCAAAAGGGAATCGTGGTAAAAAACTTCCATTTTCAAATCGTGGAAGTCCGTAGCTTTTTCCCGGAGAGCCATTTGATGATCCTCCAGGCCCAAATAGTTTCCATTCGGGAACCTGAGCTTCTAAAATCTTTGCGCCATTTTCCATTCCCGTGACACTAATTGCTGCGAAGGAAATGGGTTCATTAAAAATTTCCGGCTTATTATTGATGGAAAGGTGAGAAATTGAACCTGTTCCATCCATACAAAACATACCGGCCCCGATTCCTCCAATTGGAAAAGATACCCTATCGAGGTACTTTCCTGAATAATCGCTGTTAAACTTATGACCACCAGTACCTGAACTCACCTTTTTTTCTGAACATGAAAATATGATGATTCCGGAAATGATCACCGCCAGTAAGCTTAATCGTTTAAATTTTTTCATAATTTTATTATTAGCAGTCAAATGAAACGAAGGTTATTTGTTAATAATTTTAGTTTTTCCTATCCACAATAACTCAATTTCTTCCAGTGATTTCCCTTTGGTTTCAGGAACATACAAAAAAGTAAACAGCCATTGTAACAGCGACATAAGCGCTAAAAACAGGAATGTAGCAGCGCCACCGATGGATGCCAGGAAATGCGGAAACAGTAAAACAACCAGGAAGTTGAAGATCCATTGAGTAAAGGAGGCAAAAGCAACGGCTTTTCCCCGTATTTTGTTTGGAAATATTTCCGAGACTAGGGTCCAGAAAACCGGGCCGATACAAGAGGCAAAAAAGGCAATAAACAGCATAATGCAAACCAAAGTGAATATTCCTTCCAGATTCAGATAGAACGAGGCGGCTAACAACAATAATGTAACCACCATTCCCATGGAACCCAGGAGATAGAGGAAACGTCTTCCGATTTTATCAACAAAAAATATAGCCACAAAGGTGAACAAAAAGTTAATCAGACCTAAAAGAGAGGTCTGGAGTAACGCGTTTTTTATTTCAACACCTGCAGCCAGAAGGATTTTAGGAGCATAGTCAACAATAGTGTTTATTCCGCTTATTTGTACCAAAATGGCTAAAAAGAATCCAACAAGCACTACTTTACGATAGGCGGGTCTGAATAGCTCGCCGATTGATAAAGAGGCTTTATTGTCTTTAAGTGACTCAGCTATTTCCTGAATTTCAGTCTTCGCTACTATTTCACCACCTATTCTTGTCAGGACTTTCAATGATTCTTCTTTTCGCCCTGCTTTATATAACCAGCGAGGACTTTCAGGTATGAAAAACAATCCCACGAAAAAGAACACGGATGGCACAACTCCGGTCGCAAACATCCATCGCCAGTTATTGTCAACATCATGTAATCCATAGTTAATGGTATAGGAACACAGTATTCCCAAAGTAATGGTAAGCTGGTAAACTGCCACCAACATTCCTCGGTTTTTAGGTGGAGAAACTTCTGCCACATACATGGGAGAAAGCACTGAAGCAGCTCCAACAGCAAGACCTCCTAATACCCGGGCTGAAATAAACAATATGGATGAAGTTGCAATGGCTGTAATTGTGCATGAAAGGGCAAAAAACAGTGCAACAATAATTAGAATTTTTTTACGTCCATATTTATCCGTCAGCACACCGCTGCCAAATGCTCCTATAATTGCACCAACCAAAAGTGAACTTACTCCCCAGCCCAATTCCAGCTCATTCCATCCAAAATAGGGCTGAATAAAAGGAACTGCACCGGAAATAATTGCTATATCGAAGCCAAACATTAAACCACCCATGGTAGCAATAAGGCAAATGAAATATAAGTAAAGATTGTTTTTAGTCATGCTACTTTTCGATATAAGAGATTTCAATTTATAAACCCTTAATTTTAACATTCCTGAAATAGACTTTTGCTCCTGCATACTTTCCCTGTAATCCCACATAACCCTGAGTTGGAAGTTCAGAAAAAGGGGCGCTTATTTATTTATTTGGTTTAGTTTGAATTAGATGATTAAGCGCAGATCCTGAACTGCGGGAACGCAAACGCAGTATAAAAACACAGTAAAAACTGTATATACACTGCGTTTAATTAATTTCTTCCGGCATATCCGGCAGCCCCCATCCCTGTCTGTATGTGTGCTTAATATATTCACTGGCGCTTGCCAGAGCATTGAATGTTTCGTATTTATTATCGAAAGTAGGATGCCCGTCAATTACATTAAAATCGGCAGAAACCAGGATCTTCATCTCTTCTGATTCCGGGATATTCGTGAACTTCATATTTTCGCCATCCCACTTTAAGGCTTTATTCAGACCCTGAAGGCGAACTGCCAATACACCAAGTGACACCATTTCGTTAAATGGCCCGGCATAGGCGAAATTGGAGGTTGTTTCGACCCTGTTTTCGGGGGATTCTTTACAGGCACGGATCCAATCCTGCTCATGAATTCCATCCTGGTAAAAGACATGGCCTCCAGGAATGCGTCTCAGATATGGACTCACAACAGGAACTCGTCCGGAAAGCAGACGGGGGCTATAACCACCGCATCCGCACATAAGGGTATCTTTTGATCCGATAAACAGGCAACCACCAAGGCCATCGGCCATAAGGTTTTCGCCTTCGGGAAGGAGTTCGGTAAGGTTGGGGAGTAAACCACCGTCGTACCAGTGAACTTTTACAGGGGGTAAAGCAAGTTTTGGCATATTATCCCTTGCAGGAAATGAAAATTCAACTGTTTCAGCGTGTGGCGCCGATTCGGTATTGATACTTGTTGAACTCCCCCGGACTTTTTCGGGATAACCCAGTTTAAGTGACTGATAAACGGGATCCAGCACATGGCAGGCCATATCCCCAAAGGCTCCGGTACCAAAATCCCACCAGCCGCGCCAGTTCCAGGGAGTATAGATTTCATGATAAGGTCTCATTGGTGCAGGCCCGATAAACAAATCCCAGTTAAGAGTTTTTGGGATAACCATAGCCTTTACCGGACGATTGATTCCCTGGGGCCATACAGGCCTGTCAGTCCATGCATGAACCTCCCGGATTTCACCGATCTCATTGTTCCATATCCATTCGCAGAGCTGTCGTACCCCATCCCCTGAGTTTCCCTGATTTCCCATCTGTGTGGCAACTTTATGCCTGGCAGTAAGTCTGGTTAATAAACGGGATTCATAAACCGAGTGAGTGAGAGGTTTCTGGCAATAGACATGTTTCCCAAGAGAAATAGCAGTTGCAGCAATACCTGCATGGGTATGATCGGCTGTAGCGATCATCACCCCGTCAACAGAGCTGCCTAATTCATCGAACATTTTACGCCAGTCCCAGTATTTTTTAGCTTTTGGGAAATCATTAAAGCACAATTCGGCATATTTCCAGTCCACATCACATAATCCGATGATGTTTTCCGATTTCATTCCTTTCAGGTTTACATGTCCTTTTCCCCCGATTCCCACACCAACAATATTCAGTTTGTCGCTGGGAGCTTTGTAGCCCAAACCACTGACAACATGACTTGGGAGAATTGTAATTCCGGCAGAAATAATGCCTGCTTTTTTTATGAAATCACGACGCGAATTATCTGAGCTTTTCATTGTAATTAAAATTAAATTTCCTTCAGTTTTATCGAACGATACCAAACCCTTGTTCCGTGGTTCTGGAGTGAAATATGTCCTTCATCGAATTTGCCCCAATCAGGGAAATTTGACCATTTCCCACTATTCCTGAGTGTGAGCCATTCTTCAGAATTCTTCTCATATTTTACCACCACTTCGCCGTTAAGGATCTGGGTAACCTCATTCCCATTAACCACAAGAAAGAGCTGGTTCCATTCGCCAACAGGCTTGTATGGCTTTACCATAGGGGGATACATGGCATAATTTGCACCGTTTATCTGCCAGTCTTCAAGAGGATCAGGCCAGTTTTCATGGTCTATTACCTGAAACTCAGGACCGGTTTCGTAGGGATACCTGTAAATCGTATCTTCTTCAATTTGAAAAATAATTCCGCTATTTGCTGATTTTGTAAGTTTATATTCAACATAGAAAGCAAAATTGCGGTACTTCTTATTGGTAATAATATCCTGATCTTCTCCACCACCCTGGCTATTCATTGTAAAAGAGCCATCTTCAATTGCCCAGCAATCAGGAAAAACTGTCATGTTATAACCATGCCAGCCATCAGTGTTGATCCCGTTGAACAACAGTTGCCACCCGTTTTCCTTTTCTTTCTCAGTTAAGAAATTTGGAGCTGCATTTTTATCCAGCCCGGAATAGAGATTCAGAGCATCTTTGGGATTGAATTTTCCACAGGAGATAATGACTATCGCCATTATACCCATAATTAATTTAGTTTGAAGCTTTTTCATACGGTTAATTGATTTTCAGTACTTTTTGATTTTACTCTCACCCCTGTATTTCCCCCCTGAGAGAGATTAATATCAACAGGTTTGTTTGATTTATATTTCCCACAGGTGAAATCAGGGACTGTTATGGAATTGGATCGGTTAGACACCGACCATTCACTCAGGGGGGCAATACTGCTCCAGAGAGCTGCATCGTAAACATCCTGATCAACCGGAAGGCCATTCCGAAGACAGTCAATAAGTCTCCAGTCCATCATGAAATCCATACCACCATGCCCACCTATCTTTTTTGCCATTTCTCCAACTCTTTTTACGATTTCAGGTGTATATTGCTCTTCGGCTCCTTTCATCATGTCATCATCGAACCATTCATGTCCCAGGGCAATTCTTTCCGGTTCAGGCCATTTGCAGGCCATTCCTTTGGTACCGCTGAGCAAATGAATACGGGAATAGGGACGAGGGCTTGTTGTATCGTGCTGAATCATGATAGTTTTACCTTTTTCTGTCCGAACGGTTGTGGTATTCATATTTCCGCGGTATCCTGTTGTTTTGAATTCGTTAAAAAAACCATCTTTCTGAGCTAACTCTATGGCCATATCAGCCATTTGGAAATCATTTGATGATATGGAGGTCAGGTAATCCATACGGTCGCCACGATTGATATCAAGCGCCTGGCAAACAGGCCCCAGCCCATGAGTAGGATAGAGGTTTCCGTTGCGATGCTGATTTTCCTTCAGGCGCCACATTTCAGTATAAGCGTCCTTACTGAAATTGAGATTCCTCAGGTCATGAATATAAGCTCCTTCGGTATGGACAATTTCTCCGAAAAAACCTTGTCGTGCCATATTGAGAGTCAGCAGTTCAAAAAAGTCGTAGCAACAATTTTCGAGCATCATACAATGCTTCCTGGTTTTTTCCGAGGTCTCTACCAACAGCCAGGCTTCATCAAGTGTAGTAGCTGCAGGAACCTCTGTTGCCGTGTGTTTACCATTCTCCATTGCAAAAACAGCCATTGGAGTATGGAGTTGCCAGGGAGTGCAAATGTAAACCAGGTCGATTTCATCGCTTTGACACAGTTCTTTCCATGCATCCTTGTGACCGCCATAAGCTTTAGCTTCCGGTAATCCATAATCGGACAGGATTTTCTGTGCTTTTACTACCCGGTCCATTCTTTCATCGCAGAGAGCTTTGATTTCCACACCTTCAATATTGGCTATCCGCTCTACTGCTCCGGGTCCGCGCATACCCAGGCCGATGAAACCAATACGCACCACATCCAGCTTCGGAGCAGCATATCCGCTCATATTAAAAAGCTGGGATTGTTTTCTCCCGGAGGCCTCTAAAATGTAAGCAAGTGAGCCGGATTGTTCCTTTTTATCATTTGCAATGCAAGATGACAATCCACCAGAGAGTATTCCTGCGCCTGCAACTCCCGCGATTTTAAAAAAACTTCGTCTGTTAGTTTTCATAGTTAATTAGTTAATTAGTTAATTAGTTAATTAGTTAATTTGTTAATTCAGTTCATAAAGTTTATAAAGTTAATAAAGCGCCTGGAGTCAGGGCTCACTTTTTAAATATTATGGTTTACTTTATTAAAAATCTGAGCTAATAACTTTAGTCACTCCACACTTATTATTACTTATATTTTAATAAAAGTTTTATTCCTGTACATATACCAGAGAATCAGGTAAAGAACCATAAATCCCCCGAAATATCTAAGCGAATCATACCAGCCTCCTATCCAGGGAATTAAGCCATTAATGAATACTTCGGCCATACCAACAAAATTCTTTTCAAAAAGATGCCATGCCACATATCCGGCAATTGCATTCGATCCCAGGATAATCATCCAGCGGGTGCCTTTACGTAAGCCCCACACATCAATAATCAGATAAAAAACCGCAAGCATAAGTACACAAATTCCCCCGGAAAAAAGCACAAATGAACTGGACCATATTTTTTTGATAATGGGATGCCAGATATCGAGGATTTGTGCAAGTACGATTAATGAAATACCCAGAAACAGATAATTCCGGAATTTCTTCATCTGACTCAATGCAGATTGCATGATGTAACCGGAGAAAACTCCAAGCATTACAGTTGCACCAAAATTCAGTGTTGATACAATCCAGGTATAGGTTCCCCAGCCAATAAACCGGCCCATAACCGCTTTTTCTACAAACATAGCAACATTTCCCTCCGGTGAATAAGCGTTGGCGGTAGTCCCGCCAATTGGAACAAGAGCTATAATTGCCCAATAGATAATCAGTAGTCCCATCGTAGCTATTATCTGGTAGATAACAGGCATGTACAGGATAAAAATAGTGGCAATTAAATAACCACTTGCTATAGCCTGCAATGTGTTGGTATAGAATTGAATATTATGTATGTCATAATGGAGAAGATTACCCTGGACAATCATCCCTAATATCCATAAAATCAAAATTCTTTTAATTGTGTGTTTCCACAAAGGGGTATCGGTCAGAGCGGTCGATAGTCGCTTTCTGTATGAGTAAACCATCGACACACCGACCACGAACATAAAAAGGGGCATGATAATATCATAAAAATGAAACCCGAACCATTCAACGTGATCCATCTGGTCCCTGAGAAAGCCGGAAAACTTATTATGGAAAACATTATCAATGCTTTTAAAGGCTATGTCGCCTCCCATAATCCAGAACATATCAAAACCTCTCAAAGCATCAACTGAAATTACCCTGTCCCTGGAAAGAATTGTTTTGTTTCTGACCTGAAACACCTCTAAAGATTTAAAAAACTCCCGGATGGCAAAACTCATCTGTTAATTAGTATTAAAATGTTTAAAACTGATACAAATTCTATTTTAATTTTCTTTAATCCAAATGAAATCAACCCCGATTTTTTTATCTTTCTCTGTACTTAATGATTCAAATCTTATTTCATTCCTGCCTTTATTCAAAGATATTGATTCTGAAAAGTGATTTGCCAAAATCGTCAGATTCGGTTCGTACAGGTTCAGGATTTCTTTTCCATCGAATTTCACAGGCTTTCCGTTTACCAGGAAGGATACTTTTCCCCCATCCGGACAATGTGCCATGGTAAATCCGATCCGGGTATTATCTGTAGCTTTATCGATGTTTATTTGGAAGCGGATCATTTCACCGTCCTTTGCCGGTGTCCACATCAGGATATCTTCTTCCGCCCAAAGCTTTCCTTTTTCAACCTTAATGTTTGAGCTTTTTTCAGCGATTGAATTTTCTGCTTCAATGAATCTGAAACCCGCGGAACCACAGTATGCAATTGGCTTCCAGTACTGATAAGGGATATCCCGGAGATCAGACATGGATATCTTTTGAAAATCATCGATAAGCCCGGGCATCGCGTAAAAATACACGATTCTTCCATACGAAAAGTCAGGCACAATACCGTGATTTCCCAGCTCCATGTAAAAGGCCAGCTTATCATTAAAAGGGATATCATCAGAGATATGCCAGCGGAAATTTGAAACATACCCGCGGTTTCCCGGTCCGTCATTCCGGGGTTGCCCGCAATAGGGGTAAGAAAATATTCGCGTTGACGACCATGAATAATTAAAGTAGTCTTCGGAACCGGTTCCGAAAAATGAAGGGAATGTATCCTGGTCAACATATATCTTCTCATCCCCTTCACCCCACCAGTTTCCCCAGGAGGTAGTTGCATTACTTGGATTATACAAATAGGCAGCTGCACCAACCATACGACCTTTACCAGAAGCCATAAGATATAGGATATCGTAAATATTACCATTTGCATTAATATTCGAAGCAGTCAATTCGTGGTCAATTCTCCAGCGAGCGCGAAAATGCATTGATTTTCCATCTTCCCACCTGTAATTAAATGTATGGATAACACCCGAGACGTTTATATTTTCAAGGGAGTTGTTTTCAATTTCAATCCGTGCCAGGTGTTTAAAAGGCATTATAAAACGGCAAATCATTGTACCATCGGTTTCAACCGAAAACGGAAGCGATTGATATGGATTCAGGCCCGGGGCAGCGCCGAAAAAATCGCCAACAGGTGACTGGACCTGCGGGACTGAGGAATTATCGAAATATATAGTTAATACAGTTTTTCTCAAAACAGCTTCTATATCCTCTGCATTGATTTTCAGGGAAAAATATTCAATAGCCTGTTCGCCTGGAATATTAAATATTTCTTTTGTTGAACCCGCAGACACAGGAATTTCCGAAATCCTGATTGTTGGGGTTTTGAAAGTGAGATTATCGGTGGGATTAGTCAGGATATTATTTATTTTCTCCAGCCTATCAGCGTACTTATTAAAGCTTTTATTATTAAAGGATTCTACCCTGGCATTGGGTTCAAAGATCCGAACAACGACATGGTAGAAATGTTTCTCTTTAATATCTCCAATCCATTCGATCCGGCATCTTTTGGCAAAAGGAACAGGGAAATAAAAGGCATCAAATTGCCGGAAGGTTTTTCCGTAATCAACGCTGATCTCCTTACCAGATAATGCAACTAATGTTTTCCAGAAAAAATCTTCCGCAGAACCATCATAAACCGGAACCTTTTCACCATCAATAAACAGGCGGATTTTCCCGTTAATTCCTGCTGTCCAGAGACGTAAAATCGCTCCCGGATTTTTAATATCACAGATCAGGTATTCTCCTATTCCACTCGTGTCGGGTTGTTTTAATACTTTTTCAAAACCGGGAATGGGTTCATTTCCGAAACCATCTTCATTGGCAAACCAGCAACTGTCGGTTGGTTTTGTGCTTCTGCGGTCGTATGAAGAATATTGAACTGTTTTATATCCTTGTTCAGTGAAGCGGGTCAGCCTTTCCAAATCAACCATTTCATCCAATAAGGTGCCGGATGTTATGGTTTGATCCGATTCGTGGCGGGAACATGAAAGAGCCAGCGTTAGAACTAAAATCAAAAATATTATTTTCATAACTGAATTACTTTTTAAGAATCTATCAGGAAGAATTAATTATTAATTAGTGTTTCTACGTATACGACATCTCTTCTGTATTAAGTACAAAATTTAACTATTAATAAATTGAACAAGCTATTTAATAAAAAACATGTTTGTTCATATCCCAAATTATTCATAATTGCCGATTCTCATAATTAATAATATCTAAAGACCGGTATTATCACTTGATCAATAAGCTACCTCTAAAATCAAAACTCGTAAATCCTTGCTCGAAATTCAAATTTACAAATCAAACGTAGATTTTTTTTAACTGCACTAGTCATTAATAGCCTGGCCAACTAAAATACTAAACCTCCAGGCCGTATCATCAGAATTGCTGTCCTGGGTTTGCTTCATCAGAATACCAATAGTTTTTTCCTTTGGATCAGCAAAATACTGAGTATTAAAATATCCTCCCCAGCTGAATGTCCCGATACTGCCTTGTCCACCCTTTTCCTGCCCTTTTTGGGTAATAACGCCAAATGCCAGGCTATAAAAGGTATCGGGATTTTCACCCCAAAGATTACCAATCTGATTACTCATAATAACATCTACTGTAGTGCGGCTGAGAATACGGGATCCGTTAAATTCTCCTCCATTCAGGTACATTTGTAAAAATTTCGCATAATCCAGTGCTGTGCTTGAGAGTCCGGCTCCGCCTGCGAAAAACCGTTTAGCTCCTTTTACAGGGTAATCCGGATCGTAAAAAGTTACCGGGTAAGGGATCCAATTGCCATTATCAGGCTTTTGAACCGATACTAAGCGATCTGCTTTGTCTTCCGGCAGGTAAAACCAGGTGTCACTCATTCCCAGGGGTTCAAACAAACGGGTTTTCAGAAATACATCGAAAGGCATACCTGATACAATTTCTATAAAATAACCTAATACATCAAGGCCTTCACTATAAGTGAATTTTTCCCCTGGATTATGATGCAGGGGGAGATTAGCCAGTTTTTTAATATTTTCTTCTATGCTTATATTTTTGGAGGTAAAAGCATCAATGATCCCGGCTTTTTGATAAATCATCCGGAACCTTTCATCTCCATCGATTTGCCCATATCCCAGTCCGGAAGTATGACTTAATAACTGCCGGATCGTTATCTCAGTTTTTGCCGGTTCGGTGGTATAGCTGGTATCTTTTTTTTCGAATGTCTTAAGGAGTTGTGGGTTTTTAAACCCGGGAATATATTTTGAGATGGGATCGTCGAGTTTGAATTTCCCTTCTTCCCAAAGCATCATAACAGCAGTAGATGTAATAGCTTTAGACTGTGATGCGATCCGGAAAATGTCATCGCGCTTCAAAACCCTGGAAGTTTGATTATCTGCCATCCCAAATGCTTTATAATAAACTATTTTCCCATTCCTCGCCACCAGGGCTACGAT
>CAYGFI010000013.1:0-54121 GCA_964349045.1 uncultured Chitinophaga sp.
AAATGCAACAATCGCATTACTTACATCACCTCTATTAGCTGGACTTTTTCTTTCTGAGTTGACACCGCTGGGCCATTTGAAACTTTGGATTGGTGTTAAATTATCAAATCCATTAAAATCCGAAAACGAGCTCATTCAACATCATGCAGCCCTAGTAATCATAACTCGTTATTCAAAAACCCTACAACATACTAAAACCAGAATAGGCTATTCTTTTTGCCCAAGCTGCGAAAAAACCACCAAAGATTATGGAGGTAAGAAACATCTGTATAATGATTTTGGAACTTTAATGTCTGATGTCTGGAGGGATATTGAAATCAATTTTAGCGAAACCAATGAAAGTCTTTTAGAAAGATTACAAGACCTATTTGGATTTATGCCTTACAAATTCTTGAAATGCATCGATTTATCATTAAAATATCCATCGAATTATCAAGGTAATCTTATTAATTACCCTATAAATAATAATATTGAAATAATTAACAATTTTATCTATAACGGTAATCAAAACTCGGCTGTCATTCATGGTGATTGTTTGGACGTTCTTAAAAACATTCCATCAAATAGTATTGATTTTTGTTTTGCTGATCCACCCTATAACGTGAATAAAAAGTATGAAGGTTGGGATGATGATATTGATATAAGAGAATATTTCAAATGGTGTGATAAATGGATTTCAGAATTAGGAAGGATTATTAAACCGGGTAGGACAGTTGCATTATTAAATATTCCACAATGGGCGGTAAGGCATTTTAAGCATTTGAAAAGTATTTTAACATTCCAAGATTGGATTCTCTGGGAGGGATTAAGTCTTCCGGTAAGGATGATAATGCCAGCACACTATTCGATAGTCTGTTTCACCAAAGGCAAAGCCTTACCACTTTCAAACAAAACTCGTAAATTTCATTCCAATCTTGAGTACCAAAGCATAAATACAACAAAAGAATTCCTTTGCAGTAGGAGTAGTTGTATTAGCAAGCGAAACAAAGGAAACATAGATGATAAAACTGAAGTTACCAATTTATGGTGGGACATCCATCGACTAAAACATAATAGCAAAAGAGTTGATCATCCTACACAACTTCCGCCTTTGTTTATGCATAGATTGATTTCATTATTTACAAATGAAGGAGAGATCGTTTTGGATCCGTTTAACGGGTCGGGTACAACTACTCTCTGTGCTGCACAATTAAATCGAAGATATTTCGGAATCGAACTTTCAGAAAAGTATTTCAATTTATCTCTAGACAGACATATTGAATTATCAAATGGTGACGATCCATTTAGAAAACAAGACCATACACCTATTTCCAAAAACAGTTATGTTAAAAGATTAGCTAAACAGAAATATGCTGTTGATAAAAAAACACTGCAACTTGAGATAAAACAATTAGCAATAAAATTGTCAAGAATTCCAAATAGAGAAGACGTTATTGCATTCAGCTCCTACCCAATTGAATATTTTGACAACTATTTTATTAACTGGGGAGAGGTCACAGCTGCTGCACGGACAACTGGGATGGAAAGTGTTGAAAAGAAAAAAGACTATCAAGTTAAAGAACAACTGAGGTTATTTGAAGCCAAGAAAGGTTTATACAGTAAGACTAATTAAGAACAAGCACATTTGTACCGCTAAACCCTGACACTCAAACCCAAACAAATCGCCAACCTTATAAGTACAAGGATCAGGAAACAAGATCCGGGAGCCGAAGTGATACTTTTTGGCTCACATGCACGAGGACAGTCAAATGAAGAATCTGATTGGGATATCCTGATTTTGATTGATCGACCAAAAGCAAACCGTTCTGTTGAGGATAAGTATCGTTCTGAAATGTTCCAATTAGAATTAGAGTTGGGTGAACCCATTTCAACGTTTGTATATTCTAAGTCTGACTGGGAATCTAAATTCTTGTTTACACCACTCTATCAAAATATTAAAAAAGAAGGAATTAAGCTGTCATGACCGATTCAAAACAAGATTATATCAATTTGAAATCGTTTGATGACCATCTGGATTTGCAATACGGAAAAACAGGAACAAAAGAAAGGGATGAATTTGAAGCTGGTTTTGAATCCTTTAAGCTTGGAGTGATGCTGCAGGAACTCCGAAAGGAGCAAGGTATGACCCAGGAACAACTGGCTGAAAAATGCGGAACGACAAAGACTTATATCTCCCGAATTGAAAATGATGCATCAGATATCAGACTCTCGACCCTGACGAGAATAATTCGTGAAGGTCTTGGCAGACACTTACGACTTACTGTGGAAAAATAATTAATGGGCACATAGCTGTGGGCGTAGTTCTAGTCTAAAGGGAAAACTGTAAACAGCTAATGCAATTCTTTCTATAGATTGCCTGCGATTTTTTTATTCAAGAGGATAAATATCCCGATAACCACAAACCACTGTACAAGACAGGTCATAACACTGAACGGATTAAACGGATTGTACCATTCCCCCGGAGCAAAGCGGGTTGCAGCGAGGCTCATCCACCAGAAAAGTAACATTACTCCGGCTACCGGTACAAAATACAGGATTATATTTTGCCACCACCCGCTAAAGTATATAGAAGATTCATCGGTGATGCTTTTGCGAAATGTACTAATGCCTGAAACTGTTATACTTATGGCAATAAATATCCCGGAGATAATGAGTCCTATTCCCCATACGAAATCCTGATTGCTCAGAAAGCCCAGATTCATAACCGATGGGATGCCCAGCAGGTAAACCACCGGAATGATGATCCACAAAGCTTTACTGCGCTTGATTCCGCGGTCGACGAAGACTCGGGCTGATAATTCAAACATGCTGATCATGGAAGTGAACCCGGCAAAACATAATCCAAGGAAAAACATAATCGCTATAACCCTCCCAAAAGGCATGGCGCCAAATAACTGAGGTATCCAGATAAAGGTTAAACCCGTAGATGCCGGACCACTGGTTTTCATAACATCAAGAACCTGCGTGTCGCTAAAACCTTGTCCGTATTGCAATACTGAAAAAACGGTAGAAAAGATAATTATTGCCATCAGGAGCGAAACTGTATTATTCCCAATCCCGGTAATAAAAGCATTTTTCACTGTTCCATGCTCTTTTTTCATATAGGCTGCATAGGTCAGAAACAATCCCCATCCCGCTCCGGTATCCCAGGCATTTTGCGTAAGGGCTTGAAGCCATAATTCAGGTTTTACAAGCTGTGCCCAGTCGGGACGGAACAGGAAAGCAATTCCTTCCAAAGCACCCGGAAGTGTGATGGCACGAAAGAATGTAATTATGATAATTAGAAGTAGTACGGGTATCAATACCATACTTACTTTTTCGATGGAGTGAATACCCTTCCAAATTGCAATTCCACCCAGGCACACGACGGTCAGATGGAATAAATAGGGCAAGTAACCCGACTGGAATTTTTCCCAAATCGCCAGGGAAGCTGTATTGTCTGCCGGGAGTGGAAAAAACAGGGATTGAAGAAGGTAATACATCGCCCAGCCAACGATAACAGCATAAAAGAAGCTGATAGCGGCTGCAACAAAACCAACAAAACTGCCCATCCAGGCAAATTTTTTACCCATCGATGCAGCAAAAGCGCCAACGACTCCTTTACGGTATTTTTCACCCAGCATATATTCAGCTATGATAAGAGGAATGCTCCAGAGAAACAGGAAGACCACCCAGGCGATAAGAAGAGAACCGGCTCCTTCATCTCCTCCGTTCTGCGCGGCAATCCTTGGGAAACGCCAGATATTTCCGGTTCCGACTGCAATACCCAGGGTACTTAATAACATAGCGAGGCGCGAAGAGAAGCGTTGATCAACGGATTTGTCTATGAACATAGCTTAATTCTTATACCGATAAATCTAATAAATAAAGCGTAAAGATAAAATTATTGAGATTTTTTGATTTCGTGAAGGACATAATTGATGTGACATTCCTTATTGTCGTTTACTTACGTGACTAACGTGACAGCCGTAACGACCGGCACGCCCATCACTCCCGTCACTTCCATCACTTCGTTACCCCCGTCGTCGCCCGTCACGCCGTCAACCCCGTCACGTCCTCACGTCTTTTACTCCATTTACGTTCTTCAAAAAATAACTAACTTTACAAAAAAATATTCCATGGGAACCATCCTTATCGAAGCTATGGAGTTTTATTCTTTTCACGGGCATTATAAGGAAGAACAGATTGTTGGCAATAAATTCCTGGTTGACCTCTTACTCGAAACGGATATGAGTCATGCATCAAAATCGGATGAATTACATGATGCGGTAAATTACCAGACTGCTTACAAACTGGTAAAACGTGAAATGGAGAAAAAATCCAAACTTCTGGAAAATATTGCTCAAAGAATTCTTGATACTATCCATGAAGAGTTACCGGGAGTTAAGAAAGCTACCGTTACCATTCGAAAGATGAATCCTCCAATGGGAGGTAAGATGAGAAGTGTTAGTGTAACCCTGAGTCAATAAATATGTCTGAAAAAAGCTGTCCGAAATGCGGAACTTCATTCTCATGTGAAGGAGAAAAGGACTGCTGGTGCGAGTCACTGCAGATTCACAAAAAAGAAATGCTTGAAATTACCAGCAGGTACAGTGATTGCCTTTGTCCGGATTGTTTAGCGGGATTTGCTGAGAAACCTTAGTGAATCAGCGAAAAACAACCAGCAGATACAATTGCAGGTAACGTGAGAAAATTCTTTTTCCTGGTTGTTTTATTACCGGTATATTTTTTTATTCTTATTTTATCTGAATTGTATCCTTTTGAAACAATACCAAATCACCCGGTCTTAGCTTTTTTCTCTTTTGTTTCTCGATGCTCCCGTTAACCTTTACTTCACCTGAATCGATCCGGATGTGCGCTTCACCCCCGGTTTCAACAAGATTCAACACTTTTAACAGTTTATTAAGTTCTATATAACCTTTTTCATTTACTTCAAAAGTTTTCATCAGAATATAATTTATTTGTTAATGGCCTGATAGCCTGTCCCGCCTTGGCGGGAGAACCCACATGTTATGAAATTATATTCATTAGTGTTTGTGCGTAGCTTCGCTGACCGCGTTCGCATATAGCTTAAGCGGTTGAGAAGCTCGCAAGCTCGGTTCCCGAAACATGTGGGTTTCATATTGATCTCTTTGAGTTTGAGAAATATTTTGCTGAATTATTGGTCCGATCGGTGAAATTATCCAACAGGCTTAATCTTATCCAGAATCTCAATATAAAGATCCTCCACCTTTTTCCTTGCCCAGGGAGTGGAGCGCAGAAATTTCAGGCTCGACTTAATACCCGGATCATCATTGAAGCATTTAATATTGATTTTAAATCCCAATTGCTCCCAACCATAAAAATCAACAAGCTGGATTAGAATCGTTTCGAGGGTTTTGCCGTGAAGGGGATTATTTTTTTGCTCCATTTTGAATATCCCTCCCAATAAAAAAAATGATTACTCCAGGTAAGTATATCCATATAATCCTGAACGATAATTCGAAAGGAATTCCTTACCTTCTTCAGTGGTAATGATTCCCGATTTCACAGACGATGTTACCCAGGTCTCAACAGTTCTGACCAGTTTCTTGGGATTATACTGAACATATTCAAGCACCTCGGCCACAGTTTCTCCATCGATGATCTGATCAATACTGTAGCCATGCTTATCTACCGAAACGTGTACGGCGTTGGTATCACCAAACAGGTTATGAAGATCTCCCAGAATCTCCTGATATGCCCCGACCAAAAAAACTCCTATATAATAAGGTTCCTTTTGTTTAAGGGAATGAACCGGCAGATAATACGAAAGGTTCCTGGTGGAAATGAAATTATCGATTTTCCCATCCGAATCACAGGTTATGTCCTGCAATGTGGCCGACCGGTCAGGTTTTTCTTCGAGTCGCTGGATAGGTATGATAGGGAATATCTGGTCGATGGCCCATGAATCGGGCAGAGACTGGAAAAGTGAAAAATTACAGAAATATTTATCCGATAACAATTTGGGCAGTTGGAGTAATTCCTCGGGAACATGTTTAAGTTCGCTGGTCATCTGTTGCACTTCACGGGCTATGGACCAAAATAACCGTTCAATTTGTGCGCGGGTTTTCAAATCGAGCATTCCCAGGCTGAAACGGTCGAGCGCTTCCTCCCGTATCTGTTGGGCGTCGTGCCATGCTTCCAGCATTCGTGACTGGTTGATAGCATCCCATGCAGAGTATAATTCACGTACAAGTTCATGATCGCTGGGACTGATTTCTTCTTCTTCTTCCCAGATTGGAAGTGAGGTCGATTCGAGTACTTCAAAAATAAGAACGGAATGGTGAGCGGCCAGTGATCTGCCCGACTCTGTTATGATGTCGGGATGGGGTATATTGTTTTTATCGCTTACGTCGGCCATGGTAAAAACCGCGTCGTTTACGTACTCCTGAATGCTGTAATTCACACTGCTTTCGCTGTTCGATGAGCGGGTTCCATCGTAGTCCACACCGAGTCCTCCACCAATATCTACAAGCTGCACACCAAATCCCCTGAGATATAACTGTGCATAAAACTGTGATGCTTCACGCAGCGCAATTTTAATACGACGAATTTTATTTACCTGGCTGCCGATATGAAAATGCAGCAGTTTCAGGCAATCCTTCATTTTGTTTTTTTCAAGAAAATCAAGGGCTTCGAGTAATTCACTGGAGGTAAGTCCGAATTTGCTTACATCACCTCCCGAATCCTCCCATTTACCGCTTCCGGCGCTCGCAAGTTTAATCCGGACACCAATATTCGGTTTTACTTTAAGTCGTTTGGAAACCCTGGTGATAAGTTTTAATTCATTGAGTTTCTCAACCACCACGTAAATCCTTTTACCCATTTTCTGAGCCAACAGCGCCAGTTCAACGTAATCCTCGTCCTTATATCCGTTGCAAATGATCAGTGAATCGTTATCTGTGTTGATAGCGATTACAGCATGAAGCTCGGGTTTCGAACCTGCTTCCAGACCAATATTGAATTTTTTCCCGTGAGTAACAATCTCTTCAACCACCGGACGCATCTGGTTTACCTTAATAGGATAAACAATGAAATTCTGAGCTTTGAAATTATACTCCTCGGCGGCAATCTTAAAGCAACTTGCCATTTTTTCGATCCGGCTGTCGAGAATATCCGGAAAACGCACAAGCAGCGGTGTTGAGATATCACGAAGCTGAAGTTCCTCAACCAGTTCTTTCAGATCGACTTCAATACCATCCTTCCTGGGAGTAACAACTACATGACCTTTATCGCTGATAGAGAAGTAGTTAATTCCCCATCCGTTTATATTGTATAATTCGGCAGAATCTTCAATACGCCATTTTCTCATTATTTCCTGATTATTAAATTCAAACTTACCGGAAGGATTATGGAAAACTGTAAATCAAAATATTTGTAAATTTCCCCTGAAAAATTAATACATCCTGAAACAAATAAATCAGACACTTATCCAATCTTGCGCAAAAATAAATATTTAATCCACCTTATAAAGGCAAAATCATATTTTATTTTGGGATGATGAGTTTTTATTAAACGTAAAAAGCATTTACAGGAAGTTCTTCAAATCTAAAAACGAATATTTTTTAGCGAGAAGTTTTGTCTGAATTGAGAGTTTTTCCCTGAATTTCCTGTAAGCTTCTGTATCTTCATTATAAACCCTGTGGTTTTTTGCCCGGATAATTTTTTGCAATTCTTTGTTGATTTCCAGCGTTCCTTCATCGAAATAAACCTTTTCAAATATATTCCAGATATAATTCACTGCCAGTGTATTGGGATGCAGAAGGTCGTCTTCATAAAAACGATAATCGCGCAGATCATCAAGCAGAATCTCGTAAGCGGGGAAATATTCAGAATTATCAGGAAAAGCCCGGCAAAGAGCGTCGATAGCAAGAAGCAGAACGGATTTGCTTATCTGGTTTCCGTGTGCACCGTCTTTCCAATGCCGTACCGGACTTACCGTGAAGATAATTTTCATATTCTTGTTTTTCCGCAGAATCTCGGGAATAAAAATGTTCCAGGAGTTTATGATATCCTCAGGTTTCAGCAGTATCCGGTCGAATTCTTTTTCGGGCACTTTATGACAATTTGCTACGACTTCTCCATTCTTTTTCAGTTTGTAAACCCATGCCGTTCCAAATGTAATCATCAGAAAATCAGCCTTTTTTAGATGTTTTGAAGAGATTTTTATTTCCTCGTTGATGTGTTCAAGACACTTCGCTTTATCCGGATGGGAGAAGCTGCTGTGATGGTCCCATGAAAACCATAATTCATTGTGGTAATCCAGATCTTCTTCGGTAAATTCTTCACCATCGATCAGGATTCCCAGGCTATTTAAAACACTTAACGGGTTATAAACAACACCAAAAGGATTGATCCTGACCTGAAAAAGGTTTTCCTTCAGTATCTGTCCGATATTTTCGGTGAAACACGATCCGTTAAAAAGGATTTTACTTTGGTGAGAAATTCGAAATGGAGAAGCCTGAAGGTTGATTTTAGTCCTGAATGCTGACATAGTCTTAGATTTTTTGTTCTTCGAGCCAGCTGATTATATAGGAATGAACTTCCTCTTTAATGAATTCGTTGTGGAGTTCATGATACTGATTGGCCCAAAGTTTCAGGCGGGTTTTATTGCTGGTGTTCATAACATAATCCTCACTTGCTTTGGGTGAGGTAATAGTATCATCGGTGCCATGCATAATGAGGAGGGGATAATTGATCTTATATACATTTCTCAGTGCATAGTACCCAGCCTGGTAAAGCTCATGAAACATTTTAAGAGATATACGGTCATGATTCAAGGGATCACGCTCATAATTTCTCACAACTTCAGGATCATGGGAGATTTGTTCTGCCTTTATCTGATTTGAAACAGTAAGCGAGGGGAGTATGTTTTTAAGAAATGCCGTAATATTCAGAATAAGCGCAGAAGGTTCCTTATAAAGTTTAAACCAGGGAGATGTCACGATTACGGCTTCAACAGGTCGGTTTCTGCAAATTATATGGTTCAGTACCAGGGATCCCATAGAATGCCCGTAAAGTATTTTTTTAAATCCGGGGAATAATTCTTCACTCTTATTAAGCAGGATATCAATGTCATCAAGCAATACATCAAGGGATTTAATATGACCTCTTTTGCCCTCTGAGCGGCCATGTCCATGTAAATCCATGCTAAGTACTGAATATCCCTTATTATTAAAAAGTCGGGCCCAATGTTCATATCGGCTACAATGTTCACCCAGACCATGAACAAGGATGATGAGCTTTTTCAGGTCATTACCAGGTTTCCAGCTCTGTGCGAAAAGCTTTGCCCCGTCTTTTGCAAGCCACGAATAAGTCTGGTTATTCATTCAGATTCTCTCAAAGTTTATTCGGCGTTCGTAGAATGTAAAGATTCAATAAAGATAATCAAAATTGCTGATGGTAAAATAAATATGTTATGTGCATACATGATTTTAACAGCGAATTTTATTAATAGATGTTGAGGGGAGTTAAACGAAAAAAACCTATTGACGGAAGAGGTAATATTGCTGTATTTTGGATTAAGCGCAACGACGCGATGGCGCAAATTAAAACCGAAAAGAATATATTGCGAAACCTTTGCGCCATCGCGCCTTTGCGCTTAATGGTTTCACAATGTCTTAAGAAAATCCAGGTTTCTTCTAAATCCCCCGAATTTAGCACGCATCACCGCCGATCCCCTGAAAAGTTCATTAAACTTTTCCTCATTCAGCAAATGCCAGTCGTTTTTGCTCATGCTAAGCAACCCGGGATGGGGTTTGAATTCTTCAACAGCATGAGGAGTAGATTTCCGGTTCCAGGGGCACACATCCTGACAGATATCGCAACCGAAAACACGGTTTTGGAATTTATCGCGCAGGTTTTCCGGCATTCCTGATGTTTTATTTTCGATGGTATGATAGGAAATGCACCTGCCGGCATCAATTACCCGGTCTTCCACTATGGCGCCTGTCGGACATGACGTGATGCAGTTTCTGCAACTACCGCACATATCATTTACAGGAATGTCGTATTCGAGTTCGGCCGTAATAATCATTTCACCGATAAATACAAAAGATCCGAAACGGCTGGTAAGCAGGAGGGAGTTTTTACCGATCCATCCGAGTCCGGAACGACTGGCCCAGGCATGTTCCATTACAGGTGCGGAATCAGTAAAAACGCGTCCGGTACATTCAGGAATAAGATCACATGTGAAAGCAAGCAATAATTTTAATTTCTTCCGGATTACCTGGTGATAGTCTTTTCCGTAGGCGTACTTAGCTAATACGGGCGCTTCAGGATCGGTTTGTTTTTTCGGGGGATAATAGTTCAGGATCACAGAGACAACCGATTTTGAGCCTTCCACAAGTTGGCGCGGATCGGTACGTTTCTCAAAATGGTTTTCCATGTAAGCCAGTCCGGAATTATAGCCGTTATTGAGCCATTTTCTGAGACGGTCTGCCTCCCCGTGCAGATATGTGGCCGCTGATATTCCACAATCGCTGAAACCAAGGCGCAGTGCCTCTGATTTGATTTGTTGGGAATATGTAGGGCCGGTTTTCACATTAAACCTAACTCCAGCTTTGCTTCATCGGTAAGATTGGATTCATCCCATGGAGGCTCGAATGTAAGGTTAACCTTTGCATCTGTGACTCCATCGATAGCTTTTACCTTTTCCTGCACTTCTGCAAGCAGGGAATCGGCTACCGGGCAATTCGGAGCCGTGAGTGTCATGGTGATTTCCACCTTGTTGTCATCGTCCACATCGATCGCGTAAATAAGCCCCAGGTCATAGATATTCACCGGGATTTCCGGATCGAAGATATTCTTGAGTACCTGCACAATCTCGGTTTCGATTTGCAGGAAATTGTTTACTTCTGCCATTTTTATATCCCTCTGTATCCTTCTAACAATTTTAGTGACCGGAATGTTTAGCATGATAAGCAAGAGAATACATTTTCATCTTTTTTACCATCGAAACCAGTCCGTTACTGCGCGTCGGGGAAAGGTTTTCTCTTAACCCGATTTTATCGATAAAATACAAATCAGCATTCATAATTTCTGATGCTTCCTGGTTATTCAAAGCCCTGATGAGTAATGCCACAATACCTTTTACAATAATAGCATCACTGTCGGCGGTAAAATTCATCTTACCGTCCGTAAATTCAGCATGAAGCCATACTTTCGACTGACATCCATTTATGAGATATTCGTCAGTTTTATATTTTGGATCAATTGCCGGTAGTTCATGCCCCAGTTCAATCAGGTAATTGTAACGGTCCATCCAGTCTTCAAAAGCCGAAAACTCTTCTACGATCTGGTCCTGAATTTCTGTGAGTGTCATATTTGGAATTAGACTAAATCAGGGAGCAAAGTTATAAAAAAAAAAGGTATTTCAGGTTTTTCACCAGATGATCATCCCCCGTTTTTATTCTTCCGGTATTCAGATGGGGTAACTCCGTAAAGCGCTCTGAAACATCTTCTGAAATATTTGTCATCATTGAAACCTGTCATATAGGCCACCTCAGAAATATTGTAATCAGAGGATTCCAGGAGCTGCGATGAAATTTTCAATCTCATCTGCCGGAGGGACTCAACCGGTGAAAGTCCTGAAATCCCTTTATTTTATTATAAAAAACGGTACGGCCGAAGTTTGAAATATCCACCATTTTCTCCACATTAAATTCCGGATCAAACTCTAAGACTGCACTATTTCGTGAAGTCCAGAGGGCATAAGTGTTGTATTTGTATTTTCAAAAAACCCCAATTACAGCAATAAGTTCATTGACAAATTTGAGCCGTGTAAGCATAAATAAGCCTCTGGAAAAGGCTTTAAATTTTGGTGTCCAAGAAGCATTAAAAGATGCCGATCACAGTCCCAAAGAACCTGTTTTTACAGAACAGGCTGTAAATGTCAATATAATCGTGAAACGATATATTAGCAACTTAGGTTAAGTAATAAAATTCCCCATAATCCAATTGTCGGAAAACCGGGTTGTCAGGACGACAAGGTATTCCTATGATCTGCAATTCCCGGAATGGCAGGAAATATAAACTGATTTCCTGATTAAGATGCTTGCTAACCATTTTGTTACTAACTATTTTGTTACTAACAAAAATGTTACATATCTTTGTAACGACAATTTGTAAATCACCGGAATAATAAAAATTGAAAAATAATATTTTATAGCTTGTTGATTTACAATAGTTTCAAATTAGTCTATCAATATATCATCAGATAGAAATATGGAAACAGCATTCGTTTACGGCAAAATAGTCGGGAAGGATAATTTTACCAACCGGGAAAAAGATTTGGAAAAACTTTTGTTGAATTTTGAAAATGGCACAAATACCATTCTTATATCACCGCGCAGGTGGGGCAAATCCTCATTGGTTGCCAAAGCGGCTGAACAGGCGCTCAGGGGAAATAAAGGGCTGAGAATTTGCTTTATTGATCTTTATAACATCCGCTCCGAGGAACAGTTTTATGAACAGTTTGCATTGGAAGTATTAAAAGCCGATTCATCAAAACTCGAAGACCTTAGAAACCAGGCATTTAAATTTATAGGAAGGTTGCTGCCAAAGCTTATCGTAGGTAACGTTCCTGGAAGTGAGATTTCTCTTGCGCTCGACTGGAAAGAAGTTAAAAAGAATCCGGATGATATTTTGAACCTGCCTGAAAGCCTGTCGCACGATAAAAGTTACAGGTTTATAATCTGTATCGATGAATTTCAGAATATTGCAGGATTTGAGCATCAGCTTGATTTTCAAAAGAAGCTCAGATCTCATTGGCAGAAGCATTCCAAAACAAGCTATTGTCTTTATGGCAGTAAGCGTCATATGATGATGGATGTTTTTACCGCTTACAATATGCCTTTTTATAAGTTCGGGGAAATCCTTTTCCTGGAGAAAATTTCGAGGGAAGACTGGCTTCCTTTTATTATAAAACGATTTAAAGATACCGGCAAAGAAATTACGGAGGATGCGGCAGGTGAGATCATATCACTTACTGATCGACATCCTTATTATGTTCAGCAATTGTCTCAACAGGCATGGCTAAGGACAAAACGGAGTTGTAATATGCTAAATGTGGCTGATGCCCATGAAAGTCTTATTCTCCAGATGAGCCTTTTGTTTCAGACCATAACGGATTCGCTTAGCAATACTCAGGTCAATTTTTTAAAAGCGCTGGTAAGTGAAGAAAAACAACTTAGTTCGGCAGATACGCTGAAGACCTACCACCTGGGATCTTCGGCAAATATTAAACGAATCAGGGAGGCTCTTATATCTAAAGAGATCGTTGAAGTGCAGAACAAAGAATATGTTTTTCTGGATCCGGTTTACAGATTCTGGCTGAAAAAATTTTATTTCAGGATTTAGAAGAATTCTGAGGGTATGGCAGAATTGTTACGAAAGCATCGTTCGCGCTTTCTTCAACCCTTCAATCAGCCTGTCGACATCGTCAAAGGAATTATAAAAAACCATAGATGCACGTATGGTACCGGAAATCTGAAAATGGTCCATAACAGGCTGAGTGCAATGTGTTCCGGTTCTTACTGCAATGCCCATTTTATCAAGGATCATACCGGTATCATAGGGATGAAGTCCCTGAACGAGGAATGAAAATACTGAAATTTTTTCTTTGGCATTTCCGTAAATTTCGAGACCTTCCAATTCTTTTAACCGGGATTCAGTGTATTTCCTGAGAGCTTTTTCGTGATGTATAATTGCATCCAGACCTATAGAATTAACGTATTCAATCGCTGTACCTAATCCGATTGCACCTGTAAAATTCATGGTACCGGCTTCAAATTTAAAAGGAAGAACGTTATAAGTTGTTTTCTCGAACTTTACACAATCAACCATGTCACCACCGCCCTGATACGGAGGCAGAGCATCGAGCATTGCCTCTTTACCGTAAAGTATGCCGATTCCGGTAGGACCAAAAATTTTATGACCGGAAAAAACATAAAAATCACAATCCAGATCCTGAACATTAACAGTTCCGTGCTGAACAGCTTGTGCACCGTCGACTAAAACCGGCACATTATTTTTATGCGCGAAACGGATCATTTCTTTAACAGGATTTACTGTCCCGAGAGAGTTGGATACATGATTAATCGCAACGAGCCGGGTTTTTTCGTTAAATAGAGTTTTGTATTCATTTTGAATCAATTCTCCATTTTCGTCGAAAGGAATTACCTTGAGGTTCGATTTTTTGCGACCGCAAAGCATTTGCCAGGGAACAATATTGGAATGATGCTCCATCTCTGAAATAATGATCTCATCTCCCTCTTTAATAAATTTCTCCCCGAATGAAAAAGCGATTGTATTGATAGAGCCTGTGGCTCCGCTTGTAAAAATGATTTCGTTCGTGTTGCGCGCGTTGATGAAATTCCTGATAATCTCCCGTGAGTATTCATATTCGCCTGTCATCTGCTCACTCAGGAAATGAACTCCCCTGTGAATGGTGCTGTTTCTGTTTTCATAAAGCTCATTCAGTTTATCAATAACAACGCGGGGTTTCTGAGTTGTAGCTCCGTTATCCAGGTAAACAAGAGGTTTGTTGTGAACCAGTGTCTGGAGAATGGGAAAATCTCTCCTGATTCGGTTTACATCGATACTTACAACCGGGTGGTCTGGAGTTATTGACATTTCATTTTGCAGTTATTACAACGGGTAAGTTCTCCCCGTAAGCGTTTATCAACCAGTTCAATAACCCTTTCCCTGAGACCTTCAAGCTTAATCTCAGATAAAACTGCATGGGCAAAGGCATACATTAGCATGTGCATACTTTCTTTATAGGGAATTCCACGGGAACGTAGGTAAAAAAGAGCATCGGTATCGAGCTGGCCAACCGTAGCTCCGTGACTGCACTTCACATCATCGGCATAAATCTCGAGCTGAGGCCGTGTATTCATTTTGGCCGTGTCGGTCAAAAGGATGTTATTGTTTCGCTGGTAAGCCTGAGTGTGTTGTGCGTCTTTCCAAACGTGAATTTTTCCGTTAAAGGCGCCGGTCGAATTTTCGTCGAGTATCCCTTTGTAAAGCTGGTTACTGGTGCAGTTTGGGACGAGATGGTTTACATAGGTGTAATTATCAACATGTTGGGAGTCATCTGCCAGATAAAGGCCAAAAGACTTGTTGTCCGAACCTTCACCGGCAAGATTTACATAAACATTATTGCGAACTTTACCCCCATGTAAGGTTATGTAGTTGGAGCTAACATGTGAGTTTTGCATCTGATGTGCATATGCATTGGTAAGCTGTATAGCCTTGTTGTGTTCATTCTGAACCCTAGTCAGATCAAGGTTTGAACCGGGTCCGGTATACATCTCCGTTACAGAATTAGTCAGGAATTCATGATTGGATAGAGTATGATCGCAGATCAGAATCTGAGCTCCGGAATTTTCTTCCAGGATAAACAGGTTGCGATGATGAACCATTTGTGCTTCATTGGAAAGAAGCAGATGAATGATCTGGAATGGTTTATCGCAAACTGTATTTTCCGGAATATGGATAAAAACTCCGTCCATAGCAAAGGCAGTATTCAAAGCTGTTACCCCATCATCGGTATAGCAGGCATATTGTGCATAATGTTTGTCAAAAAGTTCAGGGAATCGTATGCCTGCTGCACGGAGACTGCCATAAACCACGCCGTTATCGAGGATGGTAATTTCTTCCTGTGGACTATAATAATATCCATTGAGCACTAAGATAACACGGGTGTCAAGTTCAGGAATGTCGCATTGAAAAAGTTCCGCGATTTCAAATTCTATTTTTTTCGGGCTGAAATTAGCTTGCAACTCTTTACTGAAATATTCTTTTACAGGTGTGTATTTGTACTTTTCATCCTTTTTCTCTGGCAATCCTGTCAGTATAAAACTTTCCAAAGCTTTATGCCGGATTGAATTCACATATTCCGAAGAGCCCGAAAATATTTCCTTCCGGTTTTCTTCGTAAAGCCTGGTGAATATTTCTTTAGTATCTGTTGGTTTTACATCCACATTCATCTCGGAGTCTCTATAGTTTTCAGGATATTACTTCATCTTTGATCCAGTCATAACCTTTTTCTTCAAGTTCATAGGCAAGGGTTTTGTCGCCCGATTTCACAATTCTGCCCTGGTAAAGGACATGCACATAATCCGGAATAATAAAATCCAGAAGTCGCTGGTAATGGGTTATCACAATAGTTGCATTACCGGAGTTGTGAAGCTTATTTACCCCGTTGGCAACGATACGGAGGGCGTCGATATCCAAACCTGAATCAGTTTCATCAAGAATTGCCAGTTTCGGCTCCAGTATGGCCATCTGGAAAATCTCGTTTTTCTTTTTTTCTCCCCCGGAAAAACCTTCATTCACGGACCTGTTAGTAAGATTGGAATCAATTTCCACGACTTCTTTTTTTTCACGCATCAGTTTAAGAAAATCACTCGACGACAAGGGTTCAAGTTTCAGGTATTTTCGTTTCTCATTTACAGCCGCACGCATGAAATTCACCATGCTTACACCGGGAATTTCAACCGGGTATTGAAATCCGAGGAAAAGTCCGGCGCGCGCCCGGTCCTCAGGTTCCATTTCCAGGAGGTTTACACCGAGGTAGGTAATGCTTCCCCCTGTGACATTAACATAATCGCGACCAGCAAGAGCAGATGCCAGAGTGCTTTTCCCGGAACCGTTAGGGCCCATGATGGCATGAATTTCTCCCGGTTTTACTTCGAGGTTGATTCCTTTCAGAATCTCTTTATCTTCGATGGATACTTTTAAATTCCTGATTGAGAGCATTTTTTAATTTAGAATTTAGAATTATGTTTTTCCTGAGCCCACCTTCAAATTAGCCTACACTTCCCTCCAATGTAATCGCAAGCAACTTCTGAGCTTCAACAGCAAATTCCATGGGCAGTTTATTGAGAACTTCCTTTGCATATCCGTTAACAATAAGACTTATAGCGGTTTCCGTATCAATACCCCGCTGGTTACAATAGAAAATCTGGTCTTCACCTATTTTTGATGTAGTAGCTTCGTGCTCAACTATGGCTGTTTTATTATCAACTTCAATATAGGGCCAGGTATGAGCCCCGCATTTATCTCCGAGAAGAAGTGAATCGCATTGCGAATAATTACGCGCATTTTCAGCATTTTTCAACACTTTCACCAATCCCCTGTAAGAATTTTGGCTCAGGCCTGCTGAAATACCTTTCGAGATAATTGTGCTTTTGGTATTTTTCCCGATATGGATCATTTTAGTTCCGGTATCGGCCTGCTGATGATTATTGGTCACTGCCACGGAATAGAATTCCGCAACTGAGTTATTACCGCGTAGAATACAACTTGGGTATTTCCAGGTTATCGCTGAACCAGTCTCTACCTGGGTCCATGATATTTTTGAAAAATCTCCCTTGCATATTCCCCGCTTGGTAACGAAATTATATATGCCTCCCAGTCCGTTTTTATCGCCGGGGTACCAGTTTTGAACGGTGGAATATTTTACCTGGGAATGATCCATTGCTACTATTTCCACAATGGCAGCGTGTAACTGGTTCTCATCTCTCCGGGGAGCAGTACAACCTTCGAGGTAACTGACATAACTACCTTCTTCAGCTACGATCAGGGTTCTTTCAAATTGCCCTGTGTTGGCTGCATTTATGCGAAAATAAGTGGAGAGCTCCATAGGACAGCGAACTCCTTTGGGAATGTAACAGAATGAACCGTCGCTGAAAACTGCTGAGTTCAGAGCTGCAAAATAATTATCAGTGTAGGGTACAACAGATCCCATGTATTTCTTAACAAGATCAGGGTGATTCTGAACTGCCTCGCTGAATGAACAGAAGATAATTCCCTTTTCGGCAAGAGTTTCCTTAAATGTCGTCTTTACGGAAACACTGTCCATTACAGCATCAACGGCAACCCCGGCAAGGGCTTTTTGCTCTTCAAGAGGGATCCCCAGTTTATTGAATGTATCAAGTAACTCAGGATCAACTTCATCCAGGCTGTTGAGTTTTGCTGATTGTTTTGGGGCGGAATAGTAAATGATATCCTGGTAATTGATTTCAGGGAGCTTCAGATGGGCCCATTTTGGCATAGTCATCTTCTGCCAGTGACGGAATGCTTTCAGTCGAAATTCAAGCATCCATTGCGGTTCGTTTTTCTTACCCGAGATAAGGGCAACTACTGCCTCACTCAGACCTTTTGGAATGGATTCTGCCTCGATATCGGTAACAAATCCATATTTATAATCGCTCTGTGTGAGTTCGTCAAGTATCTTTGTATTTTCACTCATTGCTGTTTTCCTTTCAATAAATTTCCACCGCGATCAGCCTTTATTTAGATTAATTATAAATAGAGTGCAAATATACGAATTATTTCAGATTATGGGCAGAGAAATGCAGGCATTTAACAATAATGTATCAGGTGGAAAGATGTATGTAAATAAAATTCAGTACGAAAGGATATATAAGTTTCATCTTTTGGAATATGTTTTCCAGAGGGCTTTAATTTATGGCGTTGTGATTTACACTATTAAATCTGGAACAAGCATTGAAATATCAAATGCATTATAATGTCTGAAACTATTATTGATTGTTAATGAAGAAGTTAAAGAAAAATTTTGACAGTGGCCAAAAGTTAATTCTCCTTTTGGTTTATGTAGCATCTGTGTTATTATCTTCAAAAAATATTTTGATTTTTCAGGTAACAATTTCGACTTCATCCGGATTAAACTATTATATTTATTAAGGGAATTAAAGGGAATTTGATAAGGGTATAAATTAGTTCTTCTTTGACTGATAAACGTAAAGATTTAATAATATAATGAAAATATTCAATTCAAGCGCGATATTGAAAAAAGAGACTTTTTAAGGATCGACTATTTATTCCCTGCATTATCCTAATTTTGTACCCCAGATAAAATCACATGGAACAAAAAAAACCAACCCTTCTTTCCGAAATCGGAGAGTTTGGATTAATTGACAGGCTCACATCCAACCGTAAACTTGTGCATTCATCGAGTCTGAAGGCTGTAGGCGATGATGCGGCAGTTATTGATGCAGGTAATCATTGCATACTCATTACAACCGATCTTCTGGTTGAAGGAATTCATTTCAACCTGGTTTACACTCCCCTCAAATACCTTGGATATAAAGCGGTTGCGGTTAATCTTTCGGATATATACGCGATGAATGGCGAGCCGCGTCAAATCACAGTTTCCATTGCAGTATCGGGAAAGTTTTCCCTTGAAGCCCTGGAAGAATTGTATTCAGGGATCTATATGGCTTGTGATAAATATAAAGTTGATCTTATCGGGGGAGATACTTCGTCGTCGCTTACAGGTTTAACTATAAGCATAACGGCAATCGGTGTGGCAAAGAAAGAGGAAATTGTTTACAGGGGAGGTGCACAGACAAACGATCTTATTTGTGTAAGCGGAGATCTGGGCGCTGCTTATGCCGGCTTACAACTTCTGGAAAGAGAAAAGACAATATATGAAAAAAATCCCCAGCTTCAGCCTGATCTGGAGGGTCATGATTATATTGTCGGAAGGCAGCTAAAACCTGAACCACGTGAAGATATCATCAGGTTGCTAAAGGAAAATGGAATTTTTCCCACATCAATGATTGATATCTCAGATGGATTATCATCCGATATATTGCACATCTGTAAAAATTCAGATAAAGGTTGCCGGATATACCAGGATAAGATTCCGGTTGATCACACAACTGCACTGATGGCGGAAGAATTTAACATAGAGCCTCTGATCTTCGCCCTGCATGGGGGAGAGGACTATGAGCTCCTGTTTACCGTTCCTCTTAAAGACTTTGATAAAGTCAGGAACATGAAAGAAATTCATATCATCGGAAAAATCATGGAAAAAGATGAACTTGCACTCATGGTTACTCCTGAGGGGAATACCGTTCAACTCAGGGCTCAGGGTTGGGACGGACTTGCAGAAAGACAGTAGGCAGATTATTCTTCACCACTCTCGCGTGTGTCGAGAATGCTGCGGATAATCCCTCTTTTAGATCCCCTGACGAAATTTACAATCACATCTCTTTCATGGGAGGCGGTAATGTTGCCTTCTATAAATTCAAGCGCCTGGGAAACATTCATCCCTTTCTGATAGATGGTACGGTATATATCCAGAATCTGGTTAATAGTTTCATTCGAAAACCCACGCCTTCTGAGTCCAACAGAGTTTACTCCTGTATAAGCCAAAGGATCTCTGCCCGCCATACAATAAGGCGGAACATCTTTTGTAACCTTGCTGCCACCCTGTATCATTACATGTGTCCCAATACGGCAAAACTGATGAACAAGGCTTCCCGGGCTTAGAATAGCAAAATCGTCCATTTCAACCTCACCGGCTAGTCCGGCGTAACTTCCTACAATGCAACCATTTCCGATGATTGTATCGTGAGCAACATGTCCATATGACATGATCAGACAATTACTGCCAATAACAGTTTTTTCTTTGGTTTTGGTGCCTCTGTTAATCGTTGCAAACTCGCGAATGGAAGTATTATCACCAATTATAGCAGTGGTATATTCGCCATCGAATTTTTTATCCTGAGGTGTTCCTGAGATGACGGCTCCGGGATGAATCTGGCAGTTTTTCCCGATTCGGGTTCCGTTCATGAGCACCGCGTTAGGACCGATCCAGGATCCATCTCCAATAATAACATCCTCCTGAATGGTTACAAAAGATTCAATGGTAACATTCTCACCAATTTTGGCATCAGGATGAACAGATGAAAGTGGATGATTCATTTATTTTACTTTTGAAATCTGTGCCATTAATTCTCCTTCAATTACCAGTTGATCTCCCACGTAACCTTCACCAAACATCAGTGCAATCCCTCTTCTGATGGGCTCAAGCAGTGTCATTTTGAGTATCAGGGTATCTCCCGGGACAATTTTTCTCTTAAACCGTACTTTATCGATTTTCAGGAAAAAAGTAAGATAGCTTTCCGGGTCTGGAACGGTATTCAGCACGAGGACTCCACCTACCTGTGCCATGGCTTCAACCTGCAGAACACCCGGCATAATTGGTTCTCCTGGAAAATGGCCCACGAAAAACGGTTCATTCATGGTAACATTTTTTATCCCGATAACGGTTTTTTCATCTCTGAAAATAATTTTATCTACCAGCAAAAAGGGTGAGCGATGGGGTAATATTTTCTGGATTCCCACAACGTCGACAACGGGTTCTTCATTAGGATTATACTTTGGAATATTTTTCTTGGCTTTTTCCTTTTTAGCCATTTGTCGCAATAGACGGGCAAATTCAGTATTTGCATGATGGCCCGGCCGGGTGGCGATTATTTTACCTTTAAACGGCATTCCAATAAGGGAAAGGTCACCGATCAGATCAAGTAACTTATGACGTGCCGGTTCATTAGGGAAATGCAGTTCCAGGTTGTTCAGTACGCCCTCGGGCTTAACCTCCATGGTGGGCTTGTTGAATAATTTGGCAAGACGATCCAGTTCCTCCTGTGATACCTGGCGATCCATAATTACGATCGCGTTGTCAAGATTCCCTCCCTTGATAAGATTATGCTTTGCTAAAAGCTCAAGTTCATGAAGAAAAACAAAAGTCCGGGAGGGTGCGATTTCTGTTTTGAATTTCTTCAGATCATCGAGGGTGGCGTATTGATTGCCAAGAACTTTTGAATTATAGTCTATCAGAACGTTTATTGAAAGTTCTGAGTCGGGATAAGCAATGATGTGAATACCTTTTGTTTCATCATAATATTCCATTCTCTCACTGGGAGTGAAATATATTTTATCTGTATCCAATTCTTCAATGCCCGCACTTTCGAGAGCTTCAACATAAATTCGTGAACTACCATCAAGAATGGGCGCTTCAGGACCATTAAGCTGAATCAGGAGGTTATCGAGTTCCATACCGACGCAGGCAGCGAGACAATGCTCGATGGTCATAACTTTTCCTCCATTTTCTTCGAGAGTTGTTCCGCGGGATGTTTCTGTTACATTCTCAGCAAGAGCCCTGATATGTGGCTGATTTGGAAGGTCGCTTCTTTGAAAAACGAAGCCATGTCCGGCCGGAGCCGGATTAAATGTGAGTTCAACATCTATTCCGGTGTGTAAACCTTTTCCTTTTACGCTGACCGCTTTCCGGATAGTTTTCTGTTTATCTGCCATAAATCAGTTTTGGGTAAATCAAAAGTAAGAAACGTCGCAATATACAAAAATTCAATGAATCAAAAAGTATTGGTTATAATCACATTCGAGTTTAAAAGCATTTGTAATCAGGCCATTGACAATGATCATGGGTTTCCGGTCGAACTATTCTTTTCTTTAAGATCTTTTATATCCCTCTCATGTTGCATCACCTGGTATCGTAGTTCGGGGAGTTTATTAAAAATTGCAGTTGATTTCCAGAAATCCTTAAAATTGATTGCCGGAGAACCCTGCAGTACCTCGCCATCCTTCAAATCCCGCATAATCCCAGCCTGTCCTCCAATTTTAATATCGTTGCCAATATTTAAATGTCCCACGATGGCCACTTGTCCGGAGAACATATTATTTTTACCCACTTTGGTGGAGCCTGCAATACCTGTCTGTGCCGCCATTGCAGTGTTTTCTCCCACTTCGACATTATGAGCAATCTGTATAAGATTATCCAGTTTAACTCCGGAATGGATTATAGTAGCGCCCATTGTAGCCCTGTCGATGCAACAATTGCTACCGATCTCCACGTTATCCTCAATGATGACAATTCCAATCTGGGGTATCTTTTTATAGCTTTTATCTGCCTGTGGGGCAAAACCGAATCCATCGGAACCAATAACAGTTCCGGAATGGATTATGCAGTTCTTACCGATTATACAACCCTCATAAATCTTCACTCCCGCATAAATAATAGTATTCTCTCCGATCTCAACACCTTCGCCAAGGTATACCTGGGGGTATATTTTTGCACTATTCCCGATCCGGGTCTTACTTTCAATAACTGTAAAATCACCGATGTAAACATTTTCACCAAGTGTGACATTCTCATGGACACTGGCCAGGCTATTAATACCGGTTCTCCGGGGCTTTGACTGCTGGTAAAGTTCAAGGAGTGATGCGAACGAATCATACGCATTTTCCACCCTGATAAGAGTTACCGAAACCGGTTTATCTGGTTTAAAATCCTTATTTACCAGCACAATAGAGGCCTTTGTTTCATAAATATATTTTTCATACTTCGGGTTAGCCAGGAACGACAATGTACCCGGTTTACCTTCCTCAATTTTCGAAATATTTTCAATTTCCACTTCCGGGTTTCCTTCAATTTCTCCTTTAAGAAAGGAAGCGATCATTTGGGCTTTGAATTTCATGTGGCTTAAATATTTATCATTGTCAAAGAGAGCAAAATTATTCATTTCAATAAGATTAAAGCTCATTTCACACAATAATTTGATGGTTTGCATCACCCTTCCCTTTGGGGAGGGCAGGGGTGAGGTCAAAACGGTATTTCAACATCTTTCGGATAACACAAAAAATGCTTCTTTATCGTCCTCGAAAGCACTGTAACATTCAACATATCTGATACATCAGCAATATCATGGCATTCACCGTTTTTAAGCATGATCTTTATATTATCATCAAGTGAGTTGTATGCGTAATTACTGATACTACCTTCAGTGACAAGGTAATGTGTATCTCCGGGACTAAGGTTATAGTAAAGGGCAAGATAATCGCGAATTTTTTGTACCCGGTCTGCATCAAAAGCTTTGTTTTTCATTTCAATCCGGAAAAGCTTTCGGTTGATAAGCATGGAACTTAGCATGGATAATAGCTTATCCTTATGATTCATCCATACTTTAGCCGATACCATGATATCGTTATCATCGAGCTGGCTGTAGAGATCGAGTACATCAACCGGACCGGTGAGATCGAAATGTTTTGCCTTCACTTTATTTTTCAGGAAATATGACAGGGCAGGTGAAGCGAACAGGTCTTCTCCTTTTTCTGACATGTATTTTGCACGCTTCAGGACCTGGACCAGAAGGTTTTCAGATGAGATAACCGCTTTGTGAAAATATACCTGCCAATACATAAGGCGCCTCGACACAAGAAAATTCTCAATAGAATAGATTCCTTTAATATCGACTACCAGTTGATCGTCTTTTACATTCAGCATTTTAATAATACGGTCGGATCCTACCACTCCTTCTGTAACTCCCGTGAAAAAGCTGTCGCGTTGAAGGTAATCAAGTCGGTCCATATCGAGTTGACTGGAAACAAGCTGATGGAGAAATTTTTTTTGATAATTGTTCCGGAAAATACGGATCGCCAGGTCAAGTTGGCCGTTAAACTGATCATTCAACCGGTTCATGTATAAAAGGGAGAGATTCTCATGGTCGGTTCCTTCAATGATGCTGTGTTCCAGGGCATGTGAGAACGGTCCATGTCCGATATCATGGAGAAGAATAGCTATACTGACAGCCTCCGCCTCTTCTTCGGTGATCTCATGACCTTTGGAACGGATAATCTCAATTGCAGAACTCATAAGGAATGTAGCTCCAAGAGCATGCTGAAAACGGGTATGGTTAGCTCCAGGGTACACGAAATGAGTTAGTCCCAATTGCCTGATGCGACGGAGACGTTGAAAATAGGGATGTTCAAAAAGATCAAAAACGATCTCAAAGGGAAATCCAATGAAACCGTAAACCGGGTCGTTGATGATCTTTTGTTTGTTTATAGGAATTTCGCTCAATGGGTTTCTGTAATGGATTAACTATTTATAATCAGATGTCAGGATACTACTTCTTAAGCAAATCACGTATTTCAGTCAGCAAAACCTCTTCATTGGAAGGTTTCGGGGGAGCAACCGGAGCCGCTGCCTCCTTCTTCTGCATTCTGTTCATAGCCTTGATGATCATAAAAACTGCAAATGCAATGATCATAAAATCAATAGTGGTCTGAACAAAATTCCCATAATTCAGGGTCACTGCTGAAACAGCGTTCCCTGCATCATCAATAGAAGCATCTTTAATAATAACTTTCAGATCTGTAAAATCCACTCCTCCAATCAGGGCGCCAATAGGAGGCAATATAATATCATTTACCACGCTGGTAACAATTTTCCCAAACGCGGCGCCAATAATAATACCAACAGCCAGATCAACAACATTGCCTTTCATGGCAAATTGTTTAAATTCTTTAAGTAAAGACATAACTGATTAAATTGGGTTTATTAACAAATTTAGAGAAATTTCAGGGATTCAGGGTAAAACCCGGGTAATTATTATTACACCTGATCATTTTCATTTTTTATTTTAATTCTTCTTTCTTCCTATCTATGCAACGACTGGTGATTCGCGAAGGGAATATGGAAGTTTTTGTTACGGAAATAAAGTGAAGGGTGTTGGATCAGCTTAAAGCTTAGGGACAAATTCTTTTTTCGTTACTATTGATTCCATCAATAGCCAGTTTCCCGGATCTGGAATTAACTCTGTGGGATTATTAAGATAGTCCAGGTTAAAGCTTTGTTCTGCAGCCGAAATATTCAATCTGATCTGTGATGAGACAGAATTTTTGTTGATGATTTTTATTTCAAGCGGGAACTTATAAATCGTATTTGATTGTGTCTGTTTTATATTTAGTAAAAGTGATTGGTCATTGTACGCCCAGCTGATATCCAGCACAGGATGCCCGGCTTTATATAACCATTGTTCAAAAAAATTGCTGAAATTCCTTCCGGATAATCTTTCCACAACATTTTTGAAATCTATTGTCAGTGCATTTTTAAATTCATATTCCTTGTAGAAAGTTTGTAAACACTTGATAAACAAAGAATCTCCCAGTTCCTTTCGAAGCATATGCAGTACCCACGAGGCTTTCTGGTAGGTATTTGGACTTAGCAGATCTGCTGAGATACCCAGGCTTGTATCAATTACAGGAGAAAGATGTATTTTCTCAAAATCGAAAACTTCTTTTTTTTCGGCATTGAGATGTTTAAGGAATGCGGCGCGACCGTAATTCTGCTCGATATACATACCGGTAAGGTACGTTGCAAAGCCCTCGCTGAGCCAGATATGATACCAGTCCTTTTCAGAAACCGCGTCGCCGAACCATTGATGGGCAATTTCATGGGTCATCAGGCGCTCGGTTCTACCTGTTCCGGTGACAGAATTCTCTGCATAGAAAATACAGCTGGCATTTTCCATCCCTCCGTATAAAGTGGTTGATTGTACGTTTGCCAGCTTGGAAAATGGGAAGGGCGCAATCAGGTTAGAAAAATATACCAAAGGTTTTACTGCTGAAGCATAATCGCTAAATCCTTCTGTTTTGTTCTGGGGATAAACCCAGGTGGTAACAGGTACGCCTGAAACCAAAGCCAGTTCCTGCTTAGCAAATCTTGCGACCCCAATTACCATAAGTTTTGTTGGCAAAGGAACTGTTGTTTTCCATCTGGAGGTGAGAATACCGTTGTTTATTGATTCTTCAGTGCAACTTCCGTTTGCAACTACCTGGTAATGAGAAGGAGCGACAACTGTAAATTCCAGTGTCGCTTTATCCGAAGGATGATCAATGCAGGGGAGCCACTGGTGTGCGCGATCAGGCCAGTTATCGCCAAAAAAAGTTCGATCACCATATTTATTTTTTGAGATGATGAGACCATCTGCAGGAATACCGTGATATTCTATGGTATAGGTTTTAAATCTGTTTTCTGAAATCCCCAAAGAGGGGATACGGATTTTATCTGCAAAATGCTTAAAACTTACCTGACCTTTTTCATCTCTGATTTCATCAATTGACATTCCTTTCCCGGAGGAATTTACATTTGCAAGGTCGAGGTAAAGTGAATCGGATTTCTGTTTAAAGAGCACCTTAACTTCAGCTTCTCCCCTGATAAGATTGGTACTGTCATTTAGCTCAATGCGAAAAGAATAGCTGGTAACATCAAAGTAATTGAAGCGAAATTCCTTATCCTGGGCTGAAATGGAGTATAAACCTGAGGCGGATGTAAGAAGGATAAATATTTGCTTCAGACTATTCATTTGAAGTAGAAATTTTAGAGAATAAATATATTAATTCTTTTGTAAGGAATATTAAGAATTTCATATTAAGCGCAATGGCGCGAAGGCGCAAATTGAAAACGCGATTTTTATTTTATTTTGGATATGAATCTATTGTTTAACATATGCAAAAAAAGTTGCGTTTCCATTGCGCCTCTGCGGCCGCGCCTAACCGTGGCCTGGCCTTAAAAATATACTACTTTTTCCTCCTCTTCTTCCTCTTCTCAAACTCCTCCTGTTGCTTCATTAATCCCTGCCAGTCTGATTTGGCATCGGCAGAGAAATCGAGAGTTGCAGAATAATCTGTTTTATCAATTTCCAATATTTTAATCGGTTTATCCAGGTAGCTTTCAATTTCTTCAAGTATCGGTTTTTCTTCCGCGCTGCAAAACGAAACAGCATTTCCCTTCTGCGTGCCTCGACCTGTGCGCCCTACGCGATGCACATAGTTTTCAACCTTTTCAGGCAGGTCGTAATTTATCACGTAATCAACCATGGGGATATCAATTCCACGGGCTGTAACATCCGATGCAATCAGGACCTTTACTTCTCCCTGCTTGAACTGTTCAAGGGCAAGTAACCTGTCTTTCTGGTCTTTATCTCCATGAATTGTCATCGATTTTATTCCCACACGTTCCATGGCGGCAGATACGCGCTCAGCCCGTATCTTCGTACGCACGAATACCAGGATTTTACTTTCGGGGTTTTCGGTAATCACCCGTTCCAGAAAAAAACGCTTATCGTCCATTTCCACGAAAGCCATGGAATGGTTAATATTTTTAGCAACCGGATCTTTTGGAGAGACATGTATTCGAATGGGATTCCGCACCAATGAATAAGCAAGATCCTTGATTTTTTCGTTGATGGTAGCCGAAAAGAAAAGGGTCTGACGGTTACGTGGCAGAAATTTGATCAGGTCCTGGATATCCCTTATAAATCCAAGATCGAGCATGTGATCGGCCTCATCGAGAATGAGAAATTCAACCCGGTGAAGTTTAAGATGTCCCTGGCTGACCAGGTCAAAAAGGCGGCCTGGTGTGGCAACCAGGATGTCGATACCTTTATCAAGTTTTTCTATCTGGGGCTGCTGTTCCACTCCCCCGAAAATGGCAAATGAATTTACACGGGTATGCCGGGAGAGTTGCTGAAACACATCATTGATCTGGATTGCAAGCTCGTGTGTGGGAACCATAACCACGCACTTAACACCATCCGGAGTCTTTGATCTTTTTTGTTCATGCAGCAGATAGATTACCGGGATGGCAAATGCTGCTGTTTTTCCTGTACCGGTCTGGGCTATGGCAAGCACATCCTCACCTTTCAGAATAGGAGGAATGGCTTTAAACTGTATATCAGTGGGCTTGATAAAACCAAGGGTTTCAAGGTTTCTTTTAATTTCGGGAGAAATATCGTATTCGGAGAATTTCATTTAACTGGAAATCTTTCACCAAAGATACTATATCCTGAACAGGGATTTGCAAAAAAACCGGTTTGTTAATACTGAGATATTAAGTAAATTTGTTATAAATAGGATTAAGCAGCCGGCTAAAATAAATAGGAATAAGTTGGTTATTATAAAATTTCCATGGGAAGGCGTACTTTTATCGGATTAGTTTTATTAAGTGTTATTTCAGACATCAACTGCCAGAATTCCAGCACTTTCGGCAATTTAATATTTACAGATACAATTGAATTCTCACCTGTACATGATTGGATTACAATCAGCAACCCGGATTCCTGCATATGGGAAATCGGGAAACCCGACAAAACCTATTTTAATTCGGCTCATTATGAGGTCAGAAATATAATTACAGACTCTGCAGATTTTTATCCGGTTAATTGCAATGATTATTTTTATATAACGATACCCTGGTCAGATAACTTCTGGGGAGAGGGGATACTTTCCTTTTTCCATAAGTACGATACTGATACCTTAACCGATGGAGGAATAATTGAAATGTCGTATAACAAGGGTGTTTCCTGGATGAATATTCTGGCAGATAAGAACCACATATCCGTACAATTTATTGGAATATCTGAAGATACAATCCGGGGAGGAGAATATGGTTTTTCTGGCAGATCAGAGGGATGGCAGTATGTTGAACTTTACTGGTGGTGGATAGCACTGGTAAAGAAGACAGAATATGAGAGTCTTGAAACTCCAATGATCAGGTTCAGATTTGTGAGTGATGGGATAAATACAAATAAGGAGGGTTGGATGATAGATGATATAGTTTTCAGGGGATATGATGTTGTGGGAAATATTAATGATTTACCAGGATCAAAGATTCTGATATTTCCTCAACCCGCAGATGAATACGTAAATATTGATCTCGGAAATAAACAGTTCAGAGAACTGACATTTAGCATTTATGAATTAACCGGCCGTTTGGTCAAAAATCAGAAGGTAATAAATAAAAAGGTAAATGTTTCCGGTTTAAATCCTGGGGTATATGTTTACAGGATCTCCAGTCAGGATAAAATATTAGCCAGGGGAAAACTTGTAAAAAAATAGATGGACAATCCATGAAAAATTGTCTCTGTTATTAAATTGATAAATAGTCAATTACGGCAGATAAAGGCACCTTATCATGAACAGGAGGTTCGTGCATTGCCGGCAGTTTAATGGAGAAATTCTCAGTAAGTATATATGAGCAGGAAAAATAACTACTCTCATCAATTTTCTCCCCCGAAATTTTGTTAATCAAATCATTATATGTACTTTTGCGCCATCAAAGTAAGGAAGAATCAATGCGAAGGGGACAAAAGTCCCCTATTTTATTACTTATAACCATGATTACGAGGGAGCAGATTGAACACGTCATTCATGAGAAAATTGCCGGAACAGAAATTTTCCTGGTGGATGTCATCATGAATCCCGGTAACAACTTTCACGTTCATCTTGACACCTTCAAAGGTATAAACATAGACGAGTGTGTGGAAGTTAGCCGGTACATCGTAAGCAAATTTGATAAGGAAGTTGAGGATTATAATCTTGAGGTATCTTCTCCCGGACTTGATGCTTCTTTTAAAGTGAAACAGCAATACGAGAAAAACCTGGGCAAACAGGTTGAGATCATTAAAAATGACGGAGTTAAAATAAATGGAAAGCTTTTGGCCTGTTCGGGCAACAATATTGAAGTGGAGGTTATGGTTAAACCCATCTCCCCCGCGAAATCAAAAAAATTGGTTGCCCAGGTAATTACAGTGATTCTGGAAGATATAAAAACAATTAAATCAGCTATTTCTTTTAAATAAGAAATTTTTATAGAAAAATGGAAAATGTAAATTTAATCGACACCTTTTCAGAGTTTAAGGAGTTAAAGAACATCGACCGGGTTACCATGATGAGCGTTCTCGAAGATGTATTTCGCAGCATGCTTATTAAAACCTACGGTTCGGACGAGAAATTCGATATTATTATCAATATCGACAAGGGTGACTTTGAGATCTGGAGAAATCGTGAAGTAGTAGAAGATGGCAAAGTTGAAGACCCGAATCTTCAGATTGCCTTGTCAAAAGCAAAACTTATTGATGAGGATTACGAGGTGGGAGAAGATGTTACCGATGAGGTGAAATTAATGGATTTCGGTCGACGTTCCATCCTGGCGCTCCGTCAGAATCTTACTGCGCGCATACTCGAACTTGAGAAGAACAATGTTTACAACAAATACAAAGACAGGATAGGAGAGATTGTTACCGGGGAGATTTACCAGGTCTGGAAAAGGGAAATCCTTGTAATAGACGATGAAGGCAACGAGCTGATTCTGCCTAAAAACGAGCAGATCCCTTCCGACTATTTCCGCAAAGGTGATGCAATTCGTGCGGTTGTTGTGAAAGTTGATATGAGAAACAACAATCCCCTGATCATTCTGTCGCGCACTTCTCCCGTATTCCTCGAAAGACTCTTCGAGCTTGAGGTGCCTGAGATTTTCGACGGACTTATCACGATTAAGAAAATTGTTCGTGTTCCCGGCGAGCGCGCCAAGGTGGCGGTTGAGTCGTACGATGAGCGTATCGATCCTGTTGGCGCCTGCGTAGGGATGAAGGGTTCAAGGATTCACGGGATCGTTCGCGAACTAAAAAACGAGAATATTGACGTAATTAATTTCACTACCAATAACCAGCTTTTCATACAAAGATCCCTGAGTCCTGCTAAAATCAGTAATATTAAAATTATTGAAGATGATAAGCGCGCTGAAGTTTACCTGCAGCCCCGGGAAGTATCCCTTGCTATTGGTAAAGGGGGATTAAATATAAGGCTTGCCAGTCAGCTTACCGGCTATGAGATCGATGTTTACAGGGAAAGCGGCACGGAAGACGACGAAGATGTGAACCTCGATGAATTCTCCGATGAAATTGACGCATGGATCATAGATGAGCTCAAAGCAATTGGTTGCGATACCGCTAAATCAGTTCTCGAATTGACCCCTCAGGATCTTGCTACCCGTACAGATCTTGAAGAAGAGACAATTAAAGAAGTTTTGAAAATTTTAAGGGCCGAATTTGAATAAATTAACACGGAAATTATAAATTCGCAGGTTTGCACATAATATAAGGATCAAAGTTCATAGTATGACGGAAATTAAAGCAACAAGACTAAGTAAGATCGCCCGTGAACTTAACGTGGGTATTTCCACCATCGTGGAATACCTTCATAAGAAAGGACATCATATTGAGTCGGATCCAAATACCAAGATTTCTCCCGAGCAATATAGCCTGCTCGCACAAGAGTTCAGCTCGGATTTGAATGAAAAGAAGAAGTCGGAGAACTTTAGTCTGAAGAATCTTCGTGAGAAAAAAGAATCGATTACCCTTGAAGATATTCAGGATACTTCCGAACCGGAAGAAGAGGAACAATCCCTGCTTATAAAAGACAGTTCATCTCAAAATGCTCCAAAACATGAGAAGAAGCAAGAGGAAAAACCTGCAGAAAAGTCAATTGTTAAACCGGCAGAAAAATCGATTGATATAAAAGTTATTGGAAAAGTTGATCTCGATTCGTTGAAAGCGAAGAAGACAAAAGCTGTTGAACCGGCAAAAACTCAAGAAAAAACTGAAGAAAAACCTGGTACGAAAAAGGCAGGAATTGCAGGTAAGAAAGAGAAAGCGATTGAAGAAAAGGTTGAAAAGGCCAAAAAGGGCAAACCCGGCGTAACTGTAGTCGGAAAGATTGATCTGGAAGAAGCTCCCGGGAAAAAGTCAAAATCGAAATTAAAGGCTGATGAGGAAGATAAGAAAAAACCTGAAAAACCTGTTGAAATAGCTGCATCTGAAAGCAGAAAAATAGAAGAAGTTCAGATAGAAGACCCGTTAGAAGATATTTTTGATGAAGAAATAGCAGATATTGAACCGGAAATTGATCTGAATATGATCCCTACCCGCTTCGAGAAGCTTACGGGGCCTACTGTTGTTGGCCGGATCGACCTGCCGGTAAGGGAACTGAAGAAAAAACCTGTTGCATCAAGTAGTCAGAGTTCACAATCAGATAAGAAAAAGAAAAGAAAGCGGATACATAAGGAAAACGAGGGCGCTGAAAGCAAAGAAAGGCATGTTTCCGGGGGATCTTCAAGCTCTCCGCCAGGTGGGGGTGCCGCTCAGAGTACTCAAAGAGCCGGGAAGAAGAAAAAGAAACTGCATCGCTCAGAGGTTAGTGAAGAGGATGTGCAAAAACAGATTAAGGATACTCTGGCCAAACTTACTACAAAAGGGAAGTCGAAAGGATCACGTCACCGGAGAGATAAACGTGACGCTTTCCAGCAGCGTCTGGTAGCTGAACATGAAAGGGCGGAAGAAGATAAAAACACACTTAAAGTTACTGAGTTTGTTTCAGCAAGCGAACTCGCCAGTCTGATGAGTGTTTCGGTGAGCGATGTAATACAAACCTGTATGAATCTGGGACTCTTTGTTTCCATTAACCAGCGTCTGGATGCCGAAACTCTTTCTATTGTTGCAGATGAATTCAATTATAAAGTTGAGTTTATTTCTGTTGATTTGCAGGATAATATTTCATCCGAAGAAGACAAACCGGAGGATCTGGTACATCGACCGCCGATTGTTACGGTAATGGGGCACGTTGATCATGGTAAAACCAAATTACTCGATTATATCAGGAATGCCAATGTAATAGCCGGTGAAGCCGGTGGTATTACTCAGCATATAGGTGCATACAGTGTGATACTTGAAGGGGGTCGTAAAATTACTTTTCTCGACACTCCGGGTCACGAGGCTTTTACTGCCATGCGTGCCAGGGGAGCCCAGGTTACTGATATAGCAATCATTGTGGTTGCTGCCGACGATGGAATTATGCCTCAGACTACAGAAGCCATTAATCATGCCAGTGCAGCAGGTGTACCCATAGTTTTCGCGATAAACAAAATAGATAAACCAACTGCAAATCCCGAGAAAATCAAGGAGTCACTCGCTAACATGAACTATCTGGTGGAAGACTGGGGAGGCAAATACCAGTCGCAGGAAATTTCTGCAAAAAACGGACTTCATATTGAAGATCTCCTTGAAAAGGTACTTCTCGAGGCTGAATTACTTGATCTGAAAGCTAATCCTGATCGTCATGCGTTGGGTACCGTAATTGAATCTGCTCTCGACAAAGGTCGCGGTTATGTGGCCACCATATTGGTTGAGAACGGAACCCTTAACATTGGAGATGTACTGCTTGCAGGCAGTCATTTTGGCCATATCAAAGCCATGTATAATGAAAGGGGAGGTAAAATTACGTCAGCAGGACCTGCAACACCGGTTCTTATCCTTGGTCTGAACGGCGCTCCCCAGGCAGGAGATCGTTTTAATGTTATGGACTCCGATCGTGAGGCAAAAGAAATTGCATCTCGTCGCGAACAACTACAGAGAGAGCAGGATCTTCGTACAATGAAGCATATTACACTCGATGAAATCGGTCGCCGTATTGCCATAGGTAACTTCAAAGAACTTAACGTTATTATCAAAGGAGACGTTGACGGTTCGGTTGAGGCGCTCAGCGACTCTTTGCTTAAACTTTCCACTGCAGAAATAGAGGTGAACATCATTCATAAGGCTGTCGGGCAGATCTCTGAGTCGGATATTCTTCTGGCTGCAGCATCTAATGCTGTTATCATCGGTTTCCAGGTACGTCCTTCCCTGAGTGCCAGAAAACTGGCTGAAAAAGAGCAGATTGATATTCGCATTTACAGCATAATCTACGATGCTATCGAAGAATTACGGGCAGCTATGGAAGGTATGTTATCCCCCGAAATCAGGGAAGAGATTACAGCAACCCTTGAGATTAAGGAAGTGTTTAAGATTACCAAGACAGGAACCATTGCAGGATGTATTGTTAAAGAAGGAAAGATAAACCGCACAAGCAGAGTCCGTGTAATTCGTGATGGTATTGTAGTATACACCGGTGAACTTGGTTCGCTGAAACGATTTAAAGACGATGTAAAAGAAGTGGTAAGCGGACTTGAATGCGGACTAAATATACAAAACTTCAATGATATCAAGGTTGGCGATTTTGTCGAAGCTTTTACCGAAACCGAAATTAAAAAGAAATTATAAACCAGGCGATGGTTTCCGCGGATTAGCTACGAATAGCGGTTCTATAAAACCATCATATTAATGCCCTATCAGATTTTTATAATCCGCGGAATCCAACAAATTTTTTATTTCCCCGGTGTTCGTCATTTTAATTTTTATGATCCATCCTTTACCATAGGGATCCTTATTTACAAGTTCCGGGGTAGTTTCCAGATCAGGATTCACCTGAAGTATCTCCCCGGAAACCGGCATAAACAAATCGGAAACCGTTTTAACAGCCTCTACCGTTCCAAAAGTCTCACCGGCGGATAATGTTTCACCACGGGTTTCAATTTCCATAAAAACAATATCTCCTAACTCACTGGTTGCAAATTCCGTAATACCAACAAATGCTTCGTTACCAGTGACTTTGATCCATTCGTGTTCTTTGGTGTACTTTAGATTGTCTGGGAAATTCATTTTGAAAGGTTTATTTTGATTTGTGTTATGATATTGTTATGTAAAATTAATATTTTTAAAACAAATATCCGGGGGTTGAGGGAAAACATTTTCGTTTTTAAAACACATTTTTTGGTTCGTGATGACGTGACAGCCTAACGACATAACAAACGACAACACACCGTCACGCCGTCACACCAATCACGCCGTCACACCGTCACGCCGTCACACCGTCACGAATAAATCATCAGCACAGCTTCACAAAGGACTTTATCATTGCGACAATGTAAACCTCACACTAAATCCCACATTGGTATTGGATGTGGGATAAGACAATGAAATAAGTGGATTATTGACTCTTTGATCGACAAAGAAGCGGAGGTTAAACCGATCGGATAAAACATAGTCAAATGTGAGTTTAAGGGTGATTATCCTTTGCCCGGCAGTGATCTGGTCGCTGTCTTCAGTGAGCTTTCGTATTACCGTACGGTTATCCCGGATAGAAATATCGCCTCTGACGTTCAGGTCACTTTTGAATTCCTGTTGATTGATGATCAGCTGTACTTCATTAAACCGGTAGCCGGCGCCGAAGACAATCTCTTTACTGTTCACTTCATTGATCTGGTTGTTGGATGTACTAAGTGACAGAGTCCGGGATCTCTTAAATTCAAGTTTGGTTGTCAGACTATTGTTCCAATCCATATTGATATCGAAAAGCGGACTAAACTGCTCGTTTATGCTAACAACAGTTACATCGTATTGAGGGATAAAGTTTCCCTGGTTGTCAATAGTCTCAAAGATATCAAAAGGATTCGTAAGGAATGTGCCAATATTATATGATGAACGGTAGGCATGGCTCAGACTGATGCTCTTAAAATGCCGTTTTACGATTTCCAGCTTACTAAGACCATCAAATGTTACTCTCCAGTTTGGCATCATTTCAAATATGGAAGGAAAGGTTCCAAGCGCCACTTTATTGGGGTCTCTCATTCCATATGCAGCAAGAAATGAAGGAATTAAAACTTGCTGGGAGTTTGGACCAAAGTAGTCATAATATCCCTGGTTATTTAATCTGAGCGATGAATCAGGATGTTCAAGCATATATTCGTTGGCGAGCCGGGAGGAGATATTTTGCCGATAGTCACTTTTAAGTTTCTCAAAGGCGATTGATCCAAAGTCCTTATCCTTATTGTAAATTCTTTCGAACGCTGTTCCCCATGAGAGATACGACATAGAGAAATTTCCTGATTCGCGGAATCCCCTTTCATTTTCATCAGGAAGCAAACCATTATTGTTGGCAATAAAAAACTCACTTGTATTCCGCGACAGATTCTGGTTTGCAGTAAGATCAACACGCAATCCGTCAAAGGGCTCAAAGGTAGCCCTAAGATTCAGTTTGGTATTATGGTTCATCATGTAAGGCTGGTTGATAAGGGAGTCCTTTGAAAGCCAGCCCCTGTCAAATGCATCTTCAGCGAAGTTTTTATCCTGCAATCCCATGATAAAATTCCAGCCCGGAGCCTGAAATCCATTGTCCATGCCAAGGATATTTGTACGGGGCTTATATCCGGGGAGGACTGTTCCGTCATTAACGCTATATGTAACATTAATATTTTTAAATCCGGTAAGAATACGCGTGGTATTTTCAGCTATGAAAATAACAGGGTTTTCGCCCAATGCGCGGGTACCGATGATTTCAACCTTACAATTGCGGGCTTCATCTGTTGTTGTAATTTTAATACGGTTTTCATTTACAATCTCCACAGCTACAGTCACTTCCTGTCCGTTGCCATCGGTTACAATAACCTTAATATCTTCAGTTTTCAGCTTATGCAAATATGAGCGGGGATAATTTGCCCGCAGAAGCTGGTTTTCTCTGACAAAATTTACCGTTTTAGTACGTGGAGGTTTTGCCTGGGCTTTATTCGCTGTTGACTTATTTCCTGCACTCCGGTATTTGTCGTTGATGCTTTTTATATACGGAACCTTGTTGTAAAGATTCAGCATATTCAACTGACCATTGTACTGGATTGAATTTGAGTTCTTCAGGGTATTACCCAGGTCAATCGTCGGGTCACTGAGGATTGGGCCGGTATCCCAGCCATATGTTGCATTATAACGGGTTGAAAGGGTCATCCAGTTGAGCAAAGGAATCTTATTCAGCGGCAGTGTATAAGAAACATTGAACTGGTGCATATAGCTGGTTGTTCGGCCAAATGAATAAATTTCATTTAAGATTGAATCCCGTTTCATCTCGTATTCACTGTCATTCCGGTTCATCCTTCCTTCAGGTTCATCGATACGGGCGATATTGGTGGCATTAAAATCAAACTTCAGCGCACGCGTAATGTCATATTTAAAATCGTAATAGCGGTTCCAGGTAAAATCTTTTTTAAATGTTGGTTCAATCTGAAGATAAGGATTGTTCAGGTTTCTGAGCTTTCTTTCAGTATAATACCGGCTTAGGTCGGTTCTGAAGGAAAGCATGGAAGGTGAATAGTAAAAGTTGAAATCCTTTATCAGCTTAAAATATTGTGATTTCATTCCTTTGGATTTTGCAAAGGGAGCTACATTTTTTGGTCTGGCATTATAGGTATAATTCAGCCCACCCCTGTATTTTCGCTGTGTGTAATATTCGGTGGAGATATTACGACTGAAAATTTCGTTGTATGAATAACTTGTCGACCAGTTGGCAAGGTCATAAAAATGAGGTTTCCCCTCTTTCTTAACCACTCTTACGTTTGTAAAGTTTATGCTTCTTCTCCGTGTGTAATCCTGTGAAATATTTTTTATGGAGTCCTTTTCACTTTTACTTTCCGCGTTATCCAAAGCAGCCTGAAGAAGAATATCAGGATCAACAGGGTTATATTCCGGGTTAATGAATTCTTCGGAAAGGCCCATATACATTGGGATAGATATGCCACTTTTCAGGGGAAAGAATTTACCCAGTTCAAAATTACTTGAAAGATCATATTGAACAACTCTTTCTTTGTCTCTTTCCTGAACTTTTTTCTCAATACTTCCGAATCCCGGAGTACTCGTGTTACCGGCGAAGGTAAGGGAGCCGAAATCGGCAAGTTTTGTGGTAATTCTCCCGTTTGCAGCCCAACCTCCTTTTTCATCAAACTCGCTCATACGAAGCTCATTCAGCCATACTTCAGCCGATTTGGGTAAACCATCGTCGGATCCGGGATTATTCGATGATTTGGGATTCCGGACACCAATCATAATGGTCCGTACATTTGCCATATTCGGATTTCCGGAAACGCTCACTTTATTTCCATGTTTATCGATAATTGAATAAATAGTTGTAAGACTCACATCCGAGTCGGGCAGGCGCATGGCATTGTTTCTTGACTGTTTGGCCTGCTGGAATACCGAAAGATCTATATCAAATCTATTTTCCCGGGGCCATACGAGAAGTTTATCGGAATCTTTATCATCGCTGTATTTTCCCGGGCGGGTAACTTTCAGGGGAACCTCATATTCATAGAAGTTGCCTTTATAGTCGGATCCAATCCGGATGAAAGCAGTTATCTCGCCATCAAGTAACGGTACATCAGGAATGGCCTCCATGTGAGCCTCCATCTCAATCTTTTTGTATTGGCGGATATCGAGACTAACATTTTTATACGCAGCACGTGCATCACCGTCTTCAAGATTATTTACTTTCAGAACGATCGATTGCTCATTTAGCTGACGCAACTGTGGATTTGTCGGATCTATTACCCGGGTAATTCCCGGAGGTAATATATAGTTTACAGGTGTTTTACCGGCGTTTTCTTCTATGTTTACCGCCGATATATCAAATGTCCCATCAGTAGGTTCATAGCCGGTCCAGTCCTCTCCTCCCTCGTTAAAATCAAGATTATACCTTCTCCATTCTCCCCGGACCAGATCCAGGCGGGCAAATCGCATGATCACCGTGTCGGAGAAATTAGTGAGATACATCCTCACAAAACGGATGGATTTGAAATCCTGGATCCCGCCAACAACATCTTCATAATTATTTATCGGGATCCGGAACTGATACCAGTTCACAGAGGATGACTTGCCGTTTGGAAATTTAGTATCATCCTTCACCATATCGATGATATAATTTCGCCCTACTTCGAGATCATTCGGACGGATACTTACACGGTACGAATAAAAACTTTCCGATTCGCTCAATGTATTATCACGGTTGATATCTTCCACGTTTGGAAGAGTGGAACCGGTTGTAGGGTAGGATTCATTCGATTGCTCAGCAGTTGGGGAATTGCCTTCCAGACCGTTATATCTTTTATAGCGGGTTAGAATATCCAGTTTTTCTCCATCGTAATCTGATCCCCTGTAATAATGAAAGTTATCTGAAGACGGGTCTTCAAGAAGCTTTTGATAGGCTGCTTCAGATATATTACCTTGCACTGCATCAAGAAAATCCTTGAAAAAATCTGATTCATCAGTATTGGAAAGGCCGTCGAGGCCAACATCCTGGTATTTCCTTGAAGATAGTTCATTATTGAATGCATTTACCAATGACTGTACTTTTGGAATCCGACCCCATACAGTGGTGTCAACCTGAATTATGGTGGAACTGGAAGGTAATCCGTTCTCAAAAGACTTCCGGCTGTCTTTGAGCACATCCTCGGAAATATTACCCAGGTTAAAATACAGATCGCCACCCTGTTTACCGGGCATTTCAACAAATGGATCCATAAGCCAGAATTCAATGAACTGGATATTCGAAGTTTCGAAATCGGTTGAATGCAATTCTCTCATAATTCCTCCCCAGCGATCCTGCGGGTTCTTCAGGGTCCCGTCGGGATTTACATTCTGCCAGTCGTAATTGTACGGTCCCCGCTCCCTGGGATAAAAAGCCAGGTTAAGCACGGAGATATTAGTTGGTACGTTGTTTGGGTTTTCTTTCTCCGGGAAGATATTTTCTTCATATACTTCCTTGACATAATGACTTGACTGCAACTCTTTATCTTTTGAAATATGATCGGGGGTGAGGGAATTATTGCGTAAAAACAGTGGATCAATAACATACCATGCCAGGTGACCCCTGTTGTATCCATATCGCAGATCTTCAGAAAGTTCCGCATCGGTCTTAAATTTACCATAAGTTGGCGTACTTGAAAGCGACCAGGCAGAGAAAGATTTCATATCAATCGAGGTTTCACTTCCCTCGAAATCATCGATATACGCGTTCCCCTTTTTTTCAATGGCTTTGGAATGACCCGGAACCAGTTGAGCAAATTCTCCTACCATTGTTATGGTCGATGGCTCTTTGGTTTCCAGTAATGGAAGCTTATCGACCAGGTTGGTCAGCCATTGTGATTGTGTACGGTACGATCCGTTAATTCCCCAGATTGTATTTGAGATCGGCTCATCGCCAATGTTAACTTTTTGAGTAAGGGGTCGTTCGGTAAGATTCATCACCGTTGCCCCGAGGTTAAAATTTTCTGATACTTTATAATCAAGGTGGGTACCCACCAGGGTTTTGGTTTGAATGCTGAAGAGGGAGTTGCTTTCGAGGGATATTTTAATGGGAGTGCCTGATTCAAGCAGACCCTGGTTAATTATGGTTACTCTTCCAAGAGTATAATCTACTGTAAAATCTACATTCTCAGCTAATTCCCGACCTCCGGCAGTCACTTTTACTGATCCCTGTGGAACATTCATGGCATTGAGCATAATTTCAGAGCTGGAGGATGATTGGTACTCACCGGCCAGCTTGAATTTATTTTTTTCAGCCATCTGCTGTGCTTTGGTTTTGGTGGAATCGTAAAGGGCCTGGAAGACGTATTTATCCACTGCTGCTTCAGGGTTATCAACATTAGCACGGATAATTTTCTCAAGGTCGCTTCCAAAAGGTTCAAGAATGGGAAAGAAAATCCGCCCATTCGATGGATTTACCGTAACTCCGCTGATAAAGTCGAATAGTCCATCGGAATAAGGATCATTCTGAGAATTCAGATTATCGAGATTCAGGAGTTTTAAAAGGATTTTTTTATTCAGGTCTCCCTCGGGAATGTAGTTGATAGCATTTCCCGTTTTATCGTCCTGGTATAAGACTTCTAGTATAAAATCATCAGGGGTTACCTGGTAGGCGCCAATGGCGTAAACGTTTTTCATCATAAGCTTCCAGGAAGGGCTGTAAGGGGTAAAATTGGTACCTTTAAGCATTTTCAGGTAAAGGGCATTTGGAGCGCTTACCCCGGCAGAAGATGAAAGCTCCCCTACGCGGTAAGTCTTTCCATTGTATGTGTATTCATAGGCAACAGCCAGGATTTCATCTGCATTAAGCGCTCCGTTAAGTGAAATATAACCAAGTTGATTGTTCAGGCTGAATTCGCGTGTTGAAAGTAAACGGGCATTTTCAATTTTTTCAAAATCCCTGCCCAGGCTAAAATTGGGATCGCCTGCAAGAATTGAAGTTACTTTATTGATATCACGGATTCCCTGGTAGGTATCGGTCATCTGCCCGTACAGGTTGTTGAGTTCATTACGTGGATGTTTGCCCTGTTCATCCGGATTTCGACTGAAACTGGTACTAAAGAGGCTGTCTTCACCCAGATCATGAAAGGCAATGATATTACGGGATTCTTCAAAGTTGCTGTTCTTATTGGTAATCCAGACTTCAATACGGGTAATGGTTACTCCTGTGCTGATAATTGGGAGGTTAGCAAGAGCGCGGTTGTAGTTATTCCTGAAATAGTTTGACAGGAAAAAGTGTTTATTCGCGTCGTAATCATCAACTGTGATTGAAAATTCCTGAACCTGCGCTCCTCCCTGCACCTCAATAACCGAAGATTCGCCCTTTTGCTGGGATAAGATGGTGGTCATGGTAAGTTTACCAAACTGCATCTCCGTTTTCAGACCAAAAAGACTCTGGCTCCCGGTAATCAGAGAACCTGATAAGGGAAGGGAGACGTTACCTGCTTCTATTTTTTTAATAATTTCATCTTCTTTACCGGCGTACTCCAGTTTAGTTTTGTTTTCAAAGTCGAAAGTAGCTTCGGTGTTATAATTCACATCCAGTTTCATCTTGTCGCCGATAGATCCGCTTACGTTCATAAGAATTTTTTCTTCGAAGGTGAAACTCGGTGTTTTTCTGAGTTTTTCTGTCAGGGTCGGATTATCTACTTTGGAAAGGTTAAAACCAAAAATAAGTTCCGCACTTCCAGAGGGTATGATATTGATTGTATTGCTTCCAAATACGCGGTCAAACGCCTCGCCCCCGATATTAATCTGAGGAATAAACGAAGCCTGATTCGAAAGATTTTCTCCACGGGCTTTTGATTGCCAGTAATCCTGTTTTGACTTTTTGAATTCGTAACTGCGGTATTGATCATAGCTCATCACTGCAGGAGTCTTGTAATCCAACCCGCCAACTTTCTCAGAAAACGAATAGGTACCTGTTACCGGGTCATATTCAACAGATCTTTCAACATTAGAAGGATCTTTCAGATAAAGCGGGGAGTCGTTTCCGCTATTCGAAAAAGGATAATTGTTTTTTTGCGAAAAAGGGTACTTCAGATCAGTAGAATCAGGTGGAGGTATTCCAATGGATTCATAACTTCCTGTCATAGAAAGAATGTACTGCTCTGATCTGTAGTTTGAAATTCCTGAAGCAGACAGAATGGGCAGTAGAAAAGGGATGGCCAGGGCGGATATGTATGCGTTAATCCTTCTCAAAAAAAGTAAGTTACAGCATTTTTAATGCCTGTTTAACAGCTTCTTCCACGGTACAATTAGGATTCTTTATCAAGAGTGTACCCAAAACCTTCTCAGCTTGTTTTTTGGCAAACCCAAGAGCGACTAATGCAGATAACGATTCTTCCTGAATTGTATTGCGCTCTGATATAAATAAATCGGATGGTTTTCCACCTTTACCGACCTTATCTTTCAGGTCAACAATAATACGTTGGGCAGTTTTCAGTCCAATACCTTTAACATCCTGAAATGCCTTGACATTTCCTTCAAGAATAAAAAGTTCAACTTCCCTGGCAGAGATGGAGGACAGAATAACTCTGGAGGTATTAGGGCCAATTCCGTTTACAGAAATTAACAGACGAAACATATTTCGTTCTTCCCGATCAAGAAATCCGTAAAAGATATGGGCATCTTCCCGTACTACCAGGTGCAGATAAATCCTTGCTTCCGCCAGATTCTGTAAAGCGGAGTAAGTTAAAACCGAAATATTTATAAAATATCCTACACTTCCGGCCTGAAGTACAAGATGTGCAGGCGTTTTTTCAACAATCTTCCCCTCTATGAATTCATACATAGGATATATTTTGCCTAAAAATAAGTAAAATTAATTTTAGAATTTAGAATTTAGAATTTTACTATTAAGCGACTTTTCATTAATTCAGAATTCTACCTTCTGAATTTTACCTTCCGCTGTGCTCATCCTCGTAACACTGTGCATCGAGAGCTGCAATAGTTGCCATATTAACAATTTCCCTTACCGAGCTTTCAAGTTGCAGGATGTGAATGGGTTTACCAAGACCGATGAGAATAGGACCTATCACTTCTGCGCCTCCGATTTCCTGCATCATTTTATAGGCAATATTTCCCGAGCTCAGATTTGGGAAGATTATGGTATTCACATCCATTTCCTGAAGTTTTGTAAACGGGAATTTTTTTTGCCGGAGTTCTTTGTTAAAAGCAAAATTTGCCTGCATTTCTCCATCAACAATCAAATCCGGATAGTCGCGGTGAAGGATTTCGACAGCTTCATGAACACGCGACGGACTCCCCGCGCGGAGCGAACCAAAGTTGGTATATGAAACCATAGCGATACGTGGTTTAAAATTAAATCTCTCTACCGCTTTGGCTGTAAGAAGGGTCGTGTCGACGAGGGTTTGAGCAGAGGGCTGTATATTGACGGTAGTATCAGCAAAGAAAAACGGTCCTTTTTTGGTCTGAACCAGATACATTCCTGCAATATGTTTCTGGGGGTTATTGGTTCCTGCAATTTGAATAGCCGGACGAATAACATCGGCATATTTGCTTGAGAAACCTGACAGAAATGCATCAGCTTCACCGGTTTCAACCATCAAAACACCGAAATAATTTTGGTTGAACACCAGTTCCTGGGCTTCTTCAAAGTTAAGTCCTTTGCGTTTTCTTTTATCGTACAATAGCTTCGCAAATGCTGATCTCCTTGATTCTTCCTTTTTACTTTTCGGGTCTATTATACTTACCTTACCCAGGTCAAGGTGGTTTTCTTTTATGGATTTTTCAATTTCCTCTTGATTTCCGAGTAAAATAGGCACACAGATTTCATCGTGGATAAGTTCCTGAGCTGCTTTTAAAACTTTGTAATCGCCAGCTTCAGCAAATACAACCCGTTTTGATCTTTGATGTGCCTTTAAACGGATATCCTGAATGATCTGGTTATCCAGCCCCAGTCGTTTGCTTAGTTCCAGTTTATATTTTTCCCAATCGGTAATTATATGTCCCGCGATACCGGAATCAATGGCAGCTTTGGCAACAGCAGGAGCTACTTTGGTGATCAGACGGGGATCAACAGGTTTTGGGATGATGTATTCACGGCCAAAAACAAGGTTTTTGGATTTGTATGCTGCATTGACGCTTTCTGGAACGTCCTCCTTAGCTAATTCTGCAAGGGCTTTAACAGCAGCTATTTTCATGGCTTCGTTTATAGTACCCGCTCTTACATCGAGCGCGCCACGGAAAATATAAGGGAAGCCTAACACGTTGTTGATCTGATTAGGATAGTCAGACCTTCCTGTTGCAAAAATGAGATCTTTCCGGGCAGCCATAGCAATTTCATAAGAGATTTCGGGAGTAGGATTAGCCATGGCGAATACAATAGGATCTTTGGCCATCGATTTTAGCATCTCTGCACTCATAACATTACCTTTGGATAAACCCAGAAATACATCAGCTCCCTTTAAAGCATCCTCAAGCGTTTTCAACTTTGTATCCTGTGCAAACTCCATTTTATATCGGTTCAGATCGGTACGGCTTTTCTGAAGTACTCCTTTACTATCGAGCATAATGATGTTTTCTTTTTTTACTCCGAGAGCGACATACAGACGAGAGCAGGAAATAGCGGATGCTCCGGCGCCATTCACAACAATTTTGATTTTATTTATCTGTTTACCAATCAACTCCAGGGCATTCAGAAGGCCAGCCGATGAAATGATGGCTGTTCCATGCTGGTCGTCATGAAACACGGGAATAGGAAGTTCCTTTTTGAGTCTTTCTTCAATCTCAAAACATTCGGGGGCCTTGATATCTTCAAGGTTGATTCCACCGAATGTAGGAGCAATACCCTTAACAACTTCAATAAAACCTTCGATATCATTTCGGTCGACTTCAATATCGAATACATCAATATCTGCAAAGATCTTAAACAATAAGCCCTTTCCTTCCATAACCGGCTTTCCGGCCAGGGCTCCAATGTTGCCAAGACCAAGGACTGCCGTTCCATTAGAAATTACGGCAACAAGATTACCTTTCATTGTATATATATAGGCATCTTCCGGTTTTTTTTCTATTTCGAGACAGGGTTCAGCAACACCTGGTGAATAGGCCAATGATAGATCCAGTTGTGTACTGTGTGGTTTGGTAGGAATGACCTCAAGTTTTCCGGGGCGTCCCTGGGAATGATAGTTTAATGCATCTTCACGGGTGAATTTAGACATGGCGGGGGTGTTTAGGTGTTTAGGGATATAGGTGTTTAGCAATTTAGGTGTTTAGGGTTTTAGGTGATCAGGCTGATGTTCACGGCCCCTTGATCCTAATAGCCTTCTGCCCGTTTTCCAATAATAAAACAAAGGTATGAATCCTTGTTCTGGAATCTGATGAAAATTTAGGTAAAAACACTGATGACACATATGCTTAAAAGCACCAAAGTTGCTGATTCTGAATTCCCCGTCAACTCTTAAACATCCTTTGCACTCTGAAGCTCTTCAGGAAGGCCAGCTGGAAGGGGATTTTTATTGATCAATTTATAAAGATTCCTGTTTCTGTAAATATCACATGCAAGATAAAGTGCATTCAAAAAGGATCCGAAATGTGCTTCATCCTTTCCAACAATTTCGTAAGCAGTTCCGTGAGCAGGAGAGGTCCGGATTATTGGGAGACCTGCCGTAAAATTTACTCCTCCATCTGAAACAAGTGTTTTAAAAGGAATAAGTCCCTGATCATGATACATACCCAGAATAGCATCAAATTTTGTAAAGTTCCCTGAGCCAAAGAATCCATCTGCAGGATAGGGACCCAGGGCAAGGATGTTCTCTGTTTTAGCCTGATCAATGGCCGGAATTATTGTATCGATTTCTTCATTCCCTATCACACCGTTGTCACCGGCATGAGGATTAAGAGATAAAACTGCAATTCTCGGTTTTCGTACACCAAAATCCTCTTTGAGTGATTGGTTCATTATTCTGAGTTTGGACAGGATTCTTTCTTTTGTGATGTAAGTAGCTAGCTGATTCATTGGAATGTGTCCTGCTACGACTCCCACTTTAAGAAGACTGCCAACCATGAGCATAAGAACTTCATCGGCATCAAAGAATGCCTTGAGATATTCTGTATGGCCGCTAAAAGGAAATTTTTCTGATTGAATGTTGTGTTTATTGATTGGAGCGGTAACGACAGCATCAATTTTTCCATCCCGAAGGTCTTTAAAGGCTGCTTCCAGAGCAAGAAAGGCTGATTCGCCTGCTACAGGTGTGCTTCTGCCTAATTCGACCCGGATTTCTTCATCAACACAATTGATAATATTGGCTCGTTTCTCACTGGCTTCTTCAATCGAGTTGATAGAATTGAAACTGAAATTATCAATATTTAAAGCTTTGCGGTGGTAGGCCGCCACTTTAGGAGAGCCATAAACAACCGGGATACAAAGTTCAAGGATTCGCTGATCCATCAATCCTTTGATTATTACTTCATAGCCAATACCATTAATATCTCCGTGAGTAATACCTATTTTTATTTTTTCTTCACTCATTTTTTGTTTGTTATATCTCCTTAAGCTTCAAGGTTTTTAAGGAAATTAAAAAGTAGTCTTACGCCCACTCCGGTTCCACCTGTTGTTCTGTAGCCTTCCGCCTTTTTAATAAATGATGGGCCGGCAATGTCGAAGTGAATAAAGGGATAATCCGTGAAATGTTCGAGGAATTTTCCTGCAGTAATAGCGCCTGCATATTTTCCCCCGATATTCTTCAGATCTGCAACATCCGATTTAATCAGTTCTTTGTATTCATCCCAGAAGGGAAATTCCGCAAGTCTTTCATACACTTTATTTCCGCTGTCTATCAGCTTATTCATCACATCCCGCGTGGTATTCCCCATGCAAACGATTCCAAAGCTGCCAATAGCTATAGCTGCAGCTCCGGTAAGCGTGGCAAGGTTAATTACAAGACCGGGTTTGTACTTTTTGGCATAGGCCAAGGCATCAGCCAGAATCATTCTTCCTTCAGCATCTGTATTCAACACTTCAACGGTTGTTCCGTCGTACATCCGGATAACATCACCGGGAGCATAGGCATTTCCATCCGGACGATTATCGGTGGAAGGGATGAGTCCGATGATGTGAACCGGTACCCGGGCTTTTGCTATGGCATAAAATGTGCCGGCTACCGCGGCTGCACCCGCCATATCACATTTCATATAATCCATTGAGTCCTGGGTAGGTTTCAGACTCAGTCCCCCCGTGTCGAAAATAACACCTTTGCCTACCAGCACAATGGGCTTTTTATTTTTTGCCCCGGCAGGCTTATATTCAAGAATAGTAAAAGTTGGTGGATCGATACTTCCCCGGTTAACAGCAAGTAGTCCTCCCATTTTCAAAGATTCGATCTTTTTTTTGTTTAATACTTCAACTTTAAATCCAGCATCTTTACCCATTTTTTCTACTTCTGAAGCAAGTTGTTCAGCATTAAGGTGCGACGCGGGTTCATTAACAAGATCGCGGGTTTTGTATACAGCATCTATCAGATGTTGCATATTATCAAAACATTTATCATCAACCAGCGGGCAGGCAAGTCGTATTTCTTCAAGTGATGATTTCTTTTTATCCTGATCATTCATATATTTTATAAACTGGTAGTTTGCCAGGGCAAGACCTTCAGCATAAGCTAATACAGCTTCGCAGGAACCATCAATATGAACTATGGTAACACTTTTTAATTCATGAAAACGTATTTCTGTAAGTGTCTTTGCTGCAGCGTTTCTAAGCTCTTCCATCACCTGATAGCCTGATTTCTTTTCGGTTTCAAGAACCTGTATAAAAACCTGACGCGAAAATTGATTAACGGTAATCTGGGTTTTACCTTTCTCAATCCTTTTTTTGAGGAATTTTTTTTCGTCTTCGGAAGATAAAAATTCAGCAAAATGGCTGTCTTTAGCCCCTATAAGGACAACGTTGTCCTTTTTTGGAAAATCTTCAACTTTTCTGATTTTCATAATGCTTTTTTTTGATAAGGAAAGTGCGCATGACAAATATAAGGAAAATTTTTAACTGAGATTATATCCCATGGGATCATTATTAGGACTTTAAAAGTGAGAGAAAGTGAGAGAAAGTGAGAGAAAGTGAGAAAATGTAATAAGCAGGGATCAAAATTTCACTAATCCTTAAGAGCAGATTTACTTAACAATGAACACTTACTAGAAAAGCGCACTAAAATAAGCGGAGCAATCTTATTAAGTGCATCGTATTCACTTAACAAAGTGCACAAAACATACCTGTTTAAATTTTCCCCGGATTGTTTTTAAAATAATATCGGGTCAAAACTTTCAAAAACTCCCTTTCCAGGATCATCGCACTGATAAATTCATGTTCAGTAAAGGCATCCGGTTCAGACTTCAGTTTGCTTTCATCCAGGTCAATCTGGTAAAGCAAAGCTGAGAGTTTTTCAGGTTCTCTCCGCAGTAATTCGGCGATGATAATCTTTAATTGGAAAAAGAGGGAATCATAGGCAAAACTGATATCCCCCGGAAATGAAATCTCCATACCAAAAGTTGCGAAATCCTTAATAACCTGTTTGGCTGTGTCTCTTATAATTTGCTCATTACGTTTGAAATTTTCAATTTCGGAGATTGGGAGAAGGCTGAATTTCATTAGGTTTGGGAATTTGATCTTTAAATTATTTATCACGTGACGATGTGACGACGTAACGTTATGACGAAGAATGATTTTAAATAAAATAAATTTTATAAGGGACATCTGTCACGTCATCACGTCATCACGTCGTCACGCGTAACAATTTTCTAATTCATCACTTCAAAAGAATACACGATTGCCTCCATTTGCCGCATGAGATTTCTTTTTTTGTTATTGGGATTATATACATAAGCCTCAACTGTAATTATCTCATTATTAATGGAATCCAATGTACTATGACTAATAAAGGGTCCACCCATAAAGCCTTTATTCAGCTCCCATAAACCCCTGATTTCAACAAATTCGCGTCCGTTTTTTTTCAAATCAAATGTCATTGGAGGGAATATTGCAGTTGTGGTCATATATGACCCTGCGCGGGTGCCTTGAGTATATGTTTTTAAAAATTCATTTCGTTTTTCAATAAGTCTTTCAGTAGTAAAATCGTTTTTATCGAAATAAGGGTAACGGTATATAAAAATCACCTGGCTGGTTTGACTTGATTCAATAGAAAGGGAGCTAAAATCTTCAGCATTAAGGTCAATGTTATATCCTCTGGGAATAGCCAAATTGATCCTGAATTTAGACAGGATGCTTTTAATATTGAGATCTTTGCCTGATCTGTAAACTTCTGCGAGTCTCCTGCGGTCATATTGTTGCAGGTTGCTGATCAGCCTGTCCTTATTATCCACTATTATTCGCTCAAGTGACTCAGGATCAGGAGCCAGCAGGCGTATTACAATCTGGGGCTTTGCCCATATATTTTCGGAATATAAAATTTCAGCAGTTTTATGCACCGAAGAAACATCCAGAATAATAATTGATCTGTGCATTTTAAATAAGTCATCAAATGCGCCCGTGGGAATATGAATAACATCAAAAAGAGGCTCAGGCTGAGGTAGAGCAGGGTATTCCTGTTCCAGGGTTTCCCTGAGTTTATTACCTCCCTGACTTTTCCAAAGGTTATTATCCATTACAATTAACACTTCCCCTGCAGGCCCGGTAACGTTAGGAAGCATTGAATTTTTTCCTGTACCGGATGATCCGGGATTCTTGAGGCATGATAGCGCGATAAATGGTAGAAGGAGGACTAATAATAAATTTTTAAGTAAAATCATCGCATTGAAAATCAGAGTTATACATTAATCATGTTGACTGTATCAGAAGATTCGTTTACCCATAAAATTTTCACCAGGTAGGTTTTATGCAATTCGGAAATTTGCATTTTAAGTGGTTAATAAAAACTAATAATACAGTCCAGGTATAGTTTACCGCAAATTTTGTGCCTGAGATGAAGAAATAGTCTTTAAATATGATTTTTATAATTATTCAGGACGTAAATCACTGCAATATAGGCTGGCAGGTAACGTTGAGTTTGCAGGGGAAGGAAATCATAAATGTCGCTAAAGGAAGATTTACCACCTGCTTTAATAATAGCATTTTTGAGTGTGGAAGGACCGGCATGATAGGCCAGAAGACTGATTTGCCAGTCACCGAAAATATCATTGAGGTATTTGATATATTCACAGGCAGCCTGAGTACTTTTTGCCGGATCGGATCGTTCATCGGATGATTCATTAACAATCAGGCCATATGATCGTCCTGTTTCGGCTTTGAATTGCCAAAGTCCACACGCACCTGAAGGAGACACGGCAAGTGGATTTAATCCGGATTCAATAACAGGGATATACTTCAATTCATCCGGGAGGCCTGAGTTTTTAAGTTGAGTTTCGAATAATGGAAAATACAGGTTGGAAAGCTGATCGAGTTCCGGAATTTGACTAATGCGACCCATCAGATAGATTTCAATATATTCTCTTACGAGAGAATTGTAAAACAATGGAATAGTTGAATTCTCTGCAATCTGGGCAATCTGACACTCAAAGTACAAATCAGGAATATTTTTAATATCGGTTAAATCAATTCCGGACATCTCCGCAAAAGAATCTTTGTAATTTCTCACAGAATTATATGCCTCTGCCGACAAGGGAGCAAATTTCAGCGGGAGGCAAATTAAGATGCAGGAAATAATATACCGTTTATTCATACCTGGGTTTATACTTGCTAAAGTAACAGGAATGAGCCTTTAATGAAAGGGAAGCGAAAGAAAGTAATTAACAAAATCGATTTTATATTTTTATGCAAAAAAATTCTATATAAAAATAAGGAGCCTTTGAGAGGCCCCCCTTAACAATTTAGAGGAATATTTTTATTTATTTTCGTTATCGGAAGGAGCTTTATCCGTCAGATCACCTTCTCTGCTGGCTTTTTTAAATTCTTTCATTCCTTGTCCGATTCCTTTCATTAATTCAGGAATTTTTCGACCTCCAAAGAGTAGGATCACGATAATAAGAATAATAATAATTTCAGGTGCTCCAATTGCTCCGAGAATTATAAGAGATTCCATATTTTAATTATTTAGTTGCAACAAAGTTAATAAAAAAACTAAATGCTAATGAGAATCTGGTTATTTTTTAAATAGCTGGATAATATCATTGCCGTTTGCATAAAGTAAAAGAGAAAATAATAATACCATACCGGTTATCTGTGCATATTCCAGAAATTTATCGCCGGGTTTGTGACCCGTAATAATCTCATAAAGAAGAAAAGTAACATGACCCCCGTCGAGAGCCGGAATGGGTAAAATATTCATTACAGCCAGAATAATTGATAGAAATGCGGTTAAATTCCAAAACGACCGCCAATCCCAGGTTGGCGAAAAGATGCTTCCGATTTTCAGAAACCCGCCAATAGATTCATAGGCCTTTGTTTCGGGTTTAAAAAGGAGTTTCAGTTGTTTAAGGTAAGAACTGACGGTTCTGAAACCTTTGTTAATTCCGGCGGGGATTGATTGTAAAAAGGAATACTCCACATTTTTTTCCTCATAAAACCGACTTAAGTTTAAATCCACTAATACACCGATTAAGCCATCAGAACCAATGGTAACATTAAGATCAACAGTATCTTTCTCATTTCGCTGAACCGAAATAATTGTTGGTTGATCTTTATATTGCGGGATTATCTCTTTAAACTGGTCCCAATATTCAAAATAAGATCCATTTATACCTATTATTCTATCGTTTATTTCCATGCCTGCTTTTTTAGCAGGAGAATTACCCTGGAATCCCTGTGCATAAAAAGGGAGTCTCGGATAAATTGGTGTTGTTGTTTTAAGAAGGGGGGCAATCGAATTTTCAGGAATTTCAAGTTCCATTGGATTTCCATCTCTTTCGATCTGGATGGTTTTTGCATCATTTACCACAATGTCATGCACAATCAAAAAGAAATTTTCAGTCTCTTTTCCGTCTATGGATAAAATTTTGTCCCCATTCTGCAGACCCATATTCTTTGCGACCGAATCAACCATAATGCCGGCGGTTACATTTTTGGTAGGAATATAGCTGTCACCCCAGGTGTAAAGAACAATGGAATAAATAAAAAGGGCAAGGATAAAATTGACCAGAACTCCCCCGAGCATAATCAGAAGTCTCTGCCAGCTTGGTTTTGAACGGAATTCATAAGGTTGTGGCGGCAGTTTCATTGCCTCCTTATCCATCGATTCATCAATCATTCCCGAGATTTTAACATAACCGCCCAAAGGAAGCCAGCCTATACCGTATTCGGTTTCACCAATCTTCTTTTTGAAAATTGAAAACCATGGATCAAAGAAAAGGTAGAATTTCTCCACCCGGGTTTTGAATAACTTGGCCAGAAAAAAGTGTCCCGCCTCATGCAGTATGATTAGTATCGAAAGACTTAAAAAAAATTGAGCTGCTTTAATTAAAATTTCCATTCATTTAATCAATTAGTTGATTTGCCAAAATTCGAGCTTCCTTATCAGAAGACTTCAGGTCTTCAAGGTCCGGATTCGGTATAAAACCTGATTTACCAAGAACTTGTTCAATTATGTCTGACATTTCCATAAAGCCGATCCTGTCGCAAAGAAATGCATTTACGCTTATTTCATTGGCGGCATTCATAATGCAAGGCCAGTTTCCTCCCTTTCGAAGCGCTTCATAAGCGATTGCAAGGTTACGAAATTTTTTCGTATCGGGAGGCTCAAAACTCAAAATTGGGTAATCCAGTAAGTTTAATCTGGGAAATTCCGATTTTATTCTATGAGGGAAACCAAATGCGTATTGTATAGGGAGTCGCATATCCGGAAGGCCCATCTGGGCTTTTATTGATCCATCTTCAAACTGAACCATTGAATGGATAACTGACTGGGGATGAATCAACACCTCAATTTTATCCTGTGGAACATCAAAAAGCCATCGGGCTTCAATAACTTCAAGGCCCTTGTTCATCATGGAGGCCGAATCGATGGTAATTTTTACTCCCATGCACCAGTTAGGATGGTTCAGAGCCTGTTCCTTGTTAACCGTTCTTACAAATTCGGGAGATTTATCACGGAAAGGTCCACCGGATGCAGTAAGAATAATCTTTTCAACGGTATTGTGATCTTCACCGGTGAGACACTGGAAGATAGCTGAATGCTCAGAATCGACCGGGATGATATTTACTTTTTTTTCGATGGCCAGGTTCCGGATCAACTCTCCTGCAACTACCATGGTCTCTTTATTGGCAAGTGCAATATTCTTACCGGCCCTGATGGCAGCGAGAGTTGGCGCGAGTCCGGAATAGCCTACCATTGCTGTTAGAACAATATCAATACTTTCCATGGATACAACATGGTTAAGGGCATCCATCCCGGCATACACTTTAATGGGAAAGTTGGAAAGATTTTCTTTAACGAACGGGTACTTCTCCTCATTCCCGATTACCACTACATTAGGAACGTATTTAATTGCCTGTTTAATTAACAGTTCAGCATTGTTAAATGCAGTAAGAACCTCGATTTCAAAAATCCCGGGATTTGCCTCGATAACTTCAATAGCCTGATTACCGATGGATCCTGTTGAACCAAGTATAGCAATGCGTTTTTTCATTCAGGTGATCGAAGTTTGGAATAAAAATTTTATAGATCTGAGAACAAGGA
>CAYGFI010000014.1:0-53474 GCA_964349045.1 uncultured Chitinophaga sp.
ATAGGCTGAAAATAAAGCGAGTACCTCTTTGGGATAATAATAAAAAGGAATTGCAACAACAAAAACTAAATAGATGTCTCAAGTATATAAGTGAAAAACTCCAGCTTTCAGTGGATTTAAGGTGCAAAAACCGGACACCTTGACCACATCTGGCCGTTTCAATTGCAATGATCATAAATATTTTAACAACAAGCACTTAATTCCGGCCAGGGGTGGCCAATTTACTCCGGTGAAAAGTGGTCAGAGCACTGGATTCTCCACACCGGATAAGAGACCAGAATATTGTTATTATAAGGATAATTTGGTATGGCCTAAAATCGGATAGGAGAAACGGGATTAGTTCCCGTTTCGACCTTCCACACCACCGTGCGTACCGTTCGGTACACGGCGGTTTCTTAATTTACGCCATTGACCTTCCGAAAATAATCCGAAAAGAAGATATATCCTGCAAGTTTAAGACGGTCGATGGTGATAGACCTATTTAAGATAGGGCTATTGGCAATACGCCAGTAGCCTTTTCTCGTGTTAGCGTATTCCCATGCCTTGGATTTTACAATACCAAGTTTAATGAGATTCCGCAATCGTGTCCTTACGCGTTTCCATTGTTTCCATATTACCATACGTAAACGTCTGCGATACCATTCGTCTACTTTAGGAAGAAGACTCTTCATATCGCCTAACCTAAAGTAGTTCACCCAGCCCGTGATGTACTCTCTGAGTGCTTCTTTCCGTCTTGCATCTCCCCAACCATTGCTCCTTGATGTCAGCTCCTTTATTCGCGCCTTCATTTTGGTAATGGTCTTTGGATGTACACGTAACCGTCCTCCTGTCTCATTTTCATAAAACGAGTATCCCAAAAATTTTATCTTTGAGATATAAGCTACTGCCGTCTTTTCTCTGTTTACTTTCAAGAACAATTTCTCTTCGATGTACGGGATGATGTTTGCCAATGTCCGTTCGGCACTCCTTTTGCTTTTGCATAGAATGACCAAATCATCTGCATAGCGTACAAAGCGATGTCCTCGCCTTTCGAGTTCCCTGTCCAGCTCATTAAGCATGATGTTGCTCAATAGTGGACTTAGCGGTCCTCCCTGTGGTACACCTATCATCGTTTCCTCAAACTTATTCCGCACTACTACTCCCGCATGAAGGTATTTGTGGATAAGTGATATGACTCGTCCATCTTTTACCCCCTTTGATAATACTTCTATCAGTTTACTCTGATTTACCGTATCGAAGAACTTCTCCAAGTCCATATCAACAGCATATTTATAACCCTCTGTGATATAATCCTTGCATTTGTTCAATGCCTGGTGAGCATTGCGTTTTGGTCTGAAGCCGTAGCTATTTACCGAGAACTGCTCCTCGTAAACAGGTGATAAAACCTGTGCAATAGCCTGTTGGACGACACGGTCAACTACCGTGGGGATGCCCAGCATTCTTTTCTCCTTTTTGTCCTTAGGTATTTCTACCCGTCGAACTGGATTTGGACGGTAAGTCCCGTCCATTATGGACTGTAGTAACTCTGTCTTGTTGTTGACAAGGTAATCCTTAAGGGATTCAACTTCCATCTTGTCTACGCCTCCTTTGCCTTTGTTGCTATAAACCCGTTTATAGGCTTTGTTCAAATTCATCGGGGACAAGATGTCCTCCAGTAATCCATAATTCCGTTGGTCGGCATTAGTGATGTTGTTTTCAGTCATCCAAATATAGGTCTGCCCTCCTACATACCTTTCGGGTTCCGCCCTATCTCTTTGTAGGCAGGTATCTTGCGATATTTTCTGCTTTCTTCCCTTCATTTGGTGACATTCATTTACTCTCACTTCTTAAGATTCAGCCCTTCTCCCGATATAATCGGGATACTATGGCCTCGGCTGACTTCTCACAGTAAATCTTGTTTCAACCGTGCTTCTTACTTCGTTTCCACACGTCTGTGAGACCTCCCGTGGTAAGACAAATAACCTTCATTCCATGCACCCGCACCATTTACACCCCGATGTCCGTGTAGCTTTTGGATTTCGCTTTGTATTGCAAGCTCGTCCCATCGGGTATGCCTGATGATGTTCGTGTTCCTCAGGTCGGAACTTTGCCTCCAGCTTCCTTCAGATTCCACCTCGCAGTGGACACCCTTGCTATTGGCTAATGGTTGGCAACTACAAACCCCCATAACGGACTTCCACCGTCAAGTTATTTGCCATGCACGGCACACAATAAAAAACACCGTAAATACTGAGTTTTACGGTGTTTTACTTTAATTTTGTATCAAAAAAGTGGAGCTGCGGGGGTGCGCTTACCCCCTGTATCTGCCTGTTAATGCACTACTTAAAATTTGTATCCCATGTAACTTTGTAACTTTTTGCTTTTTTGTAGGTAGGTACATGGATTTGTGTATGTCAATATTTAATTCGTGGCTAACTTAGTCCCTTCATATTTCCTTCTGAACAGAGTATAAGCCTTATACCTGTAATAATTGGGATGAGCTTGTATTTTTTCATATAGTTCATCAAGATGAAGTTTGGGTTCAGTTATTTTATCCTGGTACTCATTTTCCAAATTAAGGTAAGCCCGAAATCCTATCAATTGAGGAATAGATAATCCATTAGACTCATCCTCTACTTCAGCAGCCTTCGTATATATAACCATTGGATCATCCAAAATAATAACATGTGGATCCAATTTATACGAGTTCTGTATCTTTCCACGCTCGGGGTACCATTCCTTCGTACAATCCTTAAACCCGAATTCAATTAAATACTTCTTAATTTCTTTGTTAGTCATCGTGTGGTCTTTTTAATCAATTCATTATACTCCGCTTCATCTAATTCAACCTCTACCATCACCCGGCGTTTCGGTGATCTGTTGTATTTAGCTTCAGGCTCAGCAAACTTTTGAGGATCCTCTTCTATCAACCTATTCGTATAATAATCAAACAAATTAATCCCTAATATTTTGCACATTAAGAAAAGCTTCTCGGAGTCAACACTTTCCCTGGTGAATATGCTATAGAGGTTTCGCGGTGATGTATTAAGATCACTTGCAAATAACGACGTCTTGATTCTGCTTTTTTTAAATGCTCTTTCGATATACTGCCCAATTATCTCCATCTCAATGTAATTATATTTCAAAAATAGTGCTATGAAACTTCCTGAATATCAATATTAATGACTTTTAATTTCTCTTTTTGTGTATTTTACTTGCTTATTTGAATTCTTTATTCTTATTTTGTGAATACAAATTACAGATTGTTAATATAACTCTGAAATATTCTATCATAAATATGTAAAAAATGAACTTTAAAGACTACTATCAAGCACTTCCAGATCAAAGTCCAAAAGTCATACTTAGAGATAAATTACTCTCGGCACTTGACATGAAATATTCAACCTTTTATCAAAAGATAAATACAGGATCCTTCAATAAACTTGAACGTGAAAAAATCGCACAGGTATTAAGAACTCCTGTTAATGAATTATTTCCTGAACATTTACAAGAAGTAAGGCCATGATCGAAATCTACTGGAACACCACAAAAGACATGCTCCTGCATGAAAACCTCGCGACCGGTGAAGTAACCAGATTCGATAAGCTCCCCAGGAGTTTCTTTATCAACCTGGATAAAAAGATCAGGGAAACCTATCCGGAACAACACGCAGAGTTATGCAGGATAATTGGTGAAGGTCCTCGTGAATATGGTAGAGTTTACCAATTCTGCACCTGCAACTTCTCTTCCCGGGATGGTAATGCCGATATCGACGACGATGGCAACTTCATCTTCGAAAAAGTCTCATGTCCCATCCGCCACGTCTGCAAAAGAACAACCTGCAGGGCTACCATGACCGGTAAGCTGTCAACCCGCGAGCTCCAGGTAGTCTCTTTTTTTGCAGAAGGGTACCCCGAAGAAGAAATTGGCGAACGGCTCTTTATCTCAAAAGCCACAGTCCACAATCACATCACGCATATATACCAGAAGCTCTCCTTTACCGGATCCAGCAATCCGGATCGGCAGCTGGTGGCGTATGCCATTAAGAATAAATTAACTCATTAGCAGACACTCATGAAATGCACCACAAAATATTGTAGAAACCAGGCCAGTAAGCATAGAAGGATATGCCATAAATGCAGGTCTAAAAAATATAAGGAACTCCATCCAACCGAGTACTTCTTTAATGCTTTAAGATCAAATGCCAGGAGAAGGGGTAAAGAATTCTCGTTGCGAATAAATGAGTTCAGGATGTTTTGCTCACAACACGGTTACCTGGAATACAAAGGGAAGCAACCAGGATCATTATCCATTGACCGGATAGATAATCAAAGAGGATATTCCATCGATAACATTCAATTATTATCTCTTTCAAGAAATTCACGAAAAGAAAATATCAGAAGGCAAACCGGCGATTATGCAGATTCTCCATTTTAATATAAAACATTAGCGTCCCCACGCTTTTAACGGGTTTCTGCATTCCCAAAAAAATGTTGCGTTCTTTTTCTGGTAACGAAAGCGTAATGGGGCAGAGGTTTGGTTCTGCCCCATTATTTCACTAAAAACTCAAACTATGCAAGAACCAAATTCACCCCAGGCAAATTCAGGACCTTCAAACGATTTCATGGATGATTATGAAATCCTGGCCCAACACTATCTGACTGACAAAGATTTAGAGGATTGTAAAATTAAACACCTGAGCCATGCGAGATCCAGATAAAACACCGGTAGGAAATGGGACCATGATACTCATGCTAATCTTACTTATCATTTTTCTGGTCGCGTTGTTTCATGTAACCTATAAAGCAGGTTATATGAAGGGTTCGCTCGAAAATCCCCCTCACTATGTCGTCCCTTCCTCTTCATACTGAGCTTAGACACTTTATCCTGTCCGTGATCAGGCAGAGGCAGGCGCTGATCCGGATGGGAAAAAGTAAGCCCGATGCGCGCGCGATGAAGGAAGCCATCGACTACCTGAACCGCCATCTCGACTATTACCCTTTCAATGATGACAGGAAAATAGCCGGCTTCTTCCAGCGCAACCAGGATAAAATCCACTTCCTGCTCCCGGGCATAGGCAGTGCCTCTTATGAGAGCCGGATGGAGCAATTCAGAAACTATTTACAAATAACTAAAACCATACACTGTAATGAAAATCTTAATAATTGGCAAATTTCAAAAATTAGAAGAAACCCGGCAAAAGTTCCAGCCCTGGGCCGATGAACTCCGGAATTTTGGACACGAAGTAATTAACCCCATGGAGATTCTCACAGGCGAAAAAGACTGGTTCGATTCTGCCGGTGAATGCATCAAACTTCTGCTCGAATGTAACTCAATCTTTTTACTTAACGACTGGAAGAATAGCCCTATCGGCAGACTTTTGTTCTCCCTGGCAATGAATCTCCATTACGATATTTACATGGAGCACGATATGATTTTTCTCGAGAAATTGGGAAAAACAGGATCTGAAGCTTCAAATATGAAAATTAGTCCAAACCTCATCATGACCTGGTTGCTGAAAAAGATCAAAACATGCCAGGATGGGGTTTTCGTAGCCGAAGCCATGAACGACTTAAAAAAAGGTGAGCACTATACCGAAGAGCTTAAAAATTACAATCTGGTAAGGCAAATTATTGAGCAAACAAATGATAAAAAAACCGAAGCCAGCCATGCCGAAAATAACCCAGGTTAACCAGATTGATATCACTCCGGAGAAATTCCTGAACGCCTGTTCTCCGGAGGAACTTATCGAAGTTGAATTATTACTCTCTTCACCCCATTATCAAAATAAAATGCCACCTCATAATTCAAAAATAATCGAACAACCATGAGCTACGGAACTTGCAAAAAATGCGGATGTACAGAATTCAACCCCTGTAATCATCCTGATTTCGGACCCTGCTGGTGGCTGGATGCAACCCATGAATTATGTAGCCATTGCGTGGAGATTCCGGATGACCCAAAAACTCAAAAGCCTAAAAAATAAGCTTATAAAATGCCAATGCCAAATACATATTACCCTGATGAAATTGTCTTCATGAAGCAGAACTTTTTTAGCATGACTAATTCCCAGCTTCTGGAAGAGATTAACGCAAATCGTCAGAATCACATTCGATTACCGGGATTAATCCATCAATTTAGAAGATTAGGATTAAGAAGAGAAATACAGATCCGATGGAGTAAGACAGACATTAGTTTTTTAAAAAAGCATTTCCACCTGATCGGAGACATGGAACTGGCTGAAATGCTTACGGAAAGGTGTAAAACATGCCGGGTTATTAATCATAAGAAGGTTTACCGGAAATTTACTCATAAGCATATCGAGAAGAAAAGAGGTCTTCTTAATTTAAAACGTACCGAACTTGAATTAATAGCCATTAAAAAAAGAAACATCGCCTCAGGAAGGGTTCCTGTCCTGACAAGCCAGGATAATTATTGGACTCGTGGTATCCGTGTAAAAGCGCAAGAAGAAGATATAAGGTTATGGAGGGATCAGACTGGGAGATTGCTACGCTTCATTAAGATCAACAGTAGTTTTATTCCCTATACGCGTTGGTTTTATCAGAATTTTATAGGACCGGTACCAAAAAACTGTAAAGTTTACCATATAGACCTGGACTCGATCAACGATGATCCTGCTAATCTTGAAGTCAGACCATATTCAAGAACCGGATTTAAAGAATATACAAGGGCATTATCACTTATCCGGACAAGGCTCAACAATCATTTAAAACAAAAATATTCCACCAGGGAAGAAGAAACGGAATGGCACAAACAATTGAGCCATTTGAGAATTATTGACCGACATATAAAGGCAAAGATCGATTTTATTACTAACAGGAAATATTCCATTTATAAGGAGCAAACAGCTGTAGCATGAAACTTACCCCCAAAAAACTATCAGAAACATGGCTAATAACCGATGGAGAAAACCGGGCATTATTCATCGTCCGGAAAGATTATTCATTCGAGGTCCTCCGGATCCGGGTACGGAATGAATCATTTATCAAAGAAGCAGTAAAAGCACTAACAAACAAGATCCCCGCATGAGTAAACAAATCAAACACCCTGAGCCAACACAAAAATATTTTGCAGTTGCTTTCCCGGCTCCAGAGGCAAAGTCAGCAACAATTGAGAAGAAGGCCATTATAGACTTCATCGACCCGGTAACCGACAAAGAGTACCAGGCAGTACTGGAGGACATGCTCTGGTACCCGGAGAATTTCATATCCGACTTTGTCTGCAAACTTCTCCTGCAGAAAACTGCTCAGGAAGTCCGGGATGAAATGGTGCGCAGGTACCGGCTCCGCCCTAAAGAACAAATTGCAATTATCCAATTTAAAAAACTTTAGCCAAATGGCATTTATAGAACAACAGGAGATCCTTGATGCAACAGCCGGTGGGCTTGATGTAATCTATTCATACTACCCACAGGCAAAAGAAGCACAAACAAAGCAAGACAAACGGTTTAAAATACGCGATGAGAAAACCGCTTCAGCATCGCTTAAACAACTTTCGGATGGAATTTGGGTGGTAACCGATTTCGGGGGAGACCAGACGCCCAGGAACGGTATCCAGGTTTGCCAGAAGGAAGAATCACTCACATTCCGGGAGGCAATTGTACTTCTGGCCGGCCGATATGGTATCGGGGGGATCAAAGCCGAGATCAACAAACCGATTTTTGAAAAACGACAGGCCACTCCGGAAGAAAAGGAAGGTGAGTACTTTTTCGATATCAAAGAAGTGATCACTCCGGAGGAACTTAAAGTTTTAGGACCTAAAGTTACCATCGAAATTTGCGAACGGTATCACTATTTTGCTCTGAACTCTTTCACCTACATAAAAAACAGGGAGGCCCTGATCACCCGGTCAACGGAAAAATATCCCATATTCCTGAACGATCATACCGAATTCAAAAAAATATACCAGCCACTCAATCCCGAAAAGCAATACCGCTTCCGCTACGTTGGTTTAAAACCAAAAGATTACATAAATGGACTGGACCATCTGGTGAAAGCATTTGAGAAATTTAAGAATGCCCAGCTGAAGGAAAAATCTGATGACGATGAAAGTCCAAAAATCGAAAAACTCGAGGAAGCCATTATCTGCAGCGGCGACCGGGATGCGTTAAACGTGGCCGGCTTTGGTTACCTCCCCCTCTGGCTAAATTCAGAATCCGCACACCTTACCGGTAAGCAGTATAAAGAAATCATGGCTTGCGTAAAAACGCTGTATAACCTCCCCGATATCGATGATACCGGCATCCGGGAAATGATAAAACTCGGCCTCGAGTACCTCGATATCCATCACATTGTTCTTCCCGATTCGCTCAAAAAGTTTAAGGATCCCCGGGGCCGGTCCAGGAAAGACTTCCTCGATTATATCGAGATCTACCAGAAAGACTGGGACTTCAAAAAACTCATTAACGTTGCCAAACCCCTCCGGTTCTGGATCACCGATGTAACTCAAAATGGATACAAGTACAACATCAGCAGCACGAATACCCGGTTCTTCCTCCAGGCGAATGGATTTTACCAGATCGAAAACAAAAACTCCAAAACCGGACAGATGTTTGTCCAGGTACTCGGCAATGTGGTCCGGGAGGTTCAGCAAAAAGATATTAAAGCTTTTTTAATCAAATTTTGTGAAGAAAGATACCTCGATAATAAGGTACTGGAGCTCCTGCTCAATACAAATCGCCTCTCCGAAGCAACTCTCCTGGGCTTAAAACAGATCGATATCGATTTCACAGATTACGATCACGATGCCCAGTACCTCTTTTTCAACAACAAAGCATGGAAAGTAACTCCCCTCGAGATTATCGAGAGTCGCCCGGGCGAGATCGATCGCTACGTATGGCAGGATGAAGTAATCCCCCACAACGTGAAGAAGATCGATGAGTTCTTTAAGATCACCGAGCATCCCTCCATGGAATACGACATTGAGGTCTATAATACGAAATCAAAATATTTTGCATTCCTGGTAAACGCGTCCAGGATCCACTGGCGTCGTGAACTCGAAAAACAACTCGAGGATCTTTCGGAAGAGGAAGCAGAAGCGTATCGCCTTGATCATAAATTCAATATTGCCGGCCCGAAACTTTCTGAAGAAGAAATATGGGAGCAGAAACACCACCTTATTAACAAGATATTCTCAATCGGTTACCTGCTGCACCGGTATAAAACCATGAGTAAAGCCTGGTGCGTGTTCGCGATGGATAATATTATCGGGGAAGAGGGAGAATCCAATGGCCGGTCGGGAAAATCAACCTGCTACAAAGCTCTGCGTTTTTTCATGAAACACGTAACCCTACCGGGCAGGAACCCGAAACTTACCGATAACCCCCACCTGTACGACCGGGTAACCGAACATACCGATTACGTCCTGGTCGACGATGCGGACCAGTACATCAATTACAAATTCTTTTACGACTCCATCACCGGAGAGCTCATCGTGAATCCCAAAAACAACCAGAGCTATGAGATTCCATTCGAAAAAGCCCCGAAATTCGTATTCACCTCCAACCATGCCCAGCGCAACATCGATCCATCCCTGGAAGCCCGCTTGCTGTACACCGTATTTTCAGATTATTACCACCAGCAAAGCGAAAGTAACGATTACGCATCCACCTGGGGTATCCGCGACGACTTTAACAAAGATCTTTTCGGATACGATTACAGCGAAGAAGAATGGAATGCCGATTTCAACTTCTTCGCGCAGTGCATAAAATTTTACCTCTCCGTCCCCTCCCCCCGGAAGATCAATCCACCGATGAAAAACGTAACCCTGCGTAATATGCTGGCCGAAATGGGCCAGGCATTTAAGGACTGGGCCGATGCATATTTCGATTTGCAGGGATCTAATATTAATAACCTTATTCCGAAAGACGATGCCTTCAGCGATTTTATCGATAAAACCAACATGAAAGGCTGGAGCACGAACAAATTCACCAAATCCATGCGCGCTTGGTGCCGGTTTTATGGGTTTGCCTTCAATCCCAAGGAATACCAGAACAATCAGAAGCGCATCAGCCGGAAGGTGGACGATATTACAAAAGATATGATTTACATCCGCACAAACACCGAAAGAAAAGAAAACGATCCGAATGCGGAACCACTACCCTACAATTTGAATGAAAGAGAAGATCAACCATTTTAATTATAAAACCCATGAAAACAAAACTCGATAAATTAATAGAGCTTATGTACCCCGGCGTCAATGAGGTGCGAAAAACATATCCTCTAAAGTCAGATGTAGATCAGCTGAAAAGAGAAGTATGCAGGATCAACAATTTACCCTATTATCGGATTGATCATAGATCAAATAAAGGAAATAATGTCAGAAGCCGGCAAATGGTTATGGTATCACTGCGGATATTTACAAATCTGGGGCTTTCGGAAATTGGTTTTGCAACAGGTAGAAAAGACCATGCTACAGTAATATGGTCTATTAAACAAGCTGCCCGGCATTTTGAAACCGAAAGCAAATACCGGGATGATTTCAACCTGGTCATTACTGCAGCTGAAAATATTTTCAATAGGAAACGTGGAATAAAAAAACACTACGGTATAATATCCAAATCCCTCTGGAAATACGCAGTTAATTCTCTGAAAGACCAGCTGAGCGAATATAATACCCCACCTGCTTTGAGAGTTGAAATTTCCAAACTCGAGGATATCATCAAGGACAAGGACAGGGAAATCCGTATGCTCAAAGGGCAGGTAGAACGCTCCCGGATAAAGAATTCTTATGAGTACGTTGATTAATAACTAATATAAAAACTAAGATGAAAACAATGGAAATTAAGAAAGAAACAGCAAAAAAACTCTTTGAAGAATCACCTGATTGGTTTAAAGAAGAAATGATCCAGGCATTCGGCAAGAACTTCTTTAAAAAAAGAGACTTCAGGGATATCAAGACCTTTGAAGATGCATGTGAAGAACTTGATCTAAATATGATTGCTTCACCCGTATTTCATAATGTTGATACTCCAGATGAAATTGCTTATAAGAAACTTAAGGTTATCGTAAAAGCAATTAACCAGGGATGGGTACCGGATTGGAATAATAGCAACCAATACAAATGGTGGCCTTATTTTAAGGTGTCTTCCGGGTTCGGTTTTTCGCTTTCGGGTTACTACTACGCTTGCACGCTTGCGTATGTCGGTTCCCGTCTTTGCTTTGAATCAGAAGAGAAGGCCAACTATGCAGCACAACAGTTCATAGATATCTATAAACAATTTTTAACCTAAATTTTATCACCATGGCAACTAAAACTAAGAAAACAGTAAAAAGTGAACTTGATTACAAAACAATCAAAACATTTGAAGATGCATGTACCAAACTTGGTATTGATCCCAAACAACTTCCGGACTCATCTGGTATGTTGGCTGAATTGAAAAAGCCCATCATTGCTGCTTATAAGCTGATGGTAATTTTAAAAGCAATAAACAATGGTTGGACTCCCGATTGGACCAATTCAAGCCAATGGAAGTATTATCCATGGTTCAGAGTTTTGTCTTCCGGGTTCGGTTTTTCGGATTCGGATTACTACTACGTTTACTCGTTTACGTCTGTCGGTTCCCGCCTTTGCACCGATACATCAGAGAAAGCTTTGTATGTAGCAAAGCAGTTCGAACAGGAATATAAAGATTTTATGTTAATACCTGAATAATTAAAAACGGTTGTATGCTGCATGAGCTGTCAGTTTTGTCTTCCAGGTTCAGTTTTTCGAATTCGAATTACAACTACGATAACACGAATACGAATGTCAGTTCCCACCTATGCGTATTAAGCAGCATAAACCCTGCCCACATGGCAAAAAATGATCTTATTGCAAATAGCGTTGGTACCATTAGGGAAGGCGATATTAAAAAAGCAAAGGCATGAAACGGATAAATTACATATATCAGAAGATCTGCAGCGTGGAAAACCTACAGCTGGCAGATTCGATTGCCAGACAAGGAAAACTCTCACAGCCTGGTGTAATAATGCACGATAAAAACCGTGACGAAAATATTCTGAAACTTCATGAAATGTTAAAGAATAAGACATACAAAACCTCTGAATACACAACCTTCACCATATTTGAGCCGAAGGAGCGTATAATATACCGCTTGCCCTATTTTCCGGACCGGATCACGCATCATGCGGTGATGAATATCCTGGAGCCGATATTTGTTTCATCCTTTACCAGGGATACATACAGCTGTATAAAAAAACGGGGCATTCATTCAGCAGCTGCAGCTATAAAAATTGCATTACGGGATGAAGTTGGTACGCAATATTGCTTAAAGCTTGATATCAGGAAGTTTTATCCCAATGTGGATCATGATGTTCTGAAGCATCTGCTTCGCAAAAAGCTTAAAGACAAAGATCTTCTCTGGCTCCTGGATGAAATTATAGACAGTACCGATGGTCTCCCGATCGGTAATTATCTGAGCCAGTACTTTGCCAACTTCTACCTTACCTATTTCGATCACTGGATCAAAGAAGTGATGCGGGTAAAATATTACTTCAGGTATGCTGATGATCTGGTGATCCTTGCAGACAATAAGCCATATCTACATAAATTATTATCTGAAATCAAAGAGTACATGAGTAATAACCTGAACCTTACTATTAAAGATAATGACCAGGTATTTCCGGTTGATACCAGGGGAATTGATTATGTAGGATATGTATTCAGGCATACTCACACCCGGTTAAGAAAAAGTATAAAGCAGAATTTTGCCAGGATGTTATCGAAAAATAAAAACGATAAATCCATTGCATCCTACAAGGGATGGGCAATTCATTGCGACAGTAAACAACTACTTAAAAAATTATTGCATGAACAGATTCAGCCAATTTAACATAACTACCACCACCAAAGGTTTTGAAGGTGAAAAAATTAAAATTTCGAAGGTACTGAACCGGGAAATTGTGGTACATGAATATAAAATTGAGGAATCAAAGCTCTTTAAAGAAAAGGGAACCGGTAAATGCTTGCACCTGCAAATATCATTTAATGAAGAAAAACATATCATATTCACTTCTTCCGGTGGTTTGATCAGTGCAATTCAACAAATACCTGAAAATGAATTCCCTTTTATTACCACAATTGTAGAAGAAAACGACAGATTTAAATTCACATAACAATGGACTACGATATCGAAGACGATCTTACCTGTCCAAAATGCGGACACTCCCCCCTGCACTCCAGGGATTGCACCAACTGGTGCGATGATGGCTATCACGATGAATACGACGACGATCCTATAAACTTCAGCCCGGGAGAATCGCTTATACCATGCCAGGAATGCAAAGGAACCGGAGTGGAGCGTTGGTGCCCGGGTTGTGGAGAGGATTTATCAGGAGTTCATTTTGAAGATGATGATAATCAATAATTTTAAAACCAATGTAATCATGCAAGAAAAACGAATGATTGAAAAAACCGACGGTAACGGTAATACCTTCATGGTAGAAAACCCCGAATACCTCACTCTGGAAGGTAAATTCAAAAAAGTAAGGCGAAAAATTACAAACCTTACACCCAAAAAAAAGCGCAGAAAGTAGCCAATTAACTTGATACTGAACACTATACTGCTTATACTTGTACAGTATTAACAAACAAACACTTATCCATGACACGCACAGATTACAGACTTTACAATTCAAAAGCAGAATCAGGAACCCTTCAGGACGAGGTAAATCCAATATTTATTCTAAATAGCACTGCTACAACCCTATTAACCCAGGTAATTAACGGTGAAATCGATTTGAAGGAACTGGCCAAACGCGAGCTCGAGAACAGAGGCCTTAACGCAGCCGGCCAATGGGTCGGATTTAATAAAACAATTGAATAATACCAACCCTCTCCTGCCCTCCCCGCTTAAATCCCGGTCACTTCAGACCGGGTTTTTTAATTCATGAGTCCCGCAAAGCGGGGCGAATACCTTATTACATTTCTTTGTTGTCTGGCCGGTACCTGGTACACTCCTCCCCCAGGATCCGGATCGGAGGTTCCCGTTCCCATTTTCCTTTCCATACACGCGACCCTTTTTCTCTTTTCCCTTACCCTTTCTTTGTTTTGTACTAAAAAAATGTAACTATGTAACCTACTCATAAAAGCTTTGATATTCAAAAAGTTAGAAGGTTACACTTTTAAAAATCAAAATGTAACGGTTACAAAAAAAGTGTAACCTGAAAAAACAGGCATTTTGGTTACATTTTTTTTCAACAATTGTTACATTTTTCAAAATAGGAGTGTAACTTTTCAACCTTTTAAAAATCAAATACTTAAATATCAAAAGTTACAAGGTTACAGAATTACACTTTTTTTGTACAGAATTGACATAGGGTGTAGTATAGTAAAAGTAGTACCTTAGTATCGCTTTCGTTGCCAGGTTTTGTATAACAACCAAATTTCATATAAAACCATGGCTTTAGGAATGACTATCAGAGTCCGGATGCATCCCATGTATGCCGACTTTATCAAAAACGACTTCGGAATTAATAATAAGCAGCAGGTATTCGCTACCGAAAGGCACCCCATTGGCCGGCTTATCAAAAACCTGCTGCGGACCAACCCTGTTAATCCCGAAAAAAGGGAGTACTGCCGTAATGCTTATATCGAATTCATTCTGCCAAATTACGAAGACGTAAATACCGATTACCGGAATTACATCTCCTTAAACGCGGAACGCATCATCGCGTCAAAGGCAAAATCCCGGTTCTATTACGAACTGCACTATTTTATCATCAATATGGAGGCAAGCGGACTTACTGAAATCCGAAGGGTAATTATCACCTTTTGCGAACAGTTCGAGATCAATGAACATCATTACAAAATCAATTCCCTGGAGAGAGAGTACAGAAGATACCGTGAAAGAGTAGAAATAGTTAAAAAAACAAGGAAAATCGCATCTTCTTTGGAGGCCTTTATATCCCTTTTGATTCCTATCACTGTCCTTTATCCAATATTTTAATATAAAAACATGAATATGAAACAGTTATCAAATTTCATTAAAATAATGCCGCTGTCCGATTTCACATCTTTCGATGGAACCAATATGTCAGGATCATCGGTACCGGATCTCATCCAGTCAACAAACGACCTCCAGTTTGAAGAACTTCCACAATACTCCGCCCCGGGAGTAATATATAATCAAAGCCTTAGCCTTATTACAACCGGAAAGTTGAGCGATGCCCAACGTAAAAAGTATTCGAGGCGTCGACCGGTAGTCGTGCTGGTGTACGACGAAAATGGTGTGGCCTCACTCTGGGGAAACGATGATGAACGGGTACGGATCACCATAACCCCAAAAACCGATCGCGATATTTTAGAACTGGACCGTAAAGCCACAACCCCCTTATTCTGAACAAAGGGACAATCTTAGGTAACGTTTTTCTATGATGTCCTATCCCAACCCTAAAAGCCTTCTGACATTTGCGGAAATACCCGTCAGTTATGTCGAAGGCTTTAATTTTAGCTGAAATCTCAAGAATACTTTCTTCAGGTAGACTGTTCCTTTCCCAACAGGGCCAGCAGGAGTTCCTGGCCGAACTGTTTCTTGCCGAAAAGCAATCCTGGTTCTTCGACGATATGCCCACCTATAGCGAAGAATCCTCCAAGCTTGCAAAAAAACTCGCCGAAGAAAGCAACATCCCACTAACAGTCGATTATACCGATGCCAACCTGGAGAGCGAAGCCATCGCTTACTACCGCATCAAAGGCATGATCATGGGCGAATCCACCTGGTGGTTCTCAACCAAACAGTTTAATGAGGATCTTAAAGCAGCTGAAGCCAACCCGATGATCATGTGTCATTTCCTGCATGTCAATTCCGGGGGAGGCGATACCTGGTACCTCGATGTTGCCTGGAAAACTATGATGGACCTCAAAAAACCAACCATCGCGCTTATCGAACGGGTCGGAGCCAGTGCTGCACTATACCTCTGCTGCCCCAGCAAAACTATTTATGCAGCCACTCAGAACGAAACCCTCGGATCCATCGGTTGCATGGTTTCCTTCCTCGACTTCATACCGTATTACGAAAGTCTTGGAGTGAAGAAGATCGAAGAATATGCAACTAAATCAGATCTCAAAAACAAAAAATTCAACGACTTATTAAAAGGAGGTAAGTATGCCACACGATTTATCGAAGAAGAACTCGACCCGCTTCAACAACAATTTGAAGCTGCCGTCAGGCAAGCCCGGCCAAAAGCAGGGGCTCTTGAAGAAAAACATCCACTTTTCAGGGGAGAGACTTATGCTACACAAGGAGCATCCGACCTTGGACTGATCGACGGACAAAAATCTTTATCCGAAGCTCTCCTCGAGGCTTATAACCAGGGACAGCAACATATACAAAAAAACAGAAGCGCGTTCCGCTATCTCAATTCAAATTTTAAATAACCAATAAATTACACATGAAAACTTTTAAAGAAAAACTTCAGACCATTTTGGTAGCTCTTGGTTTTGCCGACAAAGCAAAGGAAAGCATGCTCACCAAGGAGGATATGGAAAAAGTTGTAGCCAGCTACAACGAAACCCATAAGTCTGACTTCTATGCCGACATGGAGGAAGACAAGAAAACCCAACAAAAAGCGGCAGGATTTGATGCAGCTGTGGCTGTGTTAGCCGAAATTTCATCGAAAGATGATACTAAAGGTGATGATGATGCAGCAGCAGCTGCTGCAGGTGAAAAATCCAAGGCTGATGATAAATCAACCGTTGACGTTTCGGCAGAGATCAAGAAACTGGCCGATAAAAATACTGATCTTGAAAAGCAGAACAAAGAGAATGCTGACAAAATCAAGACTCTTTCAGTAAAACTTGAAGATGATAACCCTAAAAAAGAAAAAGTGAAAATCGAAGGCTTCGCGTCAGTTCATACTGACAAACACGTGTTCGGAATCGAACATTCCATGTTCTCAATGGATCACCGTTGGAACCAGATCACCCGCAATCCTAAACTTGCCAGCACGTCTGAGCCTCAGGACAAAGACGAGAAAGCATTCCGCAACGAGATCAATGCATACGGAACCGCCCTTGCCCAGAGATACCAGTTCCTGAAGGATAACAACCTGCTGGATCCCAAAAAGCTTATGGCTGCCACCGATATTGATATAAGCATGGTCGGAACCGAGCTTGGTAATTATTACGTGGTACGCCGGCAGGATGCTCTCGTGGCCCAGCTGCTCACCATCCCGACCGTGTATGGATTCTTCCCTCGCAGGTACGGTATCCAGGATCAGGAAGTGATCTTCAATGTTATGTTTACCGAAGTATCCCAGGCATGGCAAAAGGGTAAGGTCTTCAAAGGATCTGCCGACATCCAGCCCGAGCGTGGCCATGTTACCGATGCATCCATAAAACTCCAGTTTGAACCCCTGGTTGATATCGAACGTAATTACCTTGGGTATTTAAATACCGAAGGGTCCGACCCGGTAAAATGGGGAATGATCGAATGGTATGCCTTCAATATCCTTAAAGCAGCCATTACCGAGCAAACTGAGCGCAGGATCATGGGATTTGAAGTGGAACCTGAAGTTGGTACCGCTGGAAATGCAATCAATGCTTCTTCAGGATTGATTGCCACCCTGATCCGTTATTATCACCGCGATGCAATGCTGCTTATTGATGATGCTTCTGTTGATAATTATGATAGTACCACCATGCTTGCCACTGTGGTCGCTTTTCTTGATCTGTGGCAGGTCGTGAAGGGAAAACAGAGAAAAGAGGAGTTCACCCTGGTTCTGAACTTGGAACATCAGCAATGGTGGATCAAGAATATCCGCACAACTTATGGTCAGCAGACCGATTTTGCAGGTCCTAAGATCAATATGGTTCCGGATTACAATGTTCCCATCTACTGGTGTCCTGCACTGGGTAATAGTACGGTTATGATCCTTACCAAACCAGGTAATCTGCAGTGCCTCGAAAATAAGCCAGGTGAAATGTTCGGGTTGAAATTCGAGACCGATTTCGAAGATGTACTGGTCCGTTCCAGGTGGAAAGAAGGTTTTGCTCCTGCATTTGTTGGTCCGAAATATGCAGATCGCGCTGCCCTTGTTGCAGCAAACTTCAAACTGCAGCAGATCTTCATGAACCGGCCCGCTACCGTCCTGGCTGACAATGTTCTGACTCTGGATGGAAGTGTAAACTTCTGGTTTTTAACCGTGGCCAATACCACTCCTGCAGGTGCAATCACCACTTTACCAACCGGTGGTGAAGATGGCCAGGTTTATATCGTCGAAGTGGGAAGCGCAACCAACCCGCAGAGGATTGCCAAAGCCGGCTCCTATGCAGGCATCGTTTCAGCATGGACACCAACCGCTGTTGGCGATTACATCATGTTCACCATCGATGCTGCCGGCACCGGAGTTCGTGAACTCGAACGCAAAGTTGGCGGTGTTCGCACCGTTAACAAGCCGGTTCAACCCAAGCTCCCTGAGTCCAGGGCATAAAAAAACAGGATTCCTCTTCCCGGGAAACCGGGAAGAGTCTATTTTAATAACCTTTTAAAAAAAAATATCATGAAACAGAATAAAAAACAAATCGTCTGGTCTGCCAAAAAGGTAAATGGCAGTATCCGCCGGCTGGGGTTTATGTTTATCCTGGCCATTTCAATACTTTTTATCGTTCCCTCAGTCCTGTTTGCAATAGATAATCCCAAAGGGGCAGCTATTGCAATAGGAGTAACCGGTGCACCGACCCTGCTATTCACTATGGCTGCAATCGGGAACATCGATCAACCTTCCATGCGCGACACTGCATCCAACCAGATCGGAACCCGGCTCTGGCTCGTTGCCCGGGAACAAATTGACGATACAGTTGCCTTTCCAACACCCAACGCGAATCGTGAACTCGCCGATATACCTTTAAAAGCCGGGGAGTATCATCATTATTTCGATGGGATTGAGAATAGTATAAAATATACAGGTACCGGCGAGCAGGGAGATATCACCCCAACGTTTGGTAAAACTATTCCTGTTATTATTAAATATTCAGATGCTGCTCTCAATTTTGTTGAAGATTATGCCGGCATGGGATTTATACTGATCTGGCAACTTTGCGAAACAAATGAGAAACAAGTCGTTGGAAGTTTCTGCAAACCAATAAAGCTTCAAAAATTTGAAGTAAAGGAAGATAGCGATGGTAAATATGTAAGTCTCGAATTTGGGAATACCCATTGGAGACAGCCCCTGAAGTATGTCGGGAATATTATTACCGAAGCAGCCACCGTGGTACCTGCAGATGCAGTTAACCTCGCCATCGGATCCAACAGCAACTATCAATTATCTAATAACACGATAGCCAAAGTACTGGTTACCGTTTCAGGACTTGCATCTGCCGATTATGGCCGGTATATTACCCTGCTGGCACCCGCGGTGGTAACATTTAAAACCACCATTGCCGATAATGCAGTCTTCATACTCCGCGACGGAGCAACATGGACTGGAAATCCCGGCAGCCGGATCGTATTCCAGGTACTCGACGCCACCACACTGGTGGAAGTATCGAGAGTACAAACCGCTTAAGTTTTAGTTGGTTTTAGTTTTAAAGGTTCGTTACAGATCCCGCCTCCTTGCCAGGGCGGGATCTTTTGTTTTGTCCTTTCTTTGATTTGCAATGCAAAATACCTTCGAAGTCTTAAACGCTTAAATCTATTATTAACTAAAACCTTTTGTCATGTCAAGAATTGGAAAAACAGTTCATTACAAACCTACTCAGGAAGATAAGAACTATATGAAAAATGCAAATACAATTTGCAATTCGAGTGATCTTTTGCCGGCAATAATTGTGGCAGATTGGTCTGAAAGCTGCGTGAACCTGAAGGTCCTTCTTGATGGTGTTGGAGATCTCTGGAAAACTTCCATGCAAAAAGGAACTGAAGAGGGCAATTGGAATGATATTCCACAAGAATAAAAATTAAAATTTACCTATTATGAAATTCTCAGAAAAGAAACTCGCCTACCAAACCATGCAATCCGTGGAGCATGTCGATGCCGACCGCGCCTTGCTGCAGGTAAAATCCCCCCAGTCTTATGCCCTGATCAGTGGTATCCTCGATAAAGTTAAAGCGCAGCGTGAGATCTTATGGTCACTGCTCGACGTAGCCACGGTCGAAGAGATCAGGGAGAACCGGAAAGCACTCAGTTCACGGGAAGATATTAAGAGTTTTAAAGATCTCGAAGAGATCCTTTCATCTGACATTAAGGAAACCCTGACCAAAGAAGAAATTATAGAACAGGCTGAAAAGATCCTTTCCCTGGCTGAAAAAATCGGGGAGGAAAATATCCCGGACGAGATGAAAAAGACCCTCGTGGCACACCTGGGATATTTGAATGAAGTTAAAAAAACAATCGAGGAATCTGATGCTGCAGAATACAGGAAAGCCCTTATTAAAGAGATTTTGGAACTCGACCTGGTGAAAGCGGAACAGAAAACGCTGTTAACGTATGCCCGGGCCCTCGGTCTCAAAACCCCGGATAACAAAGCTGCAACCCTTCGTACATTACTCGAGGAATACAGGATGAATCTTCCAAAGATCGGGGAGGCAGATGGTGTAAATAAAGATGCAGTGCCTGCAGATATTAATAAGACCAATGTTTTTGAATCTGAAAAAAAAATATACCGGGGGCAAATCCGGAATAATTCAGAAGGAGCAGGAATACCCCAACATCAAATGGGATAAACTCGAGGATACCGATGTACAGAAGGCAGTAATATTATACAACGACCGTGTCAATTCCTATCATAAAATGAAGGATATTGACGCGGTTATTGATTCAGAACCCACCACCAAACGCGTCATGGATCTGGCCGATCTCCGCAACCGCAACCTCCTTGCCTTTAAAGAACTTAAATCCTTTAACGATTCCGGAGTTTGGCTAAACAAACACCCACTGCTCGAACAGCACAGCATCCGGTACCAGCTCCGGGACCTTCTTACCAGGAAACCTGATGAGTTCCTGGATGAGTTTACCAAAACAACCGGCTATGTCTCCAGGTACAAAAGTTACCTGAACAATAAAAATAGATCTGAAGAAGAGCATGCCAACGATAAAAAGAACCTGGGCAAACATTCGGAGAAGGAGCAGATCATGAGGGAATTATTAAATGAATCCAGATAATGATATTAAATTGATTATTTTAGCTTAAACTTTAAAACTTTGACCATGAAAAAACTAATCTTATTATTAATGCTTAGTGTTCCATTTGTTTCAAATGCACAAATAATTCAAAATGTAAAAACTAACGAAAAGGTTGAGTTAAAAGAATCGGTTGAAAAATATTGTTCCGTTGTGATGCAACAACTAAACCTTAAAATTGATTTTTATGTTGGTATAAATGAACTAGGATTTTGGCAGTTTATTGACGATGCCGGGCTTCCGATTAAAATGAAGTCAACCATTGATGTTATGAATTTCATGTACAAAAACGGCTGGGAGTACATCAACAATATCGGAGGATCTGATGGAGCTGCACCACAGTATTTCTTTAAAAAGAAAGATTAAACTCCACTTGACCTGCTTGTGTCCTTTCCCGGTTGCATTGCAATCGGGATTTTTGCTTTCATGAATATAATAACCGTTTACAACTTAGGCAATCTTCCGACTGCCGAGCTCGATGAATTCAATGAGCTGCAGGAAGATTTTAAAATCTATGATCCGGACCGGAACCTGAAGCTCCAGATGCTGATCATCACCAGGGGATTTAAATATGCTTTTAAAGCATGGAAGGATCCTGATGGACAATTGTGGATCATCGATGCACATCAGCGCAAAAAAGCGCTCACCATCCTTCGGAAGAATGGGTTTACAATTCCCCCGATACCCTATGAGCCTATCCAGGCACTTACCAAAAAGGAAGCGGTCGAGGAAATAGCAGCTTACAACTCCGAATTTGCCAAAAAGAACCCCGATACTCAGCTCTTTACAAAGTATGATATCGGTATGGAAACCCTCGAGAGATTTAACCTTTCATTCCTTCAGGAAGAACTTGACTTTGGGAAATCAGGAAACAGCATTGTCAATGAGTTTATTGAAACCTACGAAGACGAACCTCCGGCATTAAGAGAAGATAAAACCTTCTCAAAGAATTGGGATCTTTGGTTATTGGGCCGGCACAGGTTATTATGTGGCGACAGCTCCTCCTGGGAACAGATTAAACTTCTGATGAACGGTAAAAAAGCCGATATCGTTGTTACGGATCCTCCATACAATGTCAATTATGTTGGGAAAACTAAGGACGCCCTGAAGATCCAAAATGACAGTATGAACAATGAGCAATTCACCAAATTCCTGATGGATATATTTTCCAACATGTACAGGATCATGAAGGATGGAGCTTCATATTATATATTCCATTCCGATACTGCGGGCCATATCTTCAGGAAAACAATTCTGGATGTGGACTTTAAACTGGCTCAATGCCTTATTTGGGCAAAACAGGCTTTTATCCTTGGCCGGCAGGATTACCACTGGAAGCACGAACCTATATTGTACGGATGGAAGCAAACCGGATCCCATAAATGGTATGGTGACCGGAAACAATCCACCCTTATCGAATTCGACAGGCCCATCCGGAACGATCTCCACCCCACCATGAAGCCGGTCGGTCTGATATCATATCTACTTCAGAATAGTAGTGCAAAAGAAGATGTTCTCCTGGATCTCTTCGGGGGAAGCGGTACCGCCATCATCTCATGTGAACAAACCGACCGCACGGGCTACCTGATGGAACTGGATCCGGCCTATATCGATGTGGAAGTGATCCGCTATTTTAACTTCAAACATGATGAGAATATCCGGTTAATCCGGGATGGGAAAGAATATGCCTGGAATGAAATTAAAGAAAACCTTTTATGACGGACCAAAGCACACTGATAAAAATTCGTAATTACGGAGCTCTGAAATATCCACCCGACAAAATTTGCAGTATCCTTGGCCTTAACGGGGATGAGAGGGAACGCTTTCTTGTCGAGTTTGAAGATTTGGAAACACAGATCCGTACTTTTTATGAGCAGGGAGTTGCAATCGGAGACTATAATATCGATGCTGAACTGGCTAAAAAATCAGAAAAAGGAGACGTTCTGGCAATTATGGAACTCCAAAAACGCCAGTACTATTCCAATATTTCACGACTTAAAAAAGACCTCTTTGGAGTATGAATTACCTTGATCGCATAGAAGCCTTACACCCGGATATCATCGATCACTTTTTAGAGAATGGTGTTTCCCGGGCAATACCTGAAGATCTGCAGCTGCTCATCATGCAACTCTCCTGGGCTGTTGAAATATGGGACAAGGAAAGAAACATCACCAGGGCAGCTAAAATACTCAAAATGCAGATTAAAGCCCGGCAGGGAATTACCCTTGGCCTCATGGCCTGCAAACAAAGAATTAACGATTCCAAAATATTTTTTTTTGTAAACTCCTCCGTCTCCAATAAATTCTGGTACCTGGATGCTGCAGATAAATTTGAAGACCTGGTGAAGCTCGCGATCGCGTCAGACAAATTACAGGAAGCCGGTCGCTTTCATGAAAAGGCAACTGATTATCGTATTAAAGCAAACGCGGAGTTATCCCTGGCTGATATGCAACCTCCCATCTTCCTGATATCCGATAAGATGACACTCGAAGAACTGGGCTTCGAAAAGAAAAGCCTGAAGGAAATTGCCAGGAAACACAACGATGGCTACTATATCCAACTCATTACCCAACTCCCCGGGCTCGATAAGAGCGAAAAGAAACGTCTTCTTCAGGATGCCGGTATCGAAGATGCCAAAATAATTGCAGAAACAGACAACGATGGACCAGAATAGGATTACACAGCTCGAAGATCTCTACATGAACAAGATGCAGATCCAGGCAAACCTGATCGATCCAAATACATTAATCGCCAGGATTGCACGAGCTGCAGGAAAAACTGAAGGGATAATCAATCCCCGTCTCATCCGGGTGGCATTTTCTGCACCGGGTGAACTCTCATTCCTGATCCATAAAACTTACACAGCTGCAATGATCAACATGATCCCTTCCATCCTGGCCGGTTTCAAAAAACCGGTTGGTGAAAAGCAGGAACCCATGTTCAAAGAAGGAATCGATTACGTACTCGGGCAAACCAATCTTCCCAGCCACTTCAAAAAACCGAATTACGACCTGGCCTATCCAAAACATTCATTAGTATTCAGAACCGGGCATCACTTCCAGCTGGTAGCATCCGATCAGCCTGACTCCATGGCCGGACGGTCCGGGTTCCATGCCTTTATCGAGGAGATGAAACACAATAAAGGCGAAAAAGTAAAGACCAGGATCTTCCCTGGTCTCCGCGGAGGCACAGTTCTAAACCGGAATAACAGCCCATATTACAGGGGTATCACAGGCGTTTCAGACACTGCCCGGGTAGATCTTGGAGAAGATAACTGGTTCGAAGAGTTTGAAAAGAACATGAACCACGATCTCATCCAGGAGCTGGCCACTTCTGCCAAACACATGAACGATGCCATGATTGAAAAACTTTACCTGGAGAGAGATCTACGGGTAGAAAAAGAAGCCGGTCGTATCAATCACCTGAAGAAAGAGATATGGAAGCGCGAACATGTTATCAGGATGTGGACACCGATCGTTCGCGACCAGAAGAAGGTAGCGACCTACTATATGACAGCTTCATCTTTCGTTAATAAAGATATCCTTGGTGTCGGCTTTTTCAGAACTCAATTCGAGTCATTAACTATTGATGAATTCTTAACGGCCATCTGTAACATTGCTCCCAAGCAGGTGGTAAATATGTTCTTTGGTAACTTCAGCAAAAAGAAGCACTGCTTCTCAGATAGTTACAAGTACAACTCCATTCTCAAATTCGATTTAAAAGACAATTTTCGCTTAACAGCCGGGTATCTGAAGTACTACGATCCAAAGGAACCAATCATTTTAATGTACGATCCCGGACATTTCTCAAGTGTTATTGCAGCACAATTCAATAAGCGCGCCAATGAACTCAGGATCATTAAGGAGTTTTATATCTGGCACCCGAAACAACAGGCCGACATGGCCAGGATGATATCTGATTTTTTTTCAGAAGATAGCTCCAACAAAAGAATAGATCTGTTTTACGATCGCGCAGGGAATAAACGCAGGGAGATCCAGAATAAAATTACAACCGATGCAAAGCAGCTAAAGTTGGAACTGGAAGTCTTTGGATTCCGGGTACGCCTACAAAACGAAAAGCAGCGCACGATCTATTATTATGAACACTATAAACTCGGGCTAATTCTTTTCGAGGAACACCGGCGCGACACTCCCCGGATCCGCATCTGTGAAAACGAATGTCCGAACCTGGTCTCATCCATCCACCTCTCCCCTCTCAGACAAACCGATGATGGCAAAATAGAACTCGACAAAAGCAGCGAAGATAAAGTTGCGCTCCCATACCAGGCCGGCCTCACAACCCAGCTCCCCAGCGCGATGACTTATGGGCTGTATGGATTATTTTCTAATTTCCTTCCAAGTAACATCCGGCGTAAACAAGTTTTACCTGATAACATCTCGTCATAATGTTCACTTATAAGTGAATTATAGTAGTTAAGTGACTAATAATAGGGCCTTTTAATACTATATGTTTAACTACTTTGTTGATTTTCAGTAAAATTTATCAGGATCCCGAAACTCTAAAAAATTTATGTTTCTTTTTTCAGCACGCAACGCTAAGTTTAAGTTTCGCAACGCAAAAGCTATAATTTCATGGAAATATGACAGAGCCTTATTGTATGGGGCATTTCAGAGATGCATACATTTAAATATTGCAATTCAATTCAAATCATAATAAAATACACAATTAGCACAATAATGTTTTTGCATTTCAAATTGTCCTTTGTGCTTTTATCTACCCTTATGACATTTGGCTTATGAAAGAAATAAAGGGTATCGATGCGCTTAACCTGGCCAAGGAAATATCAAAGCTTCCGGATGGCAGATTTAATATTGTATTCTTTCCATATAATACGATTAAAGGAGAGGCTTCCACTACTCCCAGGGTAATTGAAAGGTGCAAGGTTAGGACTCAATTACCCGAAGATCAATTCTATCGTGATTCAGATAATTACTTCTTATTCGAAGATGAATTCGGTAAGCCTAAGACTGCGCATTGCATACTCATTCGTTTCATGGGATTCTCTTCAGACAATTATCTTATGCGTAAATTAAAATGGACTTAAGATGGAAGACTACAAAAGAGGAGGCCGCTTAGGCTGGTATAACAATAACGGTACAGTAATGAGCTTCCAATTAGGAAGTAATGTACCGATGGCTATTGATACCAATTACGATTCAATAGACATGAACACGACTTCCGGTCTTCCAATGCCTGTCCTGTTAAACATTGGCAATAGTCGGGTACTAATAAAAGGCTCCAATAATTTACTCCCGGATGAGATCCGTCTCATGTTCGGTACGAATCGCATCCTTCCAGAACTTATCGATAAGCAATACAGGATACTCTATGGTAAGGGACTGTTCGTTTATCAACAGGTTTTTGAAGGTAAAAAGCTTCTCAGGGACTGGCAAGCCCAGGAGACCATTGAGAACTGGCTGAGTGATTGGCAAAAAAATGGCCTTGCAGACAGCCCGGAGCAGTATATCGACAAGGTTATCAAGGATAGCTACTATTTTGAGGATTATTGGATAAAATGGAGGTTTTTCAAAGGCCGTCGAATCGGGGGTCTGCCAGTGGCAGGTCTGGAGCATATTGAAAACAACAGGGGTCGCCTGGCATCAACAAAACCGATCGATATCTTTTCGCGAAATTATGTGGATAAAGATTTTGACCGGGTTGTGGTAGGTAACTGGGGTATATCCTTTGAACGTGAGATGGATGTTTATCCCCGATTCAGGCAACATATGGCACTGGATTTTGAGACTGCAGTCAGTTACCACAAACATCACACTCCAGGTGAAATCTATGGAATGAATAAGTTTTACTATGGCATAAAAGACTGGCTCATTGCTACCAACCGAAATCCCCGTTATATCAACTCTTATCTTGAAAATTCACTCTCTGCAAAAGTTCATGTCGTTATCCCTCAGGAATGGGTAAGCTATATCCAGGATAAATTACAAGGCTATTGTGAACGCAATGTGGATCTGAAAGAAAGAAGCCTGGAGCTTTTGAAACCAAATGATATCGAAATCGGAACGGAATATCATGAAGGCCTTCTCGATGATTACATCAAAGCAGAAATGCGCAAACTAACAAGTTTCCTTGCCGGGGTCACTAACCAGGGTAAGACATTCACTACATTTAAATACACCACTGATAAAGGTGATTCAACAGGTTGGGAGATCATTCCTCTCGATATGAAATACAGGGAATATATCACAGCTCTCAACGATTACGATAAACGCGCGGATGAAGTGATCACCAGTTCCATCGGTATCGACTCATCCATTTCAAACATTTCAAAGGATGGAGTGATTAGCAAGTCAGGATCCGATGCATACTATAATTATATTCTGTACTTGTATGCAAACCTGCCAACTGCAGAGCGTGTATGCACTGAAGCTTTAAATACAGCTATTTCAGTCAATTTCCCTGAATTGTATCGCCAGGGATATCGACTTGGTTTCTATACCGACGTTCCCTCCAGACAGGAAGATATTGCACCAAACGACCGGATGCAGAACCAGGTTAACAAAACTACTCAGCAACTGAACAACCGGTTGGATAAGACAGATGCTCTGATTCAGGAACTCATTAAACTCCAGGCAAAATGATCACAGATTTCTTTACCTATTCATCAGATTTACGGAATTTTGCTCCGCAGATGCCGACCGATGCCAAGATTGAGACGCTGGAGGCTCATTACCGGCCCCAATATCAGAAATTGATCAATCTGATTGGTCTTGAAACCTATGATGTTCTTAAGGCATATTTTGCCAGCATCCCGGATCCGGCTGTAGAAGTGATGGATAAAGCCGTTTCATTCCTTCGCGGTGCATTGGCCAACTTAACAGCCATTCCATATTTCATATTTGAAGCCTCGCAGCGGAATAATACCGAAAATAATCTCTACCGGTACCAGGAAAACAAACAGGTAGAAACTTACCTCGAAAACGCCTGGACTGAACTTAATTTTCTCCTGGATCATCTGGAAACCAATGTTGCAACATTCACAGATTATGCAGCCACAGATCAATACAAGCTCAGGCAAACTCTCTTCATAAAAAATGCCAGGGAATTCAAAAAATATTACGGGTCCATCAATTCTTCATACTTTTTCAACAATGTGATTTATATCATTGAAGAGGTTCAAAAAGAGGAAATACAATCCCGCCTCGAGGCTTTCCCCGAAATCACCGATGAGAATATGTTATGGCTTATTGGCAAGGCCATTGCCTATGAAACATTATCCCGGGCATGCCTGCAGCTTGATTATACCGAATTGCCCCAGGGCCTGCGCAATGACCTGGCCAAAGAGATCAATGAGAAAAACGGTAAGGAAACTGAAATCAAAAGTGCGCTCTCGGCAACTTTTGGAAATAAAGCCGCTGAATATTTCCTGAAAATTGAAGAGGCTAATAATGAAACCCGGAATACAGTTTACACATTACCTCAAAACACCATAACCGAAACCGATAAATTTTACATGCCATGATAACACTCAAATTTGACAACGGAAATTCGCACCAGGTAAAAAACACATGGGAAGAGCTATCTTCCTTTGAATATCTGGCAGTACTGGACTACATTATTCTATTCATGTCCGGGAAAATGAGTATGACAGAACTCAAGCAGATGGTCTTTTTCCTGCTTACCGGTCTTCGCACCCGGTTGCATCCGGATCCGGACAAAGCGATCCAACAGGCAGAAAATATAAGCCGTATCTCCAGGGAGATATCATTCATGTTTCAGATTCATTATGAGAATCAGAAAACCTTTTCAAAACTCAAACTCCGGGAACAATTATCGAGGAGCCTTCCTCAGGATCTTGAGCAGACTCCTGAAGTACGCTGGGCATTAACTGCAAAAAAAGAAGTAACCATTGACCTGGTCTTCTGCAAAAACCTGATCCCCCATATTGGCAGGAGAAGGCATGTTCTAAATGGATATTCGTTCGATGTTCAGGATAACATCCTGATTACATCTTTAACCGCAGCCCAGTTTATTGATGCTCAAACTGTAGCCGGTGAGATCCAGGAAACCGGAAAAGAAAGCCTTCTGGACCTTCTTGCAGCTATTCTGTATTGTAAAAAATACGATTCCCAGGAAGCAGCCAGAATGTCGAAGGAATTCTCATGGCTTGATACCCGCACAAAAAAAGGAATTTACATAAATTTCAATGCCATTCAGGCTTACCTGTTCACCAAAACCAAGTATGCCCTGCTGTTTAATGATCCTGAACCTTCAAAAAAGAAACCAAAGCACAATCTCGGATTAGGAGCTGTGGCTCATTCCCTTATTAAAGCCGGTTACACGGATGTTGATAACAGCAACCTGGTGAAGTTCTTTGAACTGATGTACACCGAGCTCATCTCGAACGTGACCGGTCTCCATAAATCAGGGCTTTCCATCGATAAGATTTCCGAACAAACCGGCCTGTCGTTAAATAAAATAAACGAGATTTTATGAGCATTGCCCTGCATCCATCGCTTCTGAAGGAAGCATTTATCTACTTCGCGAAATTTCCGCTACTGGCCGGGGTCATCAGCAGCATGTTCCGTGTAGGAAGTACAGCGGTCCTTGGGTATGATGCTCTGAAAGCAGAGGCGAACAATATTGATCCGAATTCTCTGATTCCGGAAATCCTGAATTTTCTATTCAGCAGCAATGAGGACAAACTCAAGGCCGAAATTGAAGATACCAAGGGAATATTTATGTTATTGGATTACGGCCAGCTCTCCAGTTCCATTGACAGCGTGAAACGAAATAATGATGCATTCGAATTGGGAATCATTATTGCCCAGAAACTTAAGCCAGAGGAATACGACATGGCCGAAATCCTTCTCATCCAGGATCAGCTCCTGAACACCATGCGTAAACTCAGGGAAGTTATGCTGGCAGATTCCAAATGCAGCCCATTTGTAAAGCAATTAAGCCTTCCACATCAAATCAATCCCTGGTATGCCCGGGAACTGGCAAATGCCACTGGATTCTCTATGACTTTTTCGAAGTCGGGAATTGATATTATTTAGCTCAATTTGCATCTTCTTCAGAAAAAGTTATTACCACATTCATTTTATTGAAATATTTAACTCGATTTAATTCAAATGTTCTTTATTAAAAACTAATGAACATTTTGTGCATAAACAAAAAAGTCGATGTCAAAATAAATTTGACAAACAGCAATATTAAAATTAATTTCACAAAAAAATATTTCCAATATTGGAATCTATGCAATACAGTACATTATTCAAGTTGAGTGAAAAGGAATTGAAAACTGAATCAATGGTAGAAGTACGACTATTAGCTAAACTTTTTAATGATTTAGGGTATCCTTATAAATCAATAATCCCGAAACAAAGATTAGAATCGTTAATAATAAATAGTGGTACAAAGACTTCAAAAGTATGTGCTGATTTCCTATTATTTGGAAGTAATGGAGCTGCTAAAGTTGCGGTTGAAGCAAAAGACCCTAAGATTAGTATACAAAAGGCATGGGGACAAACTGCTAGTTATGCACTTAGTTATAACAGAGATAAATCAAATGATAAAAAAATACAGTGGCTATTAATTAGTAATGGGCATATAACCTCACTATACAGGTACGATAGTATTGTACCAATAGTTACTTTACAATTATCAGATTTTGCGAGTGGTGCTCCTCCATATGTCAATTTGCGATCTTACATTAAGTTTAAGACTGCTAATGAAGTTGGATCTGGTGGATTAGCATTTGAAGTAGTTTCACCTGATAAATTAAATAAGATTTTTGAAGATTGTCATAATATGATTTGGAAAAAGCAAAAGATGGCACCTGCTGATGCGTTTTTTGAATTTTGCAAATTTATTTTTATCAAAATTAGGGAAGATAAAAAGAGAGAAGAATTGCTTCCTTCAACGCCTGTTTACACCATGCCACTGACTTTGGATTGGCTTGAAGCACAAAGTAAAACATCTGTACATCCTGTTCGAGACATCTTATTTAGACAATTACATACAGATCTTGAATCTGCAATAGTACGAGATAAAAAGAAGCGTATTTATGATAAAGACGAAACACTTGAATTGCAAGCTTCTACCTGTAAAGAATTAATTAAAACATTTCAAACAGTAAATTTAAGTTCCATAGATGAAGATTTAAATGGTCGGATGTTTGAAGTATTTTTAAATGCAGCAGTTCGTGGTAAAGAATTAGGGCAATACTTCACTCCTCGTCCTGTAGTAGATTTTATGACGCGAATTGCACTTCAAAGAAGTGATTTTAATGTTTTAACACCTCCGAAAACAATTGATGCTTGTTCGGGAACAGCTGGATTTCTAATTGAAGTCATGGCTTATCTGATCTCTGGTTTGCGTGATGACACAAGATTTAATGTTGCTGAAAAGAGTATAATAAAGGATAAAATTTGTAATGAGTGTTTGTTTGGAATCGAGGCAAATCAAAAAGTTGCTAGGGTTGCACGAATAAATATGTACCTTCATGGTGATGGCGGCAGTCATATATTTTGTGGAGATGGCTTGGATAATGATCCTACGGTAGAAGATGATATGATAGACGAGCAAAAAATCGAAGTAAAAGAACATTCGCAAAAAGTATTACCTGAATCTTTTGATTTAGTGTTAAGTAACCCTCCTTTTAGCATGTCATATAAACATTCTAATGAGATAGAAGAACGAATATTAAGGCAAAGAGATTTGTCAAAAAACATGGCTTCTGCAAAATCAAACATTTTATTTTTAAGTAGATACCTTGAATTATTGAAGAAGGGTGGTGAAATGCTAATTGTATTTGATGATACAATTTTGAATGGTAGTACATGCCAAGATATTCGACAATGGCTATTAGATAATTTTATTATTATAGGGTTACATTCTTTACCTTTTAATGCCTTTTTTAAGGAAAGAGCAAATATAAAAACCTCTATACTTCATGCACGAAAAAAAATAGATAATACTGAAGAACAGGGACATGTGTTTATGTCTATCTCTAATAATATTGGACACGACAATGCTTTAAATGACACATTTGAAAAAAATAATCTTTCTGATATTTTTACGACTTATGTTGAATGGAGACGAACAGGAAAAATACAACCAATTTATAAAGACAATAATAATGAAAATGAAAATTTAGAATGTCCAGAGCAAGCATGGCTAGTTTCTCCAAAAAATATCCTTGTGGAAAGACTTGATGCATATTATTATTCTCCTGAATTAAAAAAAGTAAAAGAACAACTAAAATTAAAGGCCGCCAAAGGGGAAGTCATTTTAAAAACTGGTTCGGATTTTAGATTGAGAGAAAAAATACAAAAGGAAGATCGACAAATAATAATTGATTCTGGAAAAATATTTAAGTATATAGAAATAAGTTATGTTACTGAATATGGTCTTATCCTTAATCATATATCAGGTACATTAGATGATTTACCATCGAGGGGTCAATATTTAGTACATAAAGGAGATATTCTCATGGCACTGAATATTAGTTCTCGTGGTACGGTTGTTATTGTTCCATCAGAATTTGATGGTGCTATTTGTACAAGTGGTTTTCTTGTTATAACACCTAGAAACGAAGAAGAAGGTTTTCTTCTTTGGTATACTCTTAGAAGTGAATACTGCAGAAAACAGATATATTATTTATCTCAAACCGCAAGTCAACCAGAATTGAAAAAAGATATATGGGATAATGAATTTTTAATCCCAATACCAACAAATAAAAAACAAGCTGTTGATGAAACTAAGAAGTTTCATAAGACGGTGACATCCTTGAGAACTTTATTAAGTCATAATGAAATTAAGTTGCCTTATGAAATTGAGTAATTGTAAATAGTATATATTACAATATAAATTACCCGCCCCCGTTTCTTCATTTTATTTTAATTATTTCATTTCAATTTCATACTTTTACACAGCCAAACCATTTCGTTCAAACCGCTGAAGAGGGAAATAAAAGTCCCGGCAGCACCTTCAGCGGTGTGAACCAATGAAGTGGTTTGGCGACCCGCTGCCGGGATCCTTATTCGCCAAAAATGGATACTGCACAAAAATCACCTCAAGAGATTTTAGAAAAATTTCAGAAATGGTATTCCCCAACCGAATCCATCGACCAGGCTACCGATATGTTTAGTACCGATGAAATTGTCGAAGCATTGAATCAGTTTGATCCATCCTTACAAATTGACCCCAATTCCATCTTCGAATTTATGACCGGTCTCGGATATAAATATACTCCGGATCCAGGAAAGTTGACCTTCCAACTTAAATGGATGCTCATCCGTAAGTTTTAATTTGTCCTTTCCATTCCACTCATGCTGCAATTTCTTTGCATCATGATCTCCGATAAGTATAGTAAAGGCATGCTTTACCAGGAATTCGTATCCCGGGTACTTCAAAACGCTGCGCCTAAAATCTTAAACGAACAGGCAGCAAGGGTATATACCTATTATAATCAGCGCACCGGTCATATCGGTAAAAGCCTTAAAAATCAAGCTTTCAAAGTCTCCGGCACACAGGGATCAGCCACTCTCGATCTTGATTACCTGATTGACCTTCGTTTCCTCGATATGAAAGCTACGAAATACGGGAAAAAGAAACTTTACGGACCGGTATACAATAAACCTCTTTGGGGTTATGTGTACGGCTATGTTTTCGGTACCCTCCGGTATGGTTTGTCGACAACGGTTCAAAGGGACATATTCAACGCGATCCGCGAATCCTATAAAAATACATTACAGCAATGAGCCTGAAAAAAGATATTATCTCTGCAGAAGTTCAGATTGGCAGCAATGAAGCCCAGGCAAGCCTTATCAAACTGACTCAGCACACTTCCAGCCTGACCAACGAGAACGAACGCCTTCGTATTTCACAGGCTAAACTAAAAGCCCTGGGAAAAGAGTCAGAGAACGAGTACAAGCAGCTCACGGCCAAAATCAAGGATAATAATACGATTATCAAAGAAAACAGATCCCAGATGGACGCCCTGCGCAAAACCATTGGGCTTACAGAACTCAGTTCAAAACAATTGAGATCCCGGGCCACCGATCTTCGCCGGGAACTTTCAAACATGAATAAATCTGCTGATCCTGCACAGTGGAATAAACTCAATAATGAACTCATTGCCACCGAACGCCAGTTTAAAAAAGTACAGAGCCAGGTTGGGCATACAGCCGGCTTTATGACCAAAATGAATAAAATTGCCGGAGGGTTGTTACCTGCTTTTGGTTTTGCAGCAATTTTATATGGATTAAAACGAATTGGTCAGGCAGCTATCGATAAATTTACCTCATTCGAGTCGAGAGTAAGTAACCTTTCTGCTATTACCCAGTTGGAAGGTGAAAACCTGCAGTGGTTAACCGAAAAAGCCAAGGAATTCTCAACGGCTACCCGTGAGGATGGAATCGTAATTACACAGTCAGCAGAAGAAATTGTTGATGCATTCACAAAGATGGGATCTGCTCGTCCGGAGTTACTAAAAAACAAAGAAGCCCTCGCTGAAGTAACCGAGTCAGCGCTCATCCTTGCTGAAGCAGCTAAAATAGAACTCGAACCTGCCATTGCTGCCGTAGCTTCTGTTATGAATCAGTTCGATCTGGATGCATCAGAAACCAGCCGGGTAATCAATGCCATTGCTGCAGGATCACTCGAGGGAAGTGCTGAAGTGGATAGCCTTACCGAATCAATGAAAAATGTAGGTACTGTGGCATCAGACTCAAATATGAGCCTGGAGCAAACGGTGGCAAGTTTAGAAATTCTGGCCGAAAAACAATTATTAGGAGCCGAAGCAGGAACCAAGCTCCGTGGGGCCTTACTAAAAATGAAAGACGCAGGTGTTGGATATGCAAGTGGCCAGTTCAATTTGCGTGATGCTCTTATTGAAGTTAACACTAAACTAAACCAGCAAGGATCAGAACTTGAAAGAGATGCATTAAAGCAAAAAATATTCGGTACCGAAAATATTACTGCAGGGAATATACTTCTTCAGAATATCGAAAAATACGATCAGCTCACCAAGGCTGTCACCGGAACCAATGTTGCCATGGAGCAGGCTTCAAAAAATACCGACAATGCCAAAGCCAGTATGACCCAGGCAAAGAATGAATTCGCCTTAGCTTCCATTCAGCTTGGTCAAAGTCTCACCCCCGCCATGGTAAAAGCTTATAAACTTGCCGGATCAATGGCCTCTGCATTCGCGAAAATGATAAGCGATTCTCCTGCAGAATCGCTTCGGAAAGAAGGAATCGAAGTAAACCGGTTGGCAATAGAGTTAACGAATTCAAATACTTCCCTGGCCCGGCGTAAAAGAATCCTGGATGAGCTAAAAACAATAAATCCGGATATAATAAGTGGTCTCGATGCCGAAAATTTGAACTATGAGACTTTAAAGAAAAATCTGCATGGGTATAATGAGGAACTTTCGAACAGAATACTTCTTGAAAATCTATCTGACGACGAAAAGAAGTATGCTACAAAGGTTGCAAGATACAAGGAATCGGTAGGTAATTTTCAGCTTTTGATATCCGATATCATCAAGAAAACCGATGAAGATATCGCCTTGTCAAATGACACCTTTGAAAATAAAATTGCAAAAACCTTTGAAATATTACAAGAAAAAGCCAGAGGGTCAGTAATTGTAATACAGGGAGTTGCAAATGATGCCCGGAATGCAGAAGCCAGGAATCTGTCAGCACTTGAAAGTTATGTAATTGGCTTAACGAGGGCTCAAAACAGCTTAAATGATGCAACAGGTAAAGCACAGGATTTTACAGCCCGCATCGATGCTTTACGAGAAATCTTAGGAATTGAAGAACAGATTATTGAAACAAAAAAGGAAAAAAAGCCAGGTGGAAGTAGTGGATCGGGTGGAGGTAGCGATTCAGGAGATGATAAGAGTAAAGATCAAATTAAAAAAGAAATTGAAGCTCTGGAAACTGCCTATTCACAAAAGCAGTCAATAATAAAGAAGAATTACCTGGAGGGCAAAATAACAGAAGATCAGTATAATGCTGACCTTTTGTTAGCTGAGTTAAACTTCCTTAATGATAAATTGAAGATATATAAGGTAGGGAGTAAAGAGTATGAAGATACAGTAAACAATGCCCTCGAAAAGGAAATTGCCTCTGATAAAATAACGAAGGATCTCCTCCTTAAAGCTCAGAAGGAACTTGAGAAGGCTAAAATGGATGAAGCACAAAACAACGTTGATGCTGCAACTCTCATAGATCCTAATTTTGCTACACTCGATCAACAAAAAGAATTCTTTGATTCCAGAATAGAACTCATTAAAGTCCAATTTGATCAGGAGAAAGCGCTTGCAAAGGAAAATCAATCTGCATTATTAGCGGCAGAAAAACAATACAATGCTAAACTATACCAGGTAAAAAGCGATCAGATCGATGCCGAATTCTTCCTCAAGGAAAAAAGGATCGGTACGGCTCAATCATACATCGATCAGCTTTCAGGAATTGTAGATCAGGAGTCCTCTCTTGGTAAAGCATTATTTCTATTTGGTAAAGCCTTAGCCATAGGTGAAGTCTGGATCAATATTGCAAAAGCAAATGCAAAAGCCATAGCTGCATCTCCATTAACATTTGGACAACCCTGGGTTAGTATAAATACAGGAATGGGAATTGCACAAACTGCACTTATTACAGCCCAGGCAGTTAGTAGTTTTGTAAAAAAAGGCAAAAAATCCGGCGGCTTCACCTCCCAGTACTCCTCCGACGACCAGGTAGTCGATTATGTCCATGCCAACGAGTTTGTGGCCAATGCCCGGGCCGTCCGGAACCCAACCGTAAAACCCATCCTCGATATTATCGATATTGCCCAGAGAAATGGTTCTATAGCAACTATTAATCTGGCTGCCATCCTGGGCGCAATAGGTCGCCGGGCGGGTGGTTATGAATCATCAGCTTCATCAAATACCATTTCAAATTCAACAGTTAATACATCAAAAGATATAATTTACCAGAAAGATGCAGAACTGCTTCAAGCCATTAAAGAACTTAATGCGGAATTAAAAAAAGGCATCAAAGCCAAATTAATATACCGTGAATTTGAAGAATATAAAGAAAAAGTCGATACCATAAGAAACAACGCAAGCCTATAATCATGCTCGAATTTTACAGCGAAAACGAACGACTCGATCTACCAGATGAAATTGAAGTCAATCTGACCTTCGAGAATCCTTTTCTTTCTCAGGACCGTATTCCTTTCACTTACTCCATACCTTTTAACTTACCGGCTACTTCTACCAACATGCGTAAGTTTAAGCACCCAAAACGGCTTGCTTCAATTGGATCATGGGATGCTATTTCAAGTTTTATCAGATTTAACGGTATAACATTTTCTCAGGGAAGTCTTACCCTTACGGAAGTCGAAAAAACATTAAGCACGAGTTACCTGGGAGTACTGGCGAACGACCTGGTGAAAAAAATGATGAATGGACTATCCGCCGTGGTTGATTTCTTTTACAGTTTTGGCTCAGGTAGCAGGTTGAATCCTGATTTCGATACGGGATGGGCAAACCTGTACAAGAATACTATAGACGCCAACTCAAAGGATATAGGTATAAAATTCGCGGCTTGCCCGGTGCGCATCCAAAATGAACAGTGGTATGGTGAATCAGCTTCATTTGGTAATTACAATGCTACAAAGCTATACCTGAATATGTGGAACGTGAGTAATGGTTCATATTTATTTACCGATGCAGCCGAGCCTGTACATGGAGTAATTTATCCACAACCCTATATACACTATTTGTTCGCGAAGGTATTTGGGGATGCTTTAAATGTGAACTTCTTCTCGGACAATTCTGAACTGAAAACCTTATGCATGCTTACCACGTATCACAAAATGTATTCTGATTACATTATGAGCCATTATCAGGGTATTCTCATTGACAATCCTTCCGGTACAGCAGATAATTATATGTATCTGAATTCCTTTTTTAATAAATACGCCTTCAACAATTTTTTAAAAGATATCCTGAAAATGTTTTGCTGTTCGTTAATACCAAGATCAGACGGTAAAGTTGATATTATCCACAATCAGTCCATTCTCGAGAGTACAGACATTATTGATTGGAGTGATAAATTAGTTGGCTCACCAAACATAAGCATAGAAAAGGGGAAAAGATATGATTATGGTTATCAGTCAGAAATTACTGGAAGTGAAGACGAATACCATCCCCTTTTGGATAGTATAGACGAATTACTTCTTGGCACTACTGCCCCAGGGATCTATCAGATATCAACAACGGGTGAGATATATGAAAAGGTGGATGAATCCAGCTATAAACTATTATCTTCTAATCTTGGTGGCAATACTTCTCAAGCTGATGATGATGTAGAATCATTTAATATGAATTCTGCATCTAAACCTATTTCAATGAAAGTTGACGAGTACTGGTGGCTGAACTCGAACATAATCCGCGGTAACTGGTATATACCTGAATTTCCGGGAGCGGGAGATCGTTATAAAAATGATTCTGCTCCTTACCTGGCCTTTAACAGAGGTTATTATAACCTGATCCAAAAAGTAACTGAAACATCGCCGGCAGGCTATATTTCAAGATATCCATTGCTCACTCCATATGTACGCGATATGGCCGGAAATAAAGTTGGTAATTATTCCCTGGCATGGGAAGGACCCGATGGACTGATCGCGAAATTTCATTCCGGGTACAAAGCCTATGTAGAAAAAGACAAGCATATTTTAAAAGGCAACTTCCTTTTAACCGAGTTGGACCTGAAGAATATTAATTACGAAAAAAAATATCATGTCCGGGGCATGAATTACTTCGTAGAAAAAATTGAAGTCATCCTGAAGAAAAAATCGATTTCGCTTGCCAGGGTAAAGTTAGTGGAATCATAATAAACTGTCCTTTCATAAAAAAAGCTAATATCTTTTTTTTGTGTTGATAACCAAATAAAAAATGGCAACCGTTATTCAATTTCCAGATTCACTTTCAGTAGCAGGCAATATAAAAGATGTCATATTATCATCAGCCATAACTGTTAATTTTAAAATTAAGGTGGGCACGGATATGTTACTGGAAGAAAACTATACCCCAATTGATAGTCTGGTTACCATCCGTCTTCGCGACATCCTCCCTTCCCTTCTCAAAACAGTCATACCTACCGCGAATGTCTTCGAACAGGTGGATGCATATAAAACCTTCACCTTCGAAGTCGACAGTGTTCCAACCAACTGCCTGGTGGTCGCCGGCGGAGTCGATGCCACTATCGATCCCACGGTATTTTTAAAAGCCAACTGGCTTACCTGGCAGCCACAACAAAAAAGAGTTAAATACACCGATCCGGAATGGCTGTCATATTTTGCGGTGGAGGCTGTAACTGTAAGGCTAAAAGCTTACTTTAACGGACACGATCCGGAAACGATTAATCTCACTGTACTTACTGCAGGAAAATTCTACAGCCTTAATGTGAACTTTCAGTATCTCTCCGGATTATTCACAACGGCCCAGCCGGTTTATTTTGATATATGGACCGAAGGTGTAGCGACAGTAGGACCTGGAACAGTTTCTACTCCTGGTAGTTCTACTACCTTAACTGGTGTAGGAACACAATTTACAAATACTTTTAAGGTAGGGGACACTATTACTGTAGCAGGTGAAGGAGTTAGAACAATTGCAACGATTACAAGTGATACTGTATTGGATGTTACTGTTGCTTTTTCAATAACCCCTCGTTCTGCAGTAACTTATACTTTCTTTCCACGATTATCATTTATTCAGCGATACGTGTTAATGGCTGATTATTTTGAGTTCGACGATCTTTTCGTTTTTGAAAATACCCTGGGAGGTATCGATACGGTCCGTCTGTCAGGGAATAAGGAAGAAAACAACCAGTTCGATATATCGAGCGTGCTGATTGATGAAGATACTTCAGACTACGATGTTGAGTATGGCCAGGTGTTTTTAAAAAATACCGGCTATTTCACTTCCGCGAGAGAAAGATCCTGGCTTAACGAATTTTTGAATTCAACCCTGAGGTACCTTGTTACTCCCGATGGATTGAAATCAGTAACCATCAGTAAACCTGAGGCAAAGGTTGATCCATTGGATTCATCATCCTTTTACTACGTTTTCAACTTCGCCTTATCGAGGCAAACCAAATTCCTGAATTTCCCCCGGGCCGAGACGCTTCCAACCGAGGTTGAAATAATCAGTCCGGAAGAGGAACTTTTTTTTTTAGCGCCTAGGCTTGTAGAGTTCCCGACTGCTACCTTAGATGATTCATTGCTTTTCCCCGTACAGATGCCATTTGTTGAAGAATGGAAGCAAATTAGTTACGGGGCCATAAAAAGTGATATCCTTTCAAATGTCGCTACTGCTGATCACATGCATGGTAACATAACCAACGCCGGTGCAATAGGTGCAACAGCAGATCAGGTAGTGATCACTGGTCCATCGGGAGTACTTACAACCGCGTCCCGAAGCGGTATAGACAGCAGGACTGCATTTCCGGCAGCTGCTCATACATTAGATTCCCATTCAGCCACAGCTTGGCGAATGTTTTATTCAAATGCTACAAGCGTGCAAGAACTTGCCTTTAGCAGTACTGCAGGTGATTATTTTAAATCGGCAGGAGCATCTGCTGTACCTGTATGGGGTAATTTAGGCAATGATGTAAGAGCTACAGTTCTTACAGGATTAAATATAGCTGGAGGTACAGTTATAGCTACAGATACTATATTAGAGGCATTTGGAAAAGTACAGAATCAGATTACTGCTATGCTTGGAGGAGCTATATTCCAAAGTGTATGGAATGCTGCTACAAACTCACCTGCTTTAGTTTCTTCTGCAGGTACTAAAGGACATTATTATATAGTGTCTGTATCAGGTACAACTAATTTGGATGGTATTACTGATTGGCAGGTTGGAGATTGGGCTATTTTTGACGGTACTGTATGGAGAAAAGTAGATAATACAGATGCAGTATCATCTGTAAATGGTAATACAGGATCTGTACAGACTTCAGATTTAACAATTAGTAATGGATTAGTACTTAACTCGGGAACAACATATAATGCTTTCTCTGCAAAAACATTGTCAGTAAGTTATGGAGGTAATGGTTCTGCAAACACAGTAGCAAGGAGCGACCATGACCACTCTGGGATTTATGAACCCGCAATTACCAAATCTACAGGCTACCTAAGGTACACAGGAACGGCATGGGAATTTAAGAACGAAACCTACCTTACTTCTGTAACTGCCCATAACTTATTATCTGCAACTCATGGAGACACTACAGCAGCTACAGTAACTCGTGGAGGTATTATAACTGGGCAATTAGCTTCACCTAAATGGCAGATACTTTCATTTCCTGTTACGCCTACAGGTAAAGCTTTAGTAGCGACTGCTACTGATATTGCGTGGAGTTCTGCTGCTGTAATATTGGAAGGAGATTCACGACTTTCTGATGCCCGTACCCCAACCTCACATGCTCATGGGAACATTACCAATGCAGGTTTAATTGGTACAACAGCTAATATTCCAATTATTACGGGTACTGCTGGAATTCTTCAAGCAGGAAGTTTTGGAACAGGATCTGGTACATTTTGTCAAGGGAATGATTCAAGATTATCTGATGCCAGAACACCTACTGCCCATGCTTCTTCTCATGTCACCGGAGGAAGCGATGTAATTTCCAATGTAGTTGCTGCAGGGAACTCCGGATTAATGATAGGTGCTGATAAGACAAAGTTAGATGGTATTGCTACAGGAGCAAATAACTATGTCCATCCTACTTCTGATGGTAGTCTACATGTAACGGCTACATCTACTACCAGCGAAGGTAAGGTATTACAGGCAGGAGCCACTGCTGGTGTGTTTGCCTGGAGTACCAATGCTTTGACTATTGGAGCAAATGCTTCTGTGTCTGGAAGTAATACGGGAGATCAAAACCTTTCAGGGTATTCACTTACTAGTCATACTCATGATGATAGATATTATACTGAAACTGAAATTCAGACAGGATCAATATCTATGCGTTCATTAATTGTGAATCCCGATGGTGTACCAAGTAATAATTTAGGTTCTCCAACGATTGCTGAAATGGCTTTATTTCAAGAGCAGTTTAGTAATAAAACGGACTTCTATGATATAACAAAACTAACGTTTGAAACTTATAATGGGACTACATGGACAGATATAACTGCAACAATAGCTGATTCTGATAAGAGGGCTTTTTTGGGTGGAGATACCTCATCAGGAATACAAATTCCTTATGGAACAGTTCAATATAGAATTACTATAAGATCAACTTCATATGTATACCTAAATGCTCTGTATATGTATTGGAGTTCATCTGGGAATAATTCACAAGTTCAGATTTGGAAAAAACATGATAGTGGTGCATGGACACAACACACGGGTTCTACAACTACTATATCATCATGGCCTGGTCATATGTATCTACCATTTTCAACTATACCTTGGAATCCTACTGCTGTACTTGGGACACATTACCATGAGGTAAGAGTTAATTTCACCCCTAATTGGACTCATGCTTCAAATGTAATTTCTTTATATAAAATACAATGGTGGGGAGGATATCCCGCAGGTAAGAGATATGTATATTCTGTAGACAGTTTAAAGAATGTATCATTTCCTAGTAATCTTGCTGTGACAGGAACATTAGATATCCAGGGAATAATTTTGAAAAGTTCAGGTGATAGACCTGGATTACTTGAGACAAATAGGTTAGGTACAAATGCTTGGGCAGGAGTACAAGCCAAGTTCAGTGATACAGGTTTATGGGGTTTTATGGGAAGCGAAACGCAATGTGGTATTTATGATGATGTCAATAGTAAATGGATTCTTTTGCATAATAAGAATGCAGGATTGAATTTATATTACAATGGTGTTATTAAATTAATTACATCTAACGTAGGAGTAACAGTTACAGGCGAAACTAATACTACAACCTTAACTGCAGGAGGAGTTTCTAATTGGGGTTCTGTAGCTGCAACTTTGAATGGTTTGTATCAACTTCAACATTATTATGATGCTGGTACAACAAATAAGAGAAAGTACTATTGGACTCAAGCTACAGCTTCTTTGTATTTATCATCTCAGTATGATAATAATACTTGGACAAGAAGTTTAATATGGTTTGATCATGATGGAGGAGTCAATGTTCCTGGATATTCAGGATCATGGGGTGTTCATGGTATGACTGGTTTAAATACCATAATGGGAACTACTGGAGGAGCTACTTGGTTATTGACAGGAACATCAGGAGGAACAAAAAGAGGAGGTATTCAGTTATTAGATACAGGTGCATCTATCAGATTGTATGCCAATACAAATAGATTAGAAGTTACTACATCAGGAGTTAATTATAATGATGTAGCTCTTGCATCTACAGCATCTCCAGTATTTACAGGAGATGTTAGTATTACACCATCCACTAATAAGTGGAAGATAAAATATATAGGAACTCATGTTGATTATAGAAAAGTTGTTATTTTACTCCATGCTGCCTATAACGGAACCTTGCTTGCTAACAATTATTGTGTTGGTAGAATATTTATGGATAGGGGATCAGTTAGTTCAGGTAAACGTATAGAAGTTGCAGAAATAAATACTGGGTCTGGCTACAATACTGATTATGGAGTTCATTACAGTACAGGATCAACTGTTGGGCGTTTGGTGACTGTTTTATATAATTCTGTTAAGTATATTGCTTATGAGCTTCCTTATGCTGCTCAAAGATTAGAACGTATTGATTTTGAAGGTTATATTAATTCTTCTGCTACAGAAGAATTAACACTTGTCGAGTATTATAATACGCAGACTTCTACAGTTATTAATACAGAGATCAATAGTTCGATCACTGCATTTGTTAATGGTAATTATCATTTTGACAGTGGTAATGCTAGATTCACAGGAACTATCACAGAAGGTAGTACATTATTATCTAATAAGTATGCTCCTATTTCTCATGCCCATGGAGATATTGCTAATGATGGTACTTATTCATCAAAGACTGCAAAATATGTATTAGCTGCTCCTAATGCTTCAGCAGGTATACCTACATTTAGATTATTGGTAGCTTCTGATATACCTGCATTATCCTATAGAGCAGATACCTGGGTTCCTGCATGGGGGGATGTTACAAGCAAACCAACGACTTTTGCTCCTATTATTGGTTCTGGTGCTGCTGATGCAGTTGCAGGTAATGATAGTAGACTTTCTGATGCAAGAACTCCTACTGCTCATGCTTCTTCTCATGTCACCGGAGGAAGTGATGTAATTGCCAATGTAGTTGCTGCAGGGAACTCCGGATTAATGACAGGTGCTGACAAGACAAAGTTGGATGGTATTGCTACAGGAGCAAATAACTATGCCCACCCTACTTCTGATGGTAGTCTCCATGTGACAGCTACAGGAACTACAAGTGATAATAAGATACTTCAAGCAGGAGCAACTGCTGGTACATTTGCTTGGGAGACTTTAGCTGATGCAGGTATTTCTGCTGTTGGGCATACTCAGGCTGAGTCTACTATAACATTCACTGATATTGTAACAGGGGATGCTTCTATTACATCTCATGGTTATTTACCTAAATTAGGTGCTGGAACAACGAATTTTCTAAGAGCAGATGGCACTTGGGCTACCCCTCCTGGGACATATGTATTATACAAGGCAACGGTAGAATATGTATTAACAGGAGATATTACTTCTCATACTCATTCTGCAGTATCATCTCATGCTATTACGACTCATTCAGCCACTGCATGGAGAATGTTTTATTCTAATGCAACCACTACCGCTATACAAGAATTAGCTTTAGGAGCAGCAGGTACTTTATTAAGGTCAGCAGGAGCCACGAGTATTCCTGCATGGAGTACTCTAACAATGCCTCTTACAATAGCAGAGAAGAGTATATTTGTTGCTAATTCAGCAAATACATTAGTAGCCTTATCAGTAGCCGCTAATCAATCAATCAGATTAAATTCAGGAGCTACTGCATGGGAAGCTTATACAGCCTCTGCAGTATCAGTAACAAATCAAAGTGATAATAGATTAGTAACTTCTACAGAAACTAATGATGTTTTAAATGCAGAAAGTAGTTTAACATTTGATGGGTCAATATTAGGGTTATCAGGTAACCTAAGATTAAATACAGGAGCTGACCGTGCAATTTCTATGCAGGATTCCACAAGTATAACTTACGGATTCTCTATAGTTGGACAAAAAGGATATATAGCAAGTATAGGAGGTAATGTTAGTCTCACTGGAGGAGCAGGAGGAGCTAATGCATCAGGTACTGGAGGAGCAGGAGGAGCTTTATATTTGGTATCAGGTATAGGAGGTACATCTTCTGCTGGTTATGCTGCTGCAGGAAATATTTATATTTATGGAGGAGGAGGGTATGATGCAAGTCTTCAGGGAAATATATTCATAGGAAATAATGGAACTACCGATTATGGCAGGGTATTATTTCAATCAGGTTCTGCGACAGCCCCAGGTATATCATTTAGAGCAGACCCAGATACAGGAATATATAATTTAAGTGCTAATACTGTAGGAATCGCTGCAGGTGGAGTTTTAGGATTGGCTATAAGTGATGCAGCTGTTTATATAGGGAGTAATCCTAGTGGTAGAGATTTAGCTGTAACTAAATCTAAAAATGGGGATGTGATATTTCAAATTCAGAATTTAGATACTGCAGGAACAGCAACCAGAAGTATATTATTAACATATACTGATAATTCTGGCTCATCTATGGGTATGTATAATTATGGAACTGGAAATACAGGTAGTCTTTATGGAGAAGCTATGGCAAAAGGTTCTGCTCTAGTATTTGGTGCTAATAATGATAAAGCCATAATTGGGGTAAGTAAAGCTACTACTCCATTGATGTTCGCTACAAATGGTGCTGTCAGGATGGAGTTAGGAACTTCAGGTATTCTGAAATTAAATAATTTAGCTGGTACAGGTTCCAGAGTAGTTGTAGCAGATGCTAGTGGAAATTTGAGCGCTTCTTCATCTCTAATTACTGATAAGGGTTATACTATGAGTTTCCAGGATAGTATAACTAACCCTGTTGATAGTCAAGGTTATCATATAGGAATCCTTCATTTTATGAATACTGATTCATATTCTACTGTAGCACTTTCAATTCCAAAGAGTGGGACTGTTAAATATGCTCATATAAGAGTTTACTTGACAGGAACTGTTTCATCTGAAAGTTTTACTGTTTATGTAAGTATAGGAGGATTATCATCTCAAGCTATTGCGACAATCTCTTCGACAGCTTTTATGAGTTTTTTAAATAGTTCTATGTCACTATCTGTGACAGCAGGTGATCTTATAACTATTAGAATTGTAACTCCAGCATGGACTACTAATCCTACAGGAATGGCAGTAGGAGGTTTCATTTATATAGAATAAGAATAAAAATTTGGAAAATTTTAAAAACTCAATAAATCAATTTTTTAACCTAACACAAAAGATTATGACAAACAAAGATTGCTTAAGAATGATTGGCGGATTAAATGCCGTTAAACAACCTAGTTTTGCAGAGATCAAAGACATGCAGAATAAGGACGAGTATATGTTCCATGCCAAATTCGTACAGGCCGTAAGCTTGAACAAGAGAAAGCTGGAGAATATTCTTGAATCATTGAAAGACATGGAGAAATTCAGTGAAGAATACACCGAGTACATAAAGAATCGTGAGGAGGTTTTGGTGAAATTCGCCAAAAAAGATGCGGACGGGAACCCTATCGAAACGATTAGTTACGTGAACGGAAGCCAACAAATGTCTTATACCATTCCCGGGATTTCCGATAAGAGCTCACCGGCAAGTAAAGAACTCAAGAAGTTGGAGGATAAATACAAAGAAGCTATTGATGGAAGAAAAAAACAGATCGACGAAGCGAAAAAGGTGTTGAGTGATGAAGCTGACTTCAAGCCGGTAACGGTACCATGGAGCATGATACCAAGAGGGCTGACACCTGAAGCAATGGATGGGGTGCTATACATGATAGAGGAAGAGAAAGAGGAAGTGGAAGTGGAAGTGGAGAAAAAAGAAGCAACTAAGCAATCCAAACACGCTAAATGAAAATTGTATTAGGAACTGTCCTTTATTGTTTTGAGAAGCGATTGCAATTTTGAAAGAAAAACAGAAATGAACTGGATCCTTGCATTTACCGGTCTTTTAATTTACTTCCTTTCGAGGTATGCCAACAGGTCAAACAAAAGCAACCCCAGCCTTAAATTCTGGTGGAAAGATAATTGGCCGGAATTCACTCAATCTATCTTATGGGTTTTCGCACTCATGTCGATCCTTACAAGTGATAATGCTGTTGTTGATTCCCGCCGGTTTCAGGATTGGATAAATAAATATATCAATTTCCCTGATGGAATGGTCTTACCGGCTAAAATGGTAATATCTTTTTTACTTGGTTTATTTATTTCAAAAATCCAATATTGGTATAATAAGAGCAAGGAGAAATGGAGTATCATGAAAGATAGAATTATCGAACCTAATTAAACTCTGCAACATGTCATTCTCAAAACAAGACCTTATCCTTATTGACTCAAAGTTTGAAGGACTAACAAAATTAATGAACGCACATTTTGAAAACGTGAATGATAATCAGGAACAAATTATCAAACGGCAGGATATAGCGAATCATAGGACTACGAAATTAGAGATAAAAGTGAATGAAAGAGATTTGTTTTGCGGGAAAGTTCAGGTCATAAAAGAAGAACGCGATAAACACAAAAAATGGAGAGTGGTAATTATGACCGTTGTATCAGCTGTTTTAGCTTCATTAATTTTAAATTTTGGGATACTCGAATTTTTTAAACTCGTTAAATAATGGCCACGATCCCCGAAGTTACGATAATGGGCAAATCCGGTTTCAGGTACAAACAGAGTCAGAAGCTGAAACCCTCTGAGTTTGTCGATGCTTTTTTGCCATTTGCTGAACAAACTCAGCATAAAACTGGAATCAGTAAGCTCGCGATACTTGCACAAGCTGCATGGGAGAGCGGATGGAATAAATCCTCACCCGGATGGATGTTCTTTGGAGTAAAAGATAATGACGGGGTGAACGGAAACGAACAGCTTTTAAAAACATTCGAGTATTCAAGACGGCCAGATTTGAAATTTCCTGAAATACTATCAATTACCCCGGTTATAAGAAACGGGGAAAAGTATTTCAAGTATGTAATAATGGACTATTTCCGGAAGTATAATTCTCCTGGGGAATGCTTTGCAGATCATGCGGATTTCTTCTTTAAATATAACCGGTACGACAAAGCTATTGAGGTAAGATCAGACCCTTTGAGGTTTATTGAAGAAATCGCTAAAGCTGGATACGCCACCGGGCCGAATTACGCGGATGCTTTAAAATTAGTTGTTCAAACCATTCAAAAACACCTGATATGAAAAAACTTCTCATCATAATTTCCCTGGGTAGCATTATCCTTGCTGCAGTATTTTTTTACCTTTTAAAACACGAAAGAGAAAACCGAATCGTAGCCGAACACAACCTGCTTGCCAAAACAAAGGAATATAAAGATGATCTTGGGCGGTCCGTTACTGAAGCTGAAGAGCTGCGACTGAGCGTGCGGGATTTCAAAAAAATAATTAAGCAGGATAGCATCTACATGAACGATTATGAAAAGAAACTTGCCCGGGCCGATGAGATCATTAAAGCCCAGGATAAAAAAATCAGGAGTGTCGAATCAGTCAACTCCATACTAATGCAGAGTTCAGGATCCAACCAGGTTATTTATAAGTTAAACGATACCTGTAAGCTCGTTTCCATGGCTCCTATCCACACCCAATTTTTCGATGCTTCTTTCAGAATAATTAACGATTCTGCCCTGGTGATGGATCATAACTACCACACGAATATTGATATTATTATTGATCGCGATCGCGGTCGTGATCAGGATGGATCCAAACGGTTCTTATTGTGCCGGTTTATGTTTCCCCAGTGGGTATATTCCTCCAGCGTGGTTGCCGAAGATACCGCTGCGAGCATAACCAGTAATGTCTTTATCCGTTTTAAAAAATAGAAGTTTGGACAATCTTACAAGCTTTTATTTTTAAAGCACCTGATTCAGTTGTTTATTTTTCCGGAAGGAGGCGTTGTGAAACGTCTCTTTTTTAGTTCATATTCATTCCACCCATCCAGTTAATAGCTTTGGTTTTCTTTTCCATTCCTGGAGGATCCGGAAAGTTATTCCTCACATGTTCCGATCGCTCACCGAAATGCCTCCGGATGTACCGGTAGGTAGAATCAAGATCAGTATGCCCCAGCTGGTTCATGAGTTCCACTATACTCGCTCCACTCTCCAGTAATTTCCCTGCACCGGTATGTTTGAAAGAATACCATTTATACGACTGAGTCAACCCCAACCGGTCCCGAAACCGGTTAAACCTTTCCCTTAAAGTATTATAACCTATTTCCCTGGTTCCCGGGCGACCATTTGGCCCGATTAAAAATAATTCCTTTCCGAACTGCTGGATCCCGTGCTGAAGTAAAATATCAAAAAGCTGGTATGGAATGTCAATATTCCGCTCCCGTCGCTTCTTTGCTACGTTTTTAGGTATTAAAATAGTACGGGTTGTAAAATTAATCTGCTGAATCTTTAATTTCAGCAGCTCATCCCCCGGGCGGATAAAACAAAAATACTGAAGCAATGCTGCCAGATACAGTTGTGGATCCTCCAGTTTAATAACAGGTAAAAGAAGTTTAAGATCATCATCCAGGAATGGCATGGCCGAGAAATCCTCATCCGTCTCCGGAATTTCAATCCCGGTCACCGGTTGTTCCACCAGGACTTTTCGTGTGATCAGGAATTTAAAAAAGGTACTCAGGTTTACCTGGTATTTTTCCACGGTCTGACCGGCCAGATGTTTTTCAATGATCAGGTAATCAAAAAACTTCAGAATAACAGAATTGTCAATTGTTGACAAGTCATTTTCTGCCAACTTTTCCTTTTCGAGCCAGGCAATAAACAGCCGGATCTTCCCCCGGTAGCTTTCAAAAGTCTTTTTTGCTTTCGAGTTCTTAATCAGGTTAATATATTCCGAAGCATAAAACCTTATGTTCTTATTTGCTTTGCGTTTGCGCCCATAGACCTGAGCAGCCTGATGGTACTCAAGTTCATCCACATAAACAATCTGGTTTCTTTTATCATCATCCGGAGGGATCCATCCACGCTGGAGCTTCGCCGTCAGGTTTTTTATCACTTCTTCCGAATAGGCATACCTCGCCTTTTTTGTCTTGAGTTCAGCAAATCCATCCTGAACGCGCTTACGTTTCATTGCCCCGTCCCTCGGATCCCTGTAACCAAATTCCACCCACCAGGGCTTTGTAATGTCACCTCCTGCATCATATAGATACGGCGGTCTGAATAATTTCTGTCGTTTCATAATCTATCGGTTTTGAGCGTCCCCACGCTTCAAACTCAACAGATACACGACTACATACACCAAAAGAATTTCAACATACATTTAACCTCTGTAAGAAATTGAAATTCAAGAACTTTCAAAATGTTGTGGAGCCGCGGGGGGTCGAACCCCGGTCCAAACAGGAAACCAATACGGTTTCTACATGCTTAGTCTAACTTTGATTTTCGAGACAGGGCTGGCGAAAGACCACAAACCCAATCCTTAGTTCCTTAATTTTGCCAGTAAGCCGGAACCTCTTACCAACTATCCCTGTTTTGATGGTGCTCCATATGCCACTGCCAACCAGGAGTAAACATCGGCGGAACATCTCGTCCTCAGCCCCTGGGGCCGGGATTAAGCTAATCTTACTGAGTAAAATTAAGCTGCGAGAGCATAATTAGTATTGCCAATTATTGTTTTGAGCATTCAGATTTACGGGCCTACACTCAACACCCGGCATGCTTGCGTACCTGTTTAACCTGCTGTCAAAGCCAATTCAGCCCCGATAACAGACTGCAAAGATATGAAGAAAATGTGAAAATGTGAAAATCCCTCTATGACGAGACAATAATTTATTTACAAAATTTAAAGAAGCAATAATGGCATTTAGGGAAGGCTACACATCGACTAAGAAGAAGAATAAGTTTGAGAATTATCTATTGGTACATTCCGGAATTACGAAACGGGGATTTAGACTCCTCAAGATGAATGAATTTTAAAGCATAAACCTTGTAATTGTATTCACTTGTCCGGAAAAATTCAACCAGATGTGTTTCCGAAAGAAACCAATGAGAGGATTCAAACTTGTTATTTGTCAAAGTAAATGGACGCAAGGCTTTAATCTTAGCTTCTTCTTTTTCAATATACTTCCGGGTCATTATGCCCTCACTTTTAAGATATGTATAACCTCGTATAAGATACCCGCTATAAATTTTAAGACTTTCCGGCATCCTGGCACTCGTAATCGCTCGGGGATCGATTTTGACCCCTTTATTCGGATAAATTTTACCTCCACCTTTCATAATATTGGATTATTAGTTATTAATTAAATATTATGCTCTGGGTTATATTTTTAAAGCTTCAATAACATCATTCTTTCTTACGAGGAACTTTCGTCCTATTTGTATAAAAATATTCTTATGTTCATTTTTGAATTTTTGAGCCGTAGTTGTCGAACAACCAAGGAATCTCGAAATATCTTTTATGCTTTTCAAAAAATCTGTATCGGGATTGGGAGTACTTATCTTCATATTTTTATTATGAAATTCGATTAAGCAGTTCTCAACTATCTGCTTAATTTTCTCGGGGGTGGTAATAATAATTTCATCCATAATTTTGTCAGCTATTTTCTATGCTCAAATTTATGGAACCAGGGTGGATTAAACAGAAGGAAGGGGATTACGTTGTTGAAGTAATGGGATTACTTTTTATTATCTGCCTGATATAGTGCTATTTACGCGAGGGTTAATTTTAAGTTGAAATCAGGGTATTACATTTTTGTAACTATTTGATTTAAATCTATTTGTGCAAGTGCCAAGGCCTTTGGGTAATTAGTCAACATATTATTAAATACAAACTGAATATCATCTCTAATTGTTTTAAATGTACGTTTTTCACTTTTTGTTTTTCCATTTCTATTATTCTCATTATCATAAAAGCGAAAATGTTGTTCAAAAGCCTTTGGACTTAATTTGTGTTCACCAGCAATTTTTGCAAATGCATCCTTTTTTAATTTTGCTATTTCTCCGAGTTTTTTATGCTCTTTCGATGAAATTATATATACATAGAACAAGGCGTATTGCCACCTAGTCGGAGTTATCTTCTTAGATTCCGGTATATTCTTTTCTGTCGTTTTATACTTATCAATAGGTTTTTCGGATTTGATTGGTTTTGATTTTTCCTTTTTTAAATTCTCAAAGTCAATTATGAGTTTTTTAATACTTTCCGGGAAAAAAGCTGAATATTGCAAAAGCAGAAGACTCAAAAATTCTTTGTACTCAACTATTTTATTTTTAAAACTCCTTTTTAGCTGAAATTTCAGAAAATTGTTCAGCTCAAATAGATTACCTGTATACTGTCTTAACTTTAGCGAAAAAAAGTAAGGGAAATCCACATCCTTTATGTTCACAATTATCTCATGATCGTAATCATAACAATCGTCCCCATTAATAAAATAGTCAAGCCTATATAAATGGCTTAGATCTCCAATATTATTATTGTAATCACGAATGTTTCTTGCATAATAAGCCTTTCCATCAGCATCTCCTTTGTCGTATAGTGATATTCCAAAATTGGGTTTAGCATACTTAATAATATTATGTTGTATAACTTCTAATAAATCCCTGGCGTATTTTTCTGAGGATAAACCGGTTAAATACTGTTCTCTTTCATATCCCCAAATATCCGTAAGATCTATTTCGTAGTAGTTATAATTTGGATTTTCCATTCTTTGGTTTAATTGAATTGACGGATCGAATTACTTTAAAGTTTGCATTATCTACTTTTTTCAGATCGAAATCTACATATAAATCAGTAACTGTATTTAATCCATGTCCAAGTGCATGCTGTATTATATCTTTTGATATATTAAGACTTGAAGCGATTGAAGCCCAGGAATGCCGTGCATAATAAGTTGTTAGTAGTGATTTAATTTTATCACTTTTGCCGATATCTCTTAATTTCTTGTTAATGATTTTGTTGAGGTTACGATAATCTGAATAAAGATCTGAAAAAATTAATAATCTTTTATTCCCTTTATATTTATTAATAATTTTCTGTGCCTCAGGATAGACTTTAATAGAGTAAGATCTACCTGTTTTAGCTCTGTTGAAATTTATGCGGCCATTATTTTTAACGAGGTTCTAAACTGATACCACCCACCGGTAAAAAACGGTACCACTTG
>CAYGFI010000015.1:0-50956 GCA_964349045.1 uncultured Chitinophaga sp.
CTTTTTATTCATTTCACACTTTGTAAATAGATATCCTGTTTATTCCTTTTTCACTTTTTTGATGCCCATTTTAAGATGAGTTATTTATTAATGACATATGTTTAAAAAAATCAGCGTTCAATTGGATTTTTTTTTGACAATCAGTAAAATATTTTAAATCATTTTTCCATTTTATATTGATTTGGGCCGGTTAGCGATGATCAAAAAAAAGGCCCTCCTTTTCAGGAGAGCCTTTTTGAATATATAAGGGGTTGTTAAAATTACATCATTCCACCCATACCACCCATACCACCCATACCGGGATTGCCGCCACCACCGCCATGTGATTCTTTTTCCGGCTCATCAACCAGCACACATTCGGTAGTAAGGAACATACCTGCAATAGAAGCCGCGTTTTCAAGGGCAATACGTGCAACTTTTACAGGATCGATAACTCCCGACTCGTAAAGGTTTTCGTATTTTTCAGTTCTCGCGTTGAAACCATAGTCGTCTTTACCTTCCCTGATTTTCTGTACAACGATTGATCCCTCCCAACCTGCGTTTTCAACAATCATACGCAAAGGCTCTTCGAGCGCCCGTTTAATTATTGCAATACCGGTATTCTCGTCCTCATTTTCGCCTTTCAGTTTATCAAGAGCTTTAATCGCTCTCAGGTAGGCTACACCACCACCCGGGATAATTCCTTCCTCAACGGCTGCGCGGGTTGCACTTAATGCATCTTCAATGCGACCTTTCTTTTCTTTCATTTCAACTTCCGATGCAGCGCCAACATAAAGAACTGCTACTCCGCCTGCCAGTTTGGCAAGTCTTTCCTGAAGTTTTTCCTTGTCATAATCAGAAGTTGTATTTTCAATTTGTTTCTTTATCTGTCCTACTCTTGAGCTGATGTTGGATTTGTCTCCTGCACCGTTTACAATGGTAGTATTTTCCTTGTCGATTGATATCTTCTCAGCATGACCCAGCATATCGAGGGTGGCTCCATCAAGACGAAGACCCTTTTCTTCTGAGATCACTGTACCACCGGTAAGAATAGCGATATCTTCAAGCATCTCTTTCCTTCTGTCGCCAAATCCGGGCGCTTTCACTGCAGCAATTTTCAACGATCCTCTGAGTTTGTTTACCACTAATGTAGCAAGCGCTTCGCCGTCAACGTCCTCAGATATAATTAAAAGTGGTTTACCAGTCTGAAGGGCTGATTCAAGAATAGGAAGAAGGTCTTTCATCGTAGAGATCTTTTTATCGTGTATGAGAACATAAGGATTCTCAAGTACACATTCCATTTTCTCTGTATCCGTTACAAAATACGGGGAAATGTATCCGCGGTCGAACTGCATACCTTCAACGATCTCCACAGTTGTATCGGAAGTTTTGGCTTCCTCAACAGTAATAACACCTTCTCTTTTAACCTTACCCATAGCTTCAGCAATCAGTTTTCCGATAGTCATATCGTTGTTGGCTGAAATACTGGCAACCTGCTCAATTTTTTTATTGTCATCTCCAACGGATTTCGACTGTGCTTTGAGATCTTTAACAACAGCAATAACTGCTTTGTCGATACCTCTTTTCAGATCCATAGGATTTGCTCCTGCTGCAACGTTTTTAAATCCGACATTAACAATCGACTGCGCCAGAACGGTAGCAGTGGTTGTTCCATCTCCTGCATCATCGGCTGTTTTAGAGGCAACACCTTTAACCATCTGTGCACCAACATTCTCGAAATGATTCGATAGTTCAATTTCTTTAGCAACGGTTACACCGTCCTTGGTTACTGCAGGAGAACCGAATTTTTTCTCAATAATAACATTGCGACCTTTAGGTCCCAGTGTCACTTTTACAGCATTTGCCAATGCATCAATACCTTTTTTAAGGTGATCACGGGCGTCAATATTAAATTTAATTTCCTTAGCCATTTTATATAAGTTTTTAAGTTTTAAAAAGGATTAAACAATAGCAAAAATGTCGGATTGTTTCATAATCAGGTAATCTTTACCGTCAACTGTAATTTCAGTGCCTGAATATTTTCCGTAAAGTACCAGATCGCCGACTTTAAGTTCCATCTTCTCGTCTTTGATACCGGGACCTACAGCAATTACTTTACCTTGTTGTGGTTTTTCCCTTGCTGTGTCGGGAATGAAAATGCCACTGGCAGTTTTTGTTTCTGCTTCTTTGGGTTCAACCAGCACTCTGTCTGCTAATGGTTTTAATTTTACTTCTGCCATTTTGATTTAATTTATAGGTTTAACAAAATTTTCTTTATTTGCGTCTCATATTGCATATTCTGTGCCATGGTTAAAAACAGGTATATTCCCCGACATTTTTTCCTTTCATTTTACCGGGGGATACAATTATTAACAGGGAATTAACAGTAATACAGATCATTACACTCAAAAAATAGGAAAACAAAAAAAGTGTCAGTAGCTATGACATAGTGACATTAGGAGGGGAGGTAAAACCAGAATATTCCAGGTACAAACCAAATCCTGGTTATTCGGTTGGTGGTGTACTTTCTCCTGATTCCGGAAGGTTGATGGTTGCATCCCCGGGCTGATCGAGACGCGTATTATCGAACTGACCTTCAATTCTCGACTTGCTTTCTTCTTCCTGTCTGGGAAGTGTCCAGGTTGCCATAAGACTGAATAATAAAAGACTTGCAGCCAGTGTCCAGGTGGCTTTTTCAAGAAAATCAGCAGTTTTGCGGACTCCCATATACTGATTCGATCCGGCAAAGTTAGATGCCAGACCTCCTCCTTTAGAGTTCTGAACCAAAACGATCATTACCAAAAGCAAACAGATGATAATCAGAAAAATAACGAAAACGGTATGCATAATATTATTTTTTAATATAGAGGTTTCTTATTTCCTCGATTTGCGACGCAAAGTAAATACTTTTTTCCGGATATTTCAAACATAATTTCTCATACGCGTAAATTGCCTTATTGTACAATCCCTGCTTTACGTAAATCTTTGCCAGTGTGTCTGTAATAAATCCTTCATTTTCTTCGGCGCTGCTTTTAGACACGTCACCCTGTATCGCGGAAATCTTATCAGCACGAATGACACCGGGATCGGAATGAATAAAACTTTCAATGATCTCATGTCTTTTATAAGGACTTTTTTCAATCTCCGAATCCCCGCCAAGTTTCTCAATCCAGTGATCGAAATTCTGCTCTCCTGTTTCTGATTGGGTCATAAAATCTTCGTCTTCCTGAGGAACTAAATCCTGGATTGCATCTGAATCGGTGACTTCAACATCATAATTGGTTGAAATAACTTTCTCTGGTTTTTTTGAAGAATAGGAAAAATCAAGTAGCGAATCATCTTCAAGAGCGCTTCGACTATTCGTTTCATATGGAAAATTATTCGCTGAAATATTATTTTCGGGGGAGTCAAAAATGCCGTCAATCCGCGAATGGTTGTCCTGAATATCCATCTTCTCCTTTGTCGGATCTTTCGCATTAGTTTTATTTCCCGTTCCGGAAAACAACAATTTGCTCAGGACCTTCCTGCTGGTAATATTCGGACTGTATTTTATTAAAAGGAGATCAAATTCCGGGTCCGATTGCATTTTGCTGCAGGTAAGCAGAATGATTCCGGCAGTACTAAACCAGGGATATTCCCTTAAAACTTCTTTCAATTCGGAAAGGTCCGCATTTCTATAGGTTTCCGGATCATAAAGATATTCCTGGAATTTCTCTTTTTGCATGGTCATAATCCTTACCAGTTAACAAAAGCTTTATTAAAAATATCTTCCATGAGTTGTTCCACGATAAGTTTTATCAGCTCATCCTCAACAGCCGATGGGTCTTTGGAACTATCATAATCTTCATACCTTGAGAAACTCGAATCGAAACTTTTTTCAGTTTCTATCTCATTGGTAAATTTTACTCTTACTGTAACCGTTAGCCGGTTCAGGGCAGCAGTTTCAGCCCCGGTGATAGCCTGCGGACGGGTTTCATAGTTTTTGATCTCCCCTGAAAAATCAACATCACCGTATCCGGTTACCAGGCTGAGCCTGGTGGAACCCTGAACTTTGTCTCTCAGGGCATCAGTAAAAATCTGGCTTAGCTGGGGCTGTACAAGCGGAGCACGATTATCGAAGTACTGTATGGACACAGTTTTAATTTCCGGGTTTATGGTAATTCCCGTTAAGGAATAGCTTACCTTGCACGACGGGCATGAACCTGCCGCAATCATCAGTAGTGTAATTAATAAATTGCCTGAAACTTTCATCCTCTATTCAATATTATATTCCTTAATTTTTCTGTAAAGGGTTCTCTCGGAAATACCCAGGTCCTCTGCTGCGTATTTTCGTTTGCCATAATGCTTCTCAAGAGCTTTACGGATCATTTCAATTTCCTTATTTTCGAGGGAGAGTGATTCTTCAACAATTTCCTCAGTGTCCTGAATCTGACCGTTATCATCTTTTGGTATAAAAACACCCTCCGGTGGTTCATCCGTAACAACGGTATCAGCCGTGGAGTATAACTTTTTAATTATATGAGCATTATCTTCGTGAAACTCCCTGCTTTGGGTTCCCTTTTCCATGAGATCACCAACCAGCTTTTTAAGATCATTCACGTCATTCTTCATGTCAAACAGAATTTTATAAAGAATTTCCCTTTCATTGGTAAAAGTATCCTGATCAAGCTTGCGATGTAATATCGCGGGGAGTTTGGAACGATTATAGTCGGGAAGATACTTCAGCAGAGTTTCAGAACTTATAACCCTGTCTCTTTCAATAATAGAAATCTGCTCGGTAATATTCTTCAACTGTCTTATATTTCCGGGCCATTCATAAATTTCCAGGGCACGGACTGCATCATCAGAAAGAGAAATGGCAGGCATACGATATCTTTCAGCAAAGTCGGATGCAAACTTCCTGAAAAGCAAATGGATATCATTACCACGTTTCCGTAGAGGCGGAATAATAATTGGAACGGTATTTAGCCGGTAAAAAAGGTCTTCCCGAAACCTGCCATGACCAATAGCTGTAGCAAGATCAATGTTAGTAGCAGTTATAACCCTGACATCGGTCTTTATCATTTTTGAAGAGCCTACACGCAGAAACTCTCCCATTTCGAGTACTCTTAACAAACGTACCTGGGTAGACAACGGGAGTTCTGCAACCTCATCCAGAAATATAGTTCCCCCGTCAGCTACTTCAAAATAACCTTTACGGGATTCATGAGCGCCTGTAAAAGATCCCTTTTCATGACCAAAAAGTTCCGAATCTATTGTACCCTCCGGAATAGCCCCGCAATTTACAGCAATATAACTGCCATGTTTACGTGAACTCATTGAGTGAATAATCTGTGGAAAAACTTCCTTACCTGTGCCGCTTTCCCCGGCAATTAAAACCGAAAGATCAGTAGCCGCAACCTGAACGGCAACATTGATCGCCCTTGTTAAACCCTCATAATTCCCTATGATACCAAATCTTTGCTTTGTTGTCTGAATATCCATTTATTGTATGAAAATTATAATTTAAATGATCTTCAAAAATTATATACTGACAAATTATCAATTAGACTGACAAAATTACAAAATTCAGGGATTTTTGCTAATTTTGGTTATTATAAATTAGAAAAATCTTGATGGCATAACTGCGTGAAGGGTGTGAGGATGTTTCATATGGTCTCAATTACGATATCTCTTCGTCACACCGTCACGTCGTCACATCAGGAAGCTAATAAAATCAATTGATCAATATAATTCCCAAATGATTTCTATACCATGAACATTCTCGGAATAATCCCCGCCCGCTACGCTTCCACCCGATTTCCCGGAAAACCATTGGTAATGCTTGGTGATAAACCAATCATACAACATGTTTATGACAAATCGAAACTGGCTCTCAAATGGATTTATATAGCAACGGATGATCAGCGGATTTTTGACGAAGTGAAACAATTTGGAGGAAAAGTTGTAATGACATCATCCTCCCACAGAAGCGGAACCGATCGATGCGCCGAAGCTCTTGAAATTATTGAAATTGAAACCGCTGTAAAATTCGATGCCGTAATAAACATCCAGGGGGATGAACCTTTTATTCAACCGGAACATATTAAACTTCTTGAAGCGCTGTTAAATGATCCTGCGACCCAGATCGCAACACTTGTGAAAAAGATAATCAACCGGGAAGACATTTTCGATCCGAACAAACCCAAAGTTGTATTGGATAATAAAGGATTTGCATTGATATTCAGCCGTTCACCGGTTCCTTTTTTAAGGGGAATTCCTAAAGGAGACTGGCCGGGAGCATTTGTTTTCTACAAACATATCGGAATTTATGGATACAGATCGAGCGTTTTGAGGGAAATTACCCTTCTTCCTCCTTCAGAAACAGAAACAGCCGAGTCACTTGAACAACTGCGATGGCTTTTTAATGGTTACAGGATTAAAACAGAAACTACCAGTCACGAGAGTTTCGGAATTGATACCCCGGAAGATCTCGCGAAAGCCATAAAATTGATTAATGAATAAAGCCGGCACCGATCATTATCGGGAGATTGCTTTCATCGAGCTCGTAAACCGGCAACTTAGATAATTTATATCCGGATTACTCGTTTTATTTCCTAAGATATTATATTTACAACCTAAACCTATGTAAAAAATGATCAAAAATTTCTTCCTGATTCTCTTACTTTTCTTTCTTTCCGGATCAATCCTTACCGCCCAAAGTAGCCGGGATAACCATTTTAAAAATATCATTTTAAAAGTTGACACACTGGAATTCTCCCAAATAAAGAATTCCATTACTTCAGGCAAAGAAAAAAAGTTATACTTTGAATACAACAACCCGGATGAAGTTTGCGAAGTAAGTCTTTTCCCGGACAACGGATTGGGCCCCGGAAAACTATCACTCCTACCTTCGGGCGATTTTACTATAATCGACTCTATCGTCATGGTCGATAATGAACTGTTGCGTTTCAAAGTCAGATTTAATAACCTTACCCTTTCCGAGTTTCTGAAATTCAGGTTCGTATTTTATGAAAATACCGACAGTACTTTAATTCAAGAAATAGGACTGTTTCCCTATACAAATACTCATGTTTTCTTTTTCCCTTCAGGGGAAGAATTGTTTATCGGGGAAGAAAAAATTTTCGAACTGATTTCCGACAACATAGAAAATGTAAAATCTATATCCGACTGGCAAACTTACAATGATATCGATTACAGGGTTTCTTCGCGTTTTAACCAGTTACGGCTTCATTTGATTCCAAAGGGACTAGGTCAGAAAACCCTTCGCCTCCAGATGGAAACTTTTAAACCCTTTCTTGATTCCTTAGGAAAAATAAGCTATAAACTACCTCCTATCGAACAAAAGTTCTGGGTAAGGCAGAGCCGATTACGGTTTATTAATATAGACCGTAACGACGTAACCCTTGATGACAAAGGTAAACAGGAAGGTGTTGAAATTCAGATTGACAATGCTCCCGGACTGGAGATGCAAAAGACTTATCGTATTGAAAACCAGGAGGAACCTGGTGGCGGACTGATCGCTGAACTTTTTACCAAAAATCTCCTTACCAATAACCGGGTTCTTTGCATTCTCCGGGTGTATAATTACCACCGGGAGTCTGAAGGATATCTGTTTATTAAAGATGGAGACAAGGCGAAATTTATCACAAACTTCAGCATCACGCCTAAAACCGATGTTCAAAAAATCAGTGTTCTTCATGAAGGACTCGACTGGTCAACCAACCTGAGTGTTAGCCCGGGAGAGATTTTTGACGTTAAGATTGAAGGTACATCCCTGAATAAAGGCAGGTTTCGTTTTGAAGATGCTGAGGATTTAAGTCAGGATACCACTCTCAGAAATGAAAATCTGGTACTGTTTAAAATAAAAATCCCTCTGGGAATTAATAAAAAAACAATAGGACTCTATAATAACGGTACTCCAACAGGTTATTCTCTGGCAATAAAAGAATTCCAGGAAGCTCGTGAATTTGATTATATAACAATAAATTACGGCGAGGGAGATATGGTTCTTTCGGGGATTAAAGGACTGCTTATGTCTCCAAAAACCATCCGAGATATCGTAATTGATTTCGACCGGAATAAAATAGATGGCCCGGAAAAACTTTATGGAAAACAATACCTGAAAATCTCTATAAAGATTTCCGGGAAAAATGGCGAATTGGTTGAATTACGCGATATTGATAATATTGTTGTTGTACCCGGCGAAAAATCTGTCCGATCCTCCTTTTACGATAAAAGAGATGAAACTACAACTGCGGTTAGTTTTAATAAATACCTTAAAAAGAAAACCTACGATCTCGAAGATTGGGCAAAAATTGAAATCAGTATTGAGAATGTTAAGGAAAAATATTCGAATCATCCTTTTAAGAAGGAACTTGAAATTTATGTACAGAAACAGTATAAATTCGATATTGATGTTTCGTTTCCCGCGGGACTTCTTATAAATACTTTCGACAAAACCACATCGGGTAGCCAATATCAGAATTTTAGTGGAATATCGATGGCCATGATGGCCCAGTTCAGCTTTTATGACCAGGAAAGACCCGGCAGATACAAGCCCTATAAAATCGGCGCCGGCTTTCTTGCACTTAACGCCTTCAACCTTAGCAGCGATCCCAAAGTGTCAAGAGATATGGGAATCGTAATTATCGGAAGCCTGTACCCAACCAGAAAAGATGTTAAGCTTACCTTCCCTTTACATATGGGAGGTGGATATAAACTAAATGAGGGGAAATGGTTTATTTTGATTGGGCCGGGGATCAGTGTGAGATTTTGAATATCTCCAGTTCTCAACTTGTAAAAATAAACCCCACCCGATAGCGATTCTGCATTGAACCTGCTTTCATTTTTCCCGCCTGATTTGTACCCGTCAAAAAGAGTTGCAACTTCTCTTTTGCATTAACACATTTAAAACTATATTATTATGAGCGACTCGATACTAATTTATACTAATATAGAATATGTAGTTGCTATATTAATATAAATTTGTTAAGTTTGATGTCTGAATTTTAAAAATGGATAGTTCTAAGTGGATCCAGAGGTATTACGAGGCTCAATTTGAAGATATCCTTCAGAAGGGGAAAGTTACAGTATTACTTGGATCGAGACAGGTAGGAAAAACAAGTCTGGTAAAAAAGATGATCAGAAACAGGGAAAATGTTTTTATAGGTGATGGAAATGATTTTGATCTTCAGGAGCTGCTCAATTCTCTTCGCTTGTCAGCTTTAAAAAATGCACTTGGCAATTACAGTATAATTTTTATCGACGAAGCCCAAAAAATCAGGAATATCGGTGAAGCCATGAAACTAATTGTCGATCATCTGCCAGATTCAACAGTTATTCTAAGTGGTTCATCTTCCTTTGATTTATCAAACAAGATCGGAGAACCTCTCACTGGCCGACAATCTGTTTATACGTTGTATCCCTTGTCTGTTCTGGAGATGGCGGAAAATTCCGGCATGATCGAGGTGCAGAACCAACTGGATAACCTGCTGGTTTTTGGAAGCTATCCTGAATTATTGACTTCAAGTAATAATGAAAAAAAATCTGAGTACCTGATTAACCTTCGAAACTCATTTCTGCTCAAGGATATCTTAGAACTGGATAGCATAAGGAACCCTTCAAAGTTATTTGATTTATTGCGTTTGCTTGCATACCAGATTGGCAATGAAGTCTCCCTGAATGAACTAAGTGGACAGCTTGGAATTGCCAAGCAAACAATAGAAAGATACCTTGACCTGCTTGAAAAGGTATTCATCCTGAAAAAATCCCAGGGCTTTTCAAGAAATCTTAGAAAAGAGATCACCAAGACCCACCGTTATTATTTCTGGGATAACGGGGTAAGAAATTCCATCATTAACAATTTTATTCCCTTAAATCTGCGCAATGACACAGGTATGTTATGGGAGAATTTCCTCTTTTCCGAGCGACTTAAAACCAGGCATTATAAGAAAATATATGCTAATGAATTTTTCTGGCGCACATACGATCAAAAGGAGATTGACCTGATCGAAGAACGCGAGGGCAATATTTTTGCATATGAATTCAAATGGAAAGCGAAAAAATATACTCCCCCTAAATTATGGGCAGATACCTATCCAGATTCTGAATTCCTGGTTATCGATAGGGAAAATTTCCTGGAATTCCTCGTTATATAATAATAATGTAGGAACCTATTAGATACTTAATAAAAAATTGTTCGCGTATATCATATTGAATTATAATTACTTATATAATATTTCATGTCCAACACCAAGTTTTTTGTAAAAAACATTTGGAAATTCGGATAAATCCCTCTTAATTTGTCCCCGTAAATCACCCCCCTACATTTTAGGGCAGGTTTATAAAGAAGAGGCGAGAGAACAGGCTCTATGACCCTCTGGCAACCTATCAGACATGAAAAGGTGCCAATACCTGGTTCCGCTTTTAGCGGAATAACTATAAATCAAAATGCCATGAACAAACAAAAAAACAGTATCCCTGATGGAAATTTTGAAACGCTAAACGGATCAGTTATTTCATCCGGTTTTCTCAGAATGCTTTTCCACCACATCTTTTTTATGTATAGATAGTCTGTCACTATCTGCTGGCTATTTTACAGCCTGATTCCTTCGGGAGTCACTATACCCGTAACATATCCTTTCCGGAAATCAAATTCATTTGTTAACACATTTAAAACTATATAATTATGAGCAATTCATTACATTTCGACACGTTGCAGATTCATGCAGGACAGGAACTTGACAAGGTAACCCACTCACGTGCAGTGCCAATTTACCAGACATCATCCTACACTTTCGACAGTACCGAACATGCAGCAAACCTTTTTGGTTTAAGAGAATTCGGGAATATTTATACCCGTCTGATGAACCCTACCACCGATGTTTTCGAGAAGCGCATCGCGGCTCTTGAAGGCGGAGTTGCTGCTCTCGCAACCTCCAGCGGACAATCGGCACAGTTTCTGGCCCTGACCAACATTATTGAATCGGGCGATAATTTCGTTTCAACCTCTTACCTTTATGGTGGCACTTATAATCAGTTCAAGGTACAATTCAAGCGCCTCGGAATTGAAGCCCGCTTTGTAAAGGGTGATAGTCCTGCCGAATACGAAAAGCTGATCGATAACCGCACTAAAGCTATCTATCTGGAAACTATTGGTAATCCCAAATATAATATTCCTGATTTCGAGGGAATTGCAGCGGTTGCAAAAAAACATGATATTCCACTTATTGTTGACAATACTTTTGGCGCCGGAGGTTACCTTTTCCGTCCGCTGGAGCATGGCGCAAATGTGGTGGTGGAATCTGCAACCAAATGGATTGGCGGACACGGTACAAGCATTGGAGGTGTAATCGTAGACGGGGGAAACTTTAATTGGGGAAATGGTAAATTCCCCCAGTTTACAGAACCATCAGAGGGTTATCATGGATTGGTCTTCTGGAATGTTTTTGGTTCTGGTGGTCCGTTTGGAAATATCGCTTTTATTATCCGTGCCCGTGTTGAAGGTCTGCGGGATTATGGAAATGTCCTGAGCCCATTTAACGCGTTTCTTCTTTTACAGGGATTGGAAACTCTGTCCCTGCGGGTTCAGCGACATGTTGATAATGCCCTGGCTATTGCAAAATGGCTTGAGCAACAAGACTGGGTAAGCAATGTAAACTATCCCGGTCTTACCCATAATCCTTATCATGAACTTGCAAAAAAATATCTGAAACATGGTTTCGGGGGAGTTTTATCGTTCAATGTAAAAGGTGGAAGCGAGGCCGCTAAAAAACTCGTTAATAATGTAAAACTCATTTCACACCTGGCTAACGTTGGTGATGCGAAGAGCTTAATTATTCACCCGGCAAGCACCACTCATGAACAGTTAAGTGCGACAGAACAGCTTGCGGCAGGCGTTGAACCGGATGCATTGAGACTTTCTGTGGGGATAGAATATCTTGAGGATATCAAAAACGATCTTATTCAGGCATACAAAGCCGTTTAATACTTTTGTTACAAATGAGTCTTTCCTCTGTGTAACTCTGTGATAATTAACTCTGAGTAACTCTGTGGTAAAATCTATATTTAATGTATTACAAATTAACCACAGAGTTTCACAGAGGAATGCACAGAGAACCACAGAGTTTTAAAAGTTGAGACGCACTTTCAGATAAAAATTCCTCCCCGGCTCATACTTCACAAGCCCACGGTTTGTCGACAAATGATTCATGTAAGCCCTGTCGGTGATATTCTGAACTCCGGCAAATGCTTCGAGTCTGGTGTTCCATATTTTATAAGGAACTGAATAAATCCCAAAATCGTAGCTCGCGTATCCTTTGGTTACCTTTTCTCCTGCTGCAATCTTCTCCTGATCGGCTGTCAGGTTAACACTTAATTCTGTACTAAAAAACCCGGAGAGATAATACTTTAAATTAATCCTGCCATTAAACGGCGGAATCTGCGGCAGATCGGTTTCATTCAGAGTGTTTCTCCCTCGAACAAATCCAGCAATGGCGCTGATTGTTATCCCATCAAAAACATTATACCCGGCGCTTGCATCAAATCCATATAGCAGGGCTTTTTCAACATTGGAATTTATATTGGCATTCAAGGTGTCATAATTCGAGGGATTGGAAGTGTAGTTATAAATAAAAACTCCCGGCGACGATACAATGAGGTTTGTCATTGAGTTTGCAAAAATATTCCCTGTAAACTGGAATTTTTCTGCCCACACCCTTGTTCCCATATCAAAAAAGTATCCTTCCTCGGGTTCGAGTTCCGGATCTCCTATTTCGACAATACTTCCAAGGTCGATATATTTAAATCGTTCTTCCAGTCCCGGTGCCCTGTAGGCTTTGGAGAGAGTCATTGTCAAATCAGTTCTTGAACCCAGATGATACATTGCTCCAGCGTCCAGACTCCAGCTATAATTATTTATGTCACCTTCAGTAAAAGTAATTCTTTGAATCGCAGGGGAGTTATTCCGGGTTCCGTTCAGAATAATATATTTTGGATCAACAGCTTGTTCATTTCGGGTATTGATCAGGTCAAACCGCCCGCCAAATGTCAGGTTCAACCTGGAATTCACCTTTAGCTGATCCTGAATATAAACTCCCGCGCTGGTAAACCATGCATCAGGGATGGGTATTTCTCCCCTGACAGTTATATTGGTTGCAGTAATATTTCCAAGAGAATCCGTGATATTTGATACAACTCTCTTTTCCCTTTCAGTGGAAAGATACCTTTGCCAGAGGTCGATTCCGGCGATCACCTGGTGTGTTTCGCTGAAACTCCAGTCGGTCTGAACCTGGAACCCATTGGTAGTGTGGTACCCTGAAGGTGTGATTGTTACCAGGGCATTGGGTTTTAACTCCACATCCCTGAGAATGTACTGGTGAAAATATTTGAATTTTATACGCTTGAATTTATCTTTTTCAGAATTTATGGTATAGGATGCTGAAATCATATTTCTTAAAATATCCGTGTACTGTGCAGTTGCCGTTGCCGGAAATGCTCTTCCTCCCGGAATTCCTACATTCTCTGCATTGAAACCCTGGATGTTTAAATTTAACTCGTGATTCCTGAACGGTTTCACTCCGGCCTTCATTGAAAAGTTGTTATCTCTGAATTGCGAATTCAGGAGTTCTCCTTCAGGAGTCATTGTGTTTGAAGCATCCCTTAACGTGCCGGATAAACGCACAAACCACTTATTATCAGCCATGTCGATAGAAACATTTTCTGAATTCATCTTGTTTACCGACTGGTATAATCCCGACAAACTTCCTCCCACGTAAAATTTTTCATGATAATGACCCTCCCTCGTGATAATATTAACCACTCCCCCGAGAGCTCCCGTTCCGTAAAGTGAAGATGCAGCGCCCTTTATGACTTCCACTCTTTCAATATCGTTAACATCAATAAGAGCAAGTCCTGCAGCGATGTCCGATGATGTTTCAATGCGGTTTCCGTCAACCAGGGTTACAATTCTCTGTTCGGTTAATCCCCTGATATTTAAACTTGTTGCCCATATTCCGTCGCGCGCAAGACTTATACCGGGCATATCCTGGCAAAGGTTTGAAAGCGTTAAGGCAGGCAACTGGTCAATACGGTTTTTGTTTACAACGGACAGTGGAAGAGAGACATCTCTGAGCATCCTGTCCTGTCGTGAGGCATTCACCATCACCTCTCCCACTTCAACCGGGGAAGGTATCAGAACAATATTGAGGCCGGTGATATTTTGACTTCTGAGATCAATTTCCTCTCTCGAAAAGCGATAACCCAGGTATGAAATTGTCATCAGCAGATTCTCTGCAGGAAGTCCATTAATGGAAAATAAGCCATTTTGATCGGATATTCCCTGGTAAATGATTTTATCCCCTGTACTGCTGAAAACATTGATATGGGCTCCGGTAAGGCCGGCTTCAGAGCCTTCACCTGTAATTCTTCCCTCAAGAGATCTTTCCTGGGAGAATAAATGTGTACATATAATCAGACCTGCAACCAGTAAACTAATCTTTTTCATCCTTTTGTTCTTTTAGAGGGATTAACAACGATTTAATGCGGATATTCCTTAACCTGCCTACCTGGCCGGTTAAAGCGCCAATCTCATCGGTAGTTCCTTCAAGAACAAGGGAAATAAGATTAATTTTCTTTTCACGCAGGGGAATTCCCTGCCGGCTGATAATTATTTGCGCATGGTGGGATAAAATTTCATTCAGACGGGATACCTCCGAATTGTCCTCAACGAGGATCAGCGCGCTTCCTATTCTCTTTTCCATGGGTTACTACTTTTGGATCAGACTGGATTAATAAATGTTCCTTGAAGAGATGAAATAACCGCTTCTCAGAAATGTTGTTATTTGAATGACAAAGGTAGGAATATAATTTTAAATAATTATGATGATTTTTTTTTAATTCCTTACCAGAATTTTAGGCTTTATGCAGATTAACTTTAGAGCATTATAAGTATTAGTACCTTTGAAAAAGAAAATACTTGCAAAACACTATCGGATGGTTTACTTTTGTGCATTGAGAGATTAGTAAATACTAAAATCATACGATATGAAAAGAAGAGTTTTCGCATTGATCGGCGCAGCATTTATGATTGTTGCATTAAACGGACAATTTACTCTTGCATCAAAAACCCACGGCTTCAGAATTGGCGATTCGCATGATTTTATACTCATGAAAAACGTTGAAGAAGGAGGCGCCGGCCAGGATGTAATCTGGGACTTCACAGGTCTGGAAGTTTCCGGAAGAACATTAACCAGTCATATGCTTGGGAACGACCTTACAGAAGTAACCAAAACCATTCAAAAATCGAATTTTGTGCTTGAAGAATTTGGTAACCATTTCGTTTTCAATGTTACAGATGATATAATGGAACAATATGGTACAGTTGCCTGTAACACGATAACGACCTTTGACCAGCCTTTTGTAAAATTGAAATTTCCCTTTGAATTTGGTGATAAAATAAGCGGAATTTATTCCGGAGTGCAGGAATCAGGTAACTTTAAAACACCAATCCATGGCTGGTATTTTATTGAAGCTGACGCATTTGGCACATTGCTGCTTCCCGGTAATGTCGAAGTTAACAATGTTCTCAGGATTAAACAAACCCGTACTATTGAGAATGTCAATGGGGATGATATTTATGAACTTACCTTCCGCTGGTATGATGCACATGTGCGTTACCCGGTTCTTGTTATTACCAAATATGTGTACCCTGAACAGACCAGCCTCGTTCAGACAGCTATGTATGCAAAGGTTGGAACTCAGAAGAAGAGTACTACCGATATTGCTGCCGTTGAAATGCTTTCAGATTTGAATGTTTTTCCGAATCCTTATGAAGAAAAGTTAACCATAAGCTACAACCTGAATAAACCGGCAAAGGTAAAAATTGAGTTATATGATGTATCGGGAAAATTGTTCAGAACCGTTTTGAGTCCGGTTGAGCAGGAAAGTGGCTTTAAATCGGTAACTCTTGAAGGATCTGAAACCGGTTTAATGCCTGGATTATTCTACGTCAGGATTAGTGTTGACCAGAATATGTTTATAAAAAGAGTTGTTAAATTATAATCGTTTTTCTGATTGAATAATACACAGGACCGGCCAGGCGCCGGTCTTTTTTTATAGGTTATTAATGTAAATCCGATCTTTCATTTAACCTGGATTTGTTTATTAAGGGTATAGTATAAACTATCACCATAATTAAAAGCGTCCGGATACAATTCCTTACAACCATTTCAGAATATGATAGCATTTAAATTACAGAAAAAGGTATTCATATCCTAGGCATCAGAGTAATTCTTCAAAGTCGGTAATAAAAAGTTCTTTCTCAGAAAAAATCTGTTTCCCAAAAACAACCTCTTAACTTTTTTATCGTTAATTTGTTATAAATTAACTGAAATACACGACGGGAAAGAATTTCGAACAGGAAACACTGAATTTAAAATTTAAGTAGTATTCAAATTAATAATCGATGTTCCTTGTTTTTTATTCATTTTTCAATTAAAAAGTTATTAAATCCTTCACTCCTCATGAACACCTTCCCGGAAGTAAAACAAAAACTTGGTAAACCTTACTTTGATCTGGAATTCCTGTTGAATTGCCTTTCTGAAGTTCTGAAAGAAAACAAAGAAGAAGAACTGATTCCATACATCCCATGGATAAATGACAGCATAGAATTCAGAGATTCTGTTTCCATTAAAAAAATACTTCATCTTCAGGCTCTTTCTTTTCAGTTGCTGAACCTGGTTGAAGTTAACGGGGCTGTTCAGAACCGTCGTAAACTCGAGGACAAGGAAGGATTGTTGAGCATAAACGGTCTATGGTCAAAAAACCTGGAAATCCTGAAATCACAGGGAATCAGTGAATCGGAAATATTAGCTATACTTCCGGAAATCAGCGTCGAACCGGTCTTAACCGCCCACCCTACTGAAGCCAAACGCCCGGTTGTACTCGGACAATACCGCACGTTATACCTGCTGATGGTAAAGAGGGAAAACAGCATGTACACTCAACGTGAACAGGAAGATATCCGCCGGGAAATCAAACTTTCCCTCCACCGGCTCTGGCTAATCGACGATATTTTCCTCGAAAAACCCGATGTGCGCTCAGAACTCAGTAGTGTAATACATTACCTGGTTAATGTTTTCCCACTGGTTATCCCTGAAATGGATAAAAAATTTCTTCAGTCGTGGAAAGAAGCGGGATTTAATACCGAAAACCTCAACCATGCTGAGAATTTCCCCCGTATTGCATTCGGCGACTGGGTCGGGGGTGATCGCGATGGACATCCCCTGGTAACCTCTGAAATTACGGCATACACGTTAAGACAATTCCGGCTCAATGCCTTGATGATTATAAAGAATAAACTATCTGACCTGTCGGAAAGACTCAGTTTCTATTGTGAACTCCGATCGGTACCCCAAGCCCTGCAAACACGGATTCAGGAGATTGTATTTGAATTGGGCGACTGCACTCACCCGATATTGGAACACTATCACAAAGAGATTTTCAGGCAATTCGTACATCTGATGATTGCCAAACTGCCTTTCGAATCGACGTCTGAACATGGTATTATACTAAAAGAAAGACCCGGAAATTACTCACATTCCATTAATCTGGTAAATGATCTGAATATTCTCATTGAGTCGCTCGTGCATTATGGAGCTTCAAAACTTGCATGGGAAGATGTAAGAGATACGGTACGAACCGTTCAGACCTTTGGATTTCATCTCGCCCGGCTGGATATTCGGCAGAACTCTGCTTTTCATGAAAAAGCTCTTTCACAACTCATATTCATAGCAGGATTAAAGTCGGATGATTACATTAAAATGTCTGAAGATGAACGTCTTGGGTTTATTAATTCAGAGTTGCTTATCAACCGCCCGTTTAACAGGGACAGCCGACTCCTTACAGATGAAGCAAAAGCAGTGGTTGATTCCTACCTGGTTATCCAGAGTCATATTGAAAAAAACTCTTCCGAAGCTATCGGTTCCCTGATTGTGAGTATGACACGCTCAGCCTCTGATCTTTTAATGGTGTTTTTGCTGATGAGGGAAGGCGGGCTTACCGAATATACCCCCGGCGGGTTGGCCGGAAAGCTGCATGTGGTGCCTCTGTTTGAGACTATCGACGATCTTGAAAACAGTGCGTCCATCATGGATCGCTATCTTTCTCATCCGGTAGTGAAGAACTCGTTACATTATCAGCAAAAGATTTATTCTAAAAAATCTCCCATGCAGGAGGTGATGATTGGTTACAGCGACAGTAACAAAGATGGCGGAATTATTGCCAGCGCCTGGAATCTCTTCAAAGCACAAAAAAGAATTATGGAAATCGGTGAAAAACACAGCGTAAAAATTCGTTTTTTTCATGGGAAAGGAGGAACAATCAGCCGGGGAGCAGGACCGACACACTGGTTTCTAAAAAGCCTTCCTGAAGGATCATTGAACGGAGACATAAAACTCACCGAACAGGGTGAAACCATTGAGAGAAAATATGCAAATAAAGCCAATGCTGCTTATAACCTGGAGTTGCTGATGGCCGGTGTAACTTCGTTGACTCTGCTACAAAAACAAAAACAGGCAGATGACTCCGGTGTAACGGAGATATTTGAAATTATGTCTTCAGAAAGCCTCAAACATTATAAAGAACTTATCGATGATCCGGACTTCATCGTCTTCCTTACCCAGGCTACCCCCATTGATGCTATCGAATCAAGTCGTATTGGCAGCAGGCCATCGCGCAGAACAGGGAAAAACAGTCTTTCCGATCTCCGTGCCATTCCCTGGGTTTTTAGCTGGAGCCAAAGTCGTTTCAACCTGACAAGCTGGTATGGAGTAGGGTCAACTCTTCAATTCCTTCAGAAAAAACATAAGGAAAAATTCAATCATTTACAGGAACTTCTACACACCGATCCATTCGTACGGTATGTTCTTACCAACATTGATACCAGCCTTGCCGCAACCGATGAAACCATTATTAATCTCTATTCGGGTTTAGTTGAAGACAATATGCTCAGGGAAAGGATTCTCGGCAAGATTCTCAGCGAATTAGAGCTTACCCGACGTATGATGTCAAAACTTATTATCCGGCCATTACAGGAGCGCCGAAGCAATCATTATTACTCTACCCTTATGCGGGCAGATGCGCTGGAAAACCTCCATGTAAACCAGGTTAAGTTGCTCAGGGAATGGAGGAAAAGTGAGTCTTCAGAAAATCCGGAAAATCATATAAATCTTCTTAAGAGTATAAATGCGATTGCAAATGCGATGGGGAATACGGGGTAAATAATTTGAAAATTCAGCAATTTGAAAATTTGAAAATGGGGAATAGTTGATTCTTATCTTGTTTGTTTTATCTAACTCATAATTCATAATTAGACCTTAATTTAAATGAAATTCTTCAAACTTCTTATATTAGTCTGCCTCATTCTGGCTCAGGCTTGTTCCTCCCCCGAAAAAGAAAAAAATGAAATTTTAACAGCTACACTGAAGGGTCCATCGGCAATGGCAATGATCTACATGATCGAAAATAAACCTGCACTTGGTAATCAGTTTAAAACCGTATTTGAAATAAAAAACGAACCCAACCAGGTAAAGGCAATGATCATGAAAGGAATTCCTGATTTTGCCGTTGTTCCAACTACTATGGCAGCCTTACTGTATAACATGGGACAGGAATATCTCCTGGCCGCGATTCCGGTATGGGGAACTCTGTACATCTTTGGCAGCGATACTTCCATTCATTCCTGGAATGACCTGAAAGGCAAGCGTGTTTCGCTGATGGCAAAAGGCAATACCCCTGATGTGCTTTTCAGGTATCTTGCAAAAGCAAACGGTATAAATCCGGAAAAAGACCTTCGGCTGGATTATTCCTTCCCGGGACATATAGAACTGGCCAACGCCATTGCATCAGGGATTTCTGATCTTGGAGTAATCTCAGAACCCATGGTGAGCCTGGTTCAGCAAAACAATCCATTGGTGCGACCCCTTATTGACCTGAACATGGAGTGGGAAAAACAGTTCGGCGATAGTATACCTTTTGCCCAGACTTCCCTTCTGGTAAAAAAAGAGTTTTTACATAAGTATCCTCAATTTGTGGAAGAATATCTTGCTAAAATAGAGGAATCGATCATTTGGGTTAATAAATATCCGAATGAAGCCGCCGCGCTTATAAGAAAATACGGTATTTTGCCTGATTCCGGTCTGGCAGTTTTATCCATTCCGCGTTGTAACATTAAATTTGCTTCTGCCACACAGGAAAAATACGGAATACAGGAATATTTAAAAGTCTTTTATACCTTTAATCCCCTAATCATAGGTGGAAAATTACCCGATGAAGAATTTTATTACGAAAAACCGGCTCATTAGTATTTCTGCAGTAATTTTTCTTTTTGTGATCTGGAAGTTGATCAGCCTTTGGTCCGGTTCGGAGCAGCTTATCCCCTCCCCTGAAAAAACCTTGCTTTCGGTTATTGATGTTATTTCGAGAAAGTCGTTCTGGCCTTCCCTTTTAACCACAATCGGACGGGGTCTGCTTGGATTTGCCATATCACTTGTATTGTCGGTTTTATTGGGAGTTCCGGCCGGGATCAACTCCGCGTTTCGCCTGCTGATCAGTCCACTGCTCATCACTTTTCGCTCCACACCTGTAATTTCCCTGATCCTCCTGGCGATCATCTGGCTGGGAAATGATATGGTGCCGGTATTTATCGCTGTGCTCACCATGTTTCCAATAATATGTACCAATATTATCGACGGGATCCGCGATGTGGATAAGGATCTGGTGGAAATGGGAAATACCTATCAGATTCCGGAAAAACGAATTATTGCCGAGATTTACCTGCCTTCCATATCACCTTTTTTAACCAGCGGGATTTCCAATGCAATGGGCTTTGGGTGGAGGGCCATTATCATAGGGGAAATACTGGCTCAACCGGCGTTCGGAGTGGGCACGCAGATGCAGAACGCACAGATCTTCCTGCAGGTAAGCGAATTAATTGCATGGACTCTCATCGCGATACTGGTAAGCTCTCTGTTTGAATTTATGGTACGATTGGCTGAAAGAAAACTTGTTCGCTGGAAATGAACCTTGAACTTCACCATATAAACAAGAGTTATGGGGACCTGGAAATATTCAGGGATTTTTCCATTTCCTTCACCCACAACAATATCAACTGTATCCTGGGTCCCTCGGGATGCGGGAAAACTACGCTGCTGAATATTATTAACGGAACAGTTATCGCAGACAATGGATCGCGTGATGCTTTTGTAAACCTCCGCCTTTCTTATGTTTTCCAGGAACCGAGGCTTCTCCCCTGGAAAAATGTGGAAGAAAATATCGCTTTTGTTCTCAAGGAAAGAATGAAAGGTGCGGAGCTGAAAGAAAGGCTGGATGAATACATCTCCCTTGTTCAACTGGAAAAATTCAGAAAATACTACCCTTCCGGACTCAGTGGGGGGATGAAACAAAGAGTAGCTCTTGCCCGTGCCTTCTCATACCAATCGGATGTGATCCTGATGGACGAACCCTTCAAGGCCCTTGATTACAAGCTAAAAGGGATGCTTATTGAACAGTTTGTAAAACTATGGGAAATGGATAGAAGAACAGTTATTTTCGTAACCCATGATGTGGATGAGGCATTGCAGATCGGGCAACAGATGTTTTTATTCAGTAACCCACCTGTGAGGATTACAGAAGAGTTTCTAATTCCGGAAAAACAAGAAAAAAAAGATCAGCTAAGGATTCAACTCTTGAAGAATTTTAACGGGGAGAAATAATTTTAAAAAAACTTTTTTATCGCTTTGATACTATTTATCTTCACGGGTCCATCTTCATTCCCATTAATAAATAAGCTCAGAGATCGCCTTGATATCCTTATCCAGTTGATCTCTCACAAAATCATCATCCGACCTCCCACTCTCATCTCTCAATCGCTTATGAAAGAAAAGGGTGATCTCCTCCGCGTCAGGTGGCCAGTCATTTTGCAGTGGGTGAATCTCGATCTGAATTTCATTGCTCAATAGATTATTCTTAACCCCCCAGTTCCTTATACTCAATAATCCCTTACTATTCCGGTTCTTGCGGACAATGCTTACCGCGTAAACTCCGTCGGGAGGAATAAGTTTAACATTTTCTTCAATCGACAGGGAAAAAATGTCCTTTTTAAAATCTTTACTCTTTTGAGGCAGGAATTCCGGTATTCCCTTAATTAAATAGTAATGATCGAGGTAAGCATTGGCTCTCTGAATATTTCCCTGCAACAGGGCCGACCGGATTTTCGTGGAACTGACACTTTCGTTCTGAATGTCCTGTTCAGGGATCTCCTCAACTTCGAAATTGTGAGTTCTGCTCAACTTATACAGGTAGTCAAAATCGCCTTCCCTTCGGTGTCCAAACTGGTGATTAAACCCGACAACTATAATTCTTGCATGAAGCATACCAACAAGAATTTTTTCGATGAAATCGATGGATGAAATTTGTGAAAATTCTTTTGTGAAGTTCACAATCATTAAATGATCAAGACCTGTTTTTCCCATCAATTCGATTTTCTCTTTTTGGGAAAGGATCATCAACAGGTCCTTTCCTTCAGTATCGGGGTATAAAACCCTGCGGGGATGAGGATTAAAGGTGATAAGAACCGTTTCGCCGTCAATATCTTTTGCAAGTTTTTTTAACCTGCTGATGATGGTTTTATGTCCGACATGAACCCCGTCAAAACTTCCGGTTGTGACAACAGGATTTCTGATCCCTTTTAATTCTTCCAGGTTTCGGTGGATTTTCATGGACGGTTATTTCAATGATCCGGCGAAATTAGTAAAAAATTAAGCGCGAAGCCGCCAGGATGCGAAGGAAACGTAAAAAAAATATTCCGGTTTTAATCCTGCACCCTGACCCTGGTCTTACTTAAATAATTTATCCCCCTTGTTTCTTCACGAAATACGCCACTTTCTCCAGAGAAGTAATCATGTCATATTCCTCAAGATGCACATTAGAAGGCACATTCAAGGGTACAGTTGTGAAATTCAGAATGCCTTTTATTCCGGCCTGGACAAGTTTTTCTGTAGTCCCGACAGCGCTGTCGGCCGGTACGGTAAGGATAGCGATATGAATATCTTTCTCTTTCACAATGGTTTCAATATTTTGTATGGAATAGCACTTAACACCGGAAACCACCCGGTCTATTTTATTCGGATCCAGATCAAAAGCCGCTACAATATTAAGTTTCGACCGTTTACCCATAAAGTATGTTGTTATTGCCCGTCCCAGGTTGCCAATACCGATAACAGCTACATTTTGTCTTACATCCGAATCAATGATTCTGCCTATAACATCGATCAGTTCTCTTACATCATATCCCTTACGCTGGGTACTGCTGTATCCGATAAACATGATATCCCGCCTTACCTGTACCGCGGTGATATTATGCAAATGGGCAAGTTCGTGTGAGAAAATGTTTGTCTTACCGGCAGCCAGGCAATCCAATAAGGTTCTGCGGTAAATACTTAACCTCTCGACTGTTTTTTCAGGTAACTTCATCATTTTTATCTTGGCTTTGGATAGTAATCTAAGGTAGTTAGATAATTAAACCGGCAGAACAACTTTAAAAGTCGTGCCTTCGTCCGGCTTGCTTGATACACTAATTTTTCCGTGATAAATATCGGATATTTTTCTGACAATTGAGAGTCCCAATCCGCTTCCGGTTATATTTTTTGTTTTGTCATTTCGAATTCTTACAAATTCCTTGAAAAGTTGCGACGATTCGTCTTCAGTCATGCCAATACCGTTGTCGATGACTTTTATGACAATTCCCTCGCTTTGTTTGCTGATATTCACAATAACTTTGCCATTATCCCTGTTATACTTAACCGCGTTGGAAAGCAAATTATTAAAAATAATTTCCATATCATAAGGATCAGCTTCGAATTCTATTTTTTCATCCGTTTCAAGTTTTATACTGATGTTTTTTTGAATTGCATAGGGTTTAACGGTACTTACTGACATTTTTGCCGTTTCCCTTAAATTCACTTTTTTTATCTTATCTTTTCGACTGTCCAGCCGGATCCTGGTAAAGTCAAGCAGGTCCATCGTCAGGTTACGCATTCCCTCAACTCTCTCAAGCGCCCTTTCAATCATAGCAGTGTATGCGGCGATATCATTTCCGGCTTGTTTTTCCTTCATGATATTCAGATATCCTTCGATAGCATTAAGCGGGGCTTTAAGTTCGTGGGATAATACCGAAAGAAACTGGTATCGTATTTTCTTTCCTTCCGCCTTCATCTTACTTCCAATTCTCCTGAGAAAGAGCTGCTTGGTAATATTATCGATTGAGGATTTTAATTCCTGGGGAGTAAAGGGTTTGGGTATAAAATCATAGGCTCCATCGCTTGTGGCTTTTAGCGCGATTTCGAGGGATGCATACGAAGTGATCATGGCGACCATGATATTATAGTTTTTCTGTCGTATGTATTCAAGCACCTGCATCCCCTTTATACCAGGAAGTTTATTGTCAAGCAGAAGAATATCAGGCATCTCAGCCTCAATTATTTCGATACCTTCCTCACCGCTTGCTGCTTCAAAACAGATGAAATTACAATCTTCGTCCATAAAAGGATAACTTACAACGTGCTTGCTGAGAATCCTTGTAACACCCGACCGGATGCCAGGTTCATCATCCACCACCAGAACTTTAAGTGATTCCATTGCTTATTTAATAAGTTTTTCAAGCTCTTTTTTCAGATGCTCCGGGTCCAGACCTTTTTCAAGATAGGTATCTGCTTTTATCCAGTTTTTATCCTCTCCGGTATGAAGTCCAAAATTCATCCCTGTCTCTGTAGAAACTGCGGTAGCAATGATTATCGGAACATCGGGGTATTTTCTTTTCATTTTATAACTTAATACAAAGCCGCTGTCTTCGTTTTCCATCATCAGATCAAGGATGGCGAGATCGGGTTTCAGAGTTTCCAGTATCTCCTCTGCCACTTTCTGACTTTCAGCGGTAACAACCTGACAACCCCAGCGTTCAAGCTGAAATTTCAACTGGTACAAATAATCATAGTCGTCGTCAACTATGAGAATTACTTTTCCTGCTATATTCATTTTCTTATACTTATGTAAGACTTCTCCTTGGCAAAGTTATAGTAAAACAGGTACCGGTATCACCTTTAGATGGATCAGCATTCGAATCCACTTTAATATTTCCCTTATGCATTTTTACAACTCCATAAGCTGTGGCCAATCCCAGACCTGTACCTTTCCCAATTCCTTTTGTGGTAAAAAAAGGTTCAAAAACTTTTTGCAAATCCTCGATGTTAATTCCTGTTCCGTTATCCGCAATTTTTATGGTAACATCAAGATCAGTGTCTTCAAGCTCAACATGTATCCTTCCTCCCCCGGGCATGGCTTCGAATGAATTTTTAATCAGGTTTGTAACCACCTGGACCATCTGCTCTTTATCCAGATCCGCGAAGGGATCCTTCACTTTTGAATCAATATCAATCTGAACATTATGAGGAATCAAAACTGACGAAATAGAAATCCTGATCAACTCATTAAGGTCAGTTTCTGCTTTACTGACCTGGTTCTTCCTGGCAAAGTTAAGGAGACCACCAACAATGGTTTTACAACGTTGTGCCTGCTCAACAACGAGATTCAGATCTTTTTTCAGGGAAGAATCGGGTTCAGCTTCATCCAGTAAAATATTGCTGTACATAATTACAACTCCCAGGGGATTATTGAGTTCATGGGCAATACCGGCCGATAATTGTCCCATGTGCGCGAGTTTCTCCGTCTGTTTCAGGGTTTGTTGAACGCTGAAAAGTTTTTCATTGGAAACGGCAAGTTCATTTACAGACTGATGCAGTTTATCTATTGAATTAGGCAGGCACATTTCAGTCTCCGCCAATCCTTTGATAATCGCGATAGCATGATTCCTGCAGGTATCATAACCACAGGCTCCGCAATTCAGATTATCCTCTTCCTTAAACTTATTCATAGTTTTAAGGACTTCCCGGATTTCTCTTTCAGATGGATCGTGGATACGCTGATCATCCGGGTAAAAGATCTGGGAAAGATCGAGATTTGAAGCTTCATCCATCGCTTTCTGCCAGCCATCTTTGTCGAAATCTTCCATTTTTAACTTCAGGTAATCAAGAACTTTTGCCCTCCGGCTGAACTTTTTCCCGTTTTTCGTGGTTCCGGGACCCATTATACATCCCTCGCAGCATAATAATTCAAGATGTTCCGATGAAATCGCACCCAATTTATATTCCCGGACGGCTTCCTGAAAATTCTCCCTTCCCTCAGCAACAATTACATGGCCTTCCAAATCATCATCAGGGAGTTTTACCGTTTGCAGCATCCCGCGGCTTATCGGGAATATTGCCCCTTTACTGCCTGCAGGTTCATCAAACACTGAGGGCGAATCATAACTGGAATCCACTCCCCTTATATCAAAAAGTTTTCGTAATTCTATAAAGGTAATTTGTTCATCCAGTTCATCCGTTTCTGCTTTTTTTGCAATACAGGGGCCGATAAAGACCATCCGGAATTTATTTTTATGCTTTTGCTTCAGATACCTTGCCATAGCTATCATGGGAGAAACTATAGGTGCAAGATTACCAATCAGTTCAGGTTGATATTTTTCGATAAAACTGACAATGGCGGGACAGTCGGATGAGATGACGCCTCTGATTCCTTTCTTCCTTACAATTTTCCGGTATTCTGCTGCCACCAGGTCCGCACCAAAAGCAACTTCATAAACCTTTGCAAATCCGAGTTTTTTGATCATCCCGATAATCTTCCTGTAATCTCCAGATTCATTGAATTCGGCAACAAAACTTGGCGCCAGTAGTGCATAAACATCTTCACCCGAATCGAACATTTCAATAATCCTGGCCGTTGAATCATAATAGACCTTTGCTCCCTGGCTGCATACCCTTGTACAATTGCCGCAGGCGATGCAGCGCTCGGGCATAATTTCAGCCTGTCCATTAACAATCTTAATAGCTTTTACAGGACATTCCCTTACACAGGTATAACAAACCCTGCATCGGTCTTTAATGGTGTAAACCAGGTTATATTCTACAAAACTTTCCATAATTTATATCAGTACCTCTCTTGGTGTGTATTCTGTGTGTAATAGTTCAACGCACTTTTTACTCATTGGATCGGTCAGAAATTCTTCGTACAAAGCGATAACTTTTGGATTTTTATGTGCTACCCTGATATGTTCTCTTTGGTCATTTTCGTACAACGCCTTTATCCTGTTCCTGACTGCATTTTCATCAGTACGAATTGGCTGACCACCGCCTGAAACACAACCTCCCGGACAAGCCATAATTTCAATAATATCGTAATGCTTTTTCTTTAACCGAACCTCTTCAAGAATCCTCATTGCGTTACTGATTCCACTTACAGCAACAACCCTTAGTTCAGTTTTTCCAAGGTTAAGCTGAGCTTCCCTTACCGGTTTAAAACTGCGTAGTTTCGGTAGTTTTGTTTCATCCAATTCAAACCCTGTAGATTTGTAAAAAATCGTGCGTAACAATGATTCTAAAACACCTCCGCTTACTCCGAATAATTTTCCTGAAGAACTTATTCCCTCCATGGGATCATCAGAAGGTTCCGGCTCAAGGTGATCAATATCGATGCCATGAAGCCTGATTAAACGGGCCAGTTCGCGGGTCGTTAATACAGTATCAATGTCAGAAATTCCTTTCCGTGTCATTTCAACCCTTTGCCCTTCAGATTTTTTAGCGGTACAAGGCATTATGGAGACTGAAAAAACATTCGCGGGATTGATATTTTCTTTCTCTGATATCCAGGTTTTAATTAGTGTTCCGGCAATCTGCTGAGGAGATTTTACTGTTGTAATATTCGGCAGAAAATCAATTGCATATTGCTCGGCGTATTTAACCCATGCCGGGCAGTCACCGGTTATCATAGGCAGATTTTCGCTCTTTTCAAGCCTTCTGAAAAATTCTTCAGCCATCTCCAGAACGTTTACATCTGCAGCAAAAGAGGATTCATAAATCTTATTGAATCCTATTTTCCGGAGAGCCGCATTAATTATCCCGTTTTTATCCTTACCTCCTTTTATTCCGAATTCTTCTGCCAGTGAAATGGATACTGTTGGTGTATACCTGGCAACTAATATCTTCTCCTGATTATGAAGAGCATTCGATATTTCCTCAAACTGGCTTTTCTCTGTCAGGGCTCCGGTAGGACAAACTATTACACACTGTCCACAGTTTATACAGTTCGAGAAATTTAACGGTTTGGCCATTGCGGTAGCAACAACCAGCTTGCATCCTCTTTGTGTAAAATCAAGACAGGACACTGACTGCAATTCTTCACAAACCCTCACACATCGCCCGCATAAAATACATTTTGCGGAATCTTTGACAATTGCTGAGCTTGATCTATCGATTTTATGTACAGATTTTTTACCGGGGATTCTTCTTTCCCTGATATTAAGATTCTCAGCAAGTACCTGCAATTCACAATTTCCATTTCGTTCGCAGTAAAGACAATCATCGGGGTGGTTGGAGAGAAGCAACTCAACAATTGTCTTTCTTGCTTGTAAAACCCTGGGGGAATGCGTACTTATTTTCATCCAGTCCTCAACAGGAAAGGAACAGGAGGGCGTAAGATTATCGCGCCCTTCTATCTCCACCACACACATCCTGCATGCTCCGGTTGGAGTATAGTCTTTCATATTGCATAAGGTTGGCACCTGTATGCCATTTCTTCGTATGGCTGAAAGAATGGTTTCGCCCTGCCTTGCCTGGATAAGCCTGTTATTAACTTCAATATTAAAGACCATAACGTTAAACTCCTTTTACTTGTAAAAAATTGCGCTGAATTTACATGATTCATAGCATAATCCGCAGCCAATACATTTTTCTTCCACCACAAAATAAGGATGGCGCGGAGTTCCATATATCGCTTCCGAAGCACATTTTTTTGCACATATGGAACAGCCTGTACATAGCTCAACATCAATATAGTAGGTCCGAAGCTGGGTGCATTTGTTGGATATGCATTTACGATCGAAAATATGCTCTTCATACTCTTCACGAAAATAATGAAGTGTGCTTAAAACAGGATTTGGAGCAGACTGCCCGAGTCCGCACAGGGAGGTATCTTTCATAACCTCGGCCAGACTCTCAAGCTGCATTACACCTTTAAATCGTTCCAATGTGGTATGATTTTGTTCATCAACCGGTTTTCGTGAAATACTCTCAAGAATTTCGGACATTCTGCGGGTGCCTTCCCTGCAGGGAATACATTTACCACAGCTCTGTTTCTGCATAAAATCCATGAAATATCTTACCATGTCAAGAACACAGGTTGTTTCATCCATCGCGATAATTCCCCCGCTTCCCAATCCTGCACTGATGGATTTCATGCCTTCGAAAGTAAGCGGAGTGTCGAGAAGATTAACAGGGATAATACTTCCCGAGGGGCCTCCCAAATGAATTCCCTTAAATTCTTTTCCGGGAAAAGGTCCACCGGCAATGTCAACAACGAGTTTTTTAAGACTCATTCCTAAAGGGATTTCTATCAGACCCGGATATTTAATATTACCTGAAATGGCAAAAATCTTGGTGCCGGCATTTCCCTCGACTCCGATGGAATAAAACCATTTGGGACCTTTTCCAATAATCACGGGAATATTGGATAAAGTCTCAACATTATTGATTATGGTTGGTTTACGATGCAGGCCGGATGTTGCCGGATATGGAGGTTTACTCTGAGGCATCCCCCTTTTACCTTCAAGTGAAGCAATCAGTGCGGTCTCTTCCCCGCAAACAAATGCTCCCGGACCTTTCTTTAAAGAGATGTCGAAGTTAAAACCACTTCCAAGGATGTTATGCCCCAGCAATCCTGTTTCACGTGCCCGTGCGATTGCATGTTCAAGTCTTTTAATTGACTGGGAATACTCTGTCCTGATATAGATTATGCCTTTTGTTGCACCAATACCGTAAGCAGAAAGGGCCATACCTTCAATCAGTAAAAAAGGATCTCCTTCCATAATAGCTCTGTCCATAAAAGCTCCCGGATCACTTTCCTCAGCATTGCAGATCAGGTATTTCTGATCAGAAGGAGTATGGTAAGCAATTTTCCATTTTTTTCCGGTCAGATAACCGCTCCCGGAACGCCCGCGCAGGCCACTGACCTCGACCATATCACAAATTTCTTCAGAAGTATAGTGCTTAATTGTTTTTACAAACGGCTTGAAACCTCCCCTTGCAATATATTCCTCCATTGATCCGGGATCAATAATTCCGCAATTCTTAAGTATAACCCGTTTCTGAAATTTCATAAAATCAGTCTCATCCAGAAATAAGGTGTCTTTATATCCTTCCTGCTTATCGTTTCTGAGTTGAGCAATAAGGTTTTCCCGGGGAATGGTATTATGAAAAACATCATCCAGCAACGAAATTACCTTGTCTTCAGTAATATTGGAAAATAAAAGTCTTGTTCTGCCTGGCATTTGAATGCTGATCATTGGCTCTGCCAGACACATTCCCAAACAACCGGTCTGAATAATCTCTGCATTAATGTTTCTTTCTTCAGTGTATCTTTGAATCATATCCAGGTTTGCCTGCGAACCCGCGACAATGGAAGCTGTACCCATAGAAACCAGAATCAGCGGTCGCGTTAACTTATCCCGTCTGAGGTTTTCAAGTCTGCTTTCCATGTAATGGGAATATTCAACTTTATCCAGTTGAACAACCTCCATCAGGAACGTATCTATATCGCTATTTACAAGGATTTCGTCCATCAGGCATCCTCCATTGTTCTGCAATTCTGCAGGATTGATTTTAATTTTTCTTTAGTGAGACGGTCGTAATATTTCCCGTTTATAGAAATCACCGGTGCCTCACCACATGCACCAATGCATGATAGAACTTCCAGACTAAATAATCCGGCCCGATCCGTCTCTCCATCCTGAATCCCGGTAATTTTTTGAATATCTTTAAGAATCAGACCTGCACCGCTCATGTGACAACCCGTGCCATGACAAATCCTGATATGATATTTACCGGGGGGCGTAAACCTAAACTGATTATAAAATGTTGCTAATCCATAAACCTTGCTGGCAGGTAACTTAAGAGTTGTGGCAATTTTTTTTAGCGAATCCTCCGACAGGTAACCAAACTCATCCTGGGTCGCCTGCATGACAGGAATCAGATTATCCCGGCTTAAATCCGGGAATTTCTTTAAAAGGTCATCAATATTTTCCATATCCACTAGAATAAAGTCTTTTCGGGATGCCGTTATTTATTGAGTTTCACCAAATATAATGAATTCTATTGTTATTTTAAAAACAATGTTATTATAATAACAAAAATATTAAATCATGTTCTTTGAATTAAGAACCTTAATTTCTGATTTTCACATAGTTACATAAGTCATATTATTGAAATTACGGAGATAATAACTGTAATTTAGATTTTGAATAAATAGGCTGAACGCTTTTAGATTTAAATATCATATTGAATATCTGTGTTTTAACTATTACATGAATTGCATAATAAACACATAACGGTATTGTGATTTAATTTGTAAATTTGTACCAGTATAAAATGCTTTTGTTAGTTCATGAACACAATAACCGATTTGATCATTTGCCTGGGAAGTTCCTGTTTCGCGAGAGGCAATAAAAAAATACTCGAAACGATTCAACAATATATTAAGGATAACCATTTGGAAGGAAGAGTAAAATTCAGAGGGAATCATTGTTTTGGAAGATGTATAAAGGGACCTGTGCTTAAAATCGGAGAAGTTTTTTACGAACAGGTAAGTGATGAGAATGTGAAGGAGATTCTGGAAAGGGAGTTCAGGCAGATAACTGAATAAATAACAAGTTAATCAGACCTCATTGAATCAACTGGTAGAAATAATCGAACAAAAATGCAAGCTCTGCTACGCTTGCGTAAGGGCCTGTCCGGTTAATGCTATTCAGGTAAAGTCTGATCAGGGTATTCCCAGGATAATGCCAAACCGATGTATCGGCTGCGGAAGTTGTATCCAGGTTTGTGCACCAGACGCAATTGTTTACCGCGACTCTAAAGTGGAGACAAAAGCTCTTTTAAAATCAGGCGTTCCTGTTATTGCACTGGTAGATCCTTCAATTTCAGGCGAGTTTCCTGACATCGTCGATTACCGGAAGTTTGTTCAGATGATCAGATCACTGGGCTTTGATCGCGTTTGTGAAGTTTCATTTGGTGTAGATCTGGTTGCAAAAGAATATTCTAAGCTTTTCAGCGATTTTAAAGGGAAATATTATATTATGGCCAATTGCCCCGTAGTGATCGGGTACATCGAAAAATTCCAGCCTGAATTAATACCTAACCTCGCTCCTCTTGTTTCTCCGGCAGTAGCAACCGCGAAAGTCGTAAGAAACAAATATGGAAATGAAGTGAAAACGGTTTATATCGGTCCCGTCATTGCCAGCAAAAACGAATCGGAAATGGGTGAAGGTGATGGAAAGATAGATTCTTCACTTACCTTTTTGGAACTGAGAGAACTATTTGCTGAATTTTGTATCGATGAAAAACAACTCGAGTTCAGTGATTTTGATCCACCTTTCGGGTTTACCGGGGCTTTATTTCCCATTGCTAACGGAATCCTTCAGGTTGCAGGACTTGATGAGGATCTTCTAACCGGCAACATTACCACTGTTGAAGGTGAACATGAAATGAAAGCTTCTTTGCGTCAATTTCAGGACGAAGGGGATATCATAAATTCGCATTTTAATATTTTCTATACAGAATTTCTGATGGGTCCGGGTACCAGTAAAAAGGGTAAAAAATACATCCGGAGAGCTACCGTTAAATCTTACGCGAAGAAAAGACTCAAGAAATTCAAACACGATGAGTGGGAAAAGGAACTGGAAGAGTACGGCCATCTCGATTTTTCACGGAAATTTAAAAATGATGACCAGCGACTTTATCCTTCCGAAGAAAAAGTTCAACAGATTCTCGATGAACTCCGGCAGGATGGCAGAGACGATATGGGCTGCGGTGCATGTGGATATGGTTCTTGTCGTGAATTTGCAATAGCCATTGCCAAAGGTCTGGCTACTCCTGAAATGTGCAACCATTATACTAACCGCAACCGCCAGGACTATATACAATCTTTAAAAATCAGTAACGATAAGCTGGCAAAAACAGAGAAAGCGCTGCGTGAATCGGAACAGATCGCCCGTAAGGAAAAAGAAACAGCAAAAGAAGCTTCCGAGATCGCTTCTACAATGTTGCATAAGCTCCCATCTGCCATTGTGATCCTGGATGATAAACTAAAGATTCTTCAGGCTAATGAGACATTTATCGAGATGCTCGGTGATGAAGCCCGTGAAATAAACGAAATAATACCCGGACTGGTTGGGGCAGATCTGAAAACACTGCTACCCTATAATTTTTATAACCTCTTCAGCTATGTGCTCATCAACAATGAGAACATCCAGAACCGGGATATCAATTTTGGAGACAAGCTGTTAAATCTTTCAGTATTTGTGATCCGAAAAGGAAAAATTGTCGGCGCCGTGGTAAGGGATATGGGTGCGCCTGAAGTACGTAAGGAGGAGGTTATAAAAAGAGTTACCGAAGCCATCGATAAAAACCTTTCACTCGTTCAGCAAATAGCCTTCCTGTTAGGTGAAGGAGCCTCCGAGACGGAACGAATGCTGCACTCCATTGTTGAATTCCACAAGTCAAATCCACCTAAGAAAAAGCCCTGATGGACAGTCAAATCTATATTGATGTTAACTGTGCCCAGAAGAATTATGGCGAAGAACGGATTTGTGGTGATGTGTTCCTTTCAAGACGCATCAGTGAAGAAGGACGCACTATCATTGTTCTCTCAGACGGGATGGGACACGGGGTTAAAGCAAATGTTCTGGCAACTCTTACAGCAACAATGGCCCAGAATTTTACCCTTGAACATAAAGAACCTGAAAAAATTGCCGAGATCATAATGAACACTTTGCCTGTCTGCAGCGAGCGAAAGATGAGCTATTCCACCTTTACAATTATAGATATCCAGGATAACGGGCCTGTAAGTATTCTGGAATATGATAACCCGGAGACATTTATTTTACGGGGCAAAAAGCTCTTCAATCCGGAATGGAACTGTCTGATCATGCAAACTGAAAAAAATGCAGGCAAAGAGATTCGAACTTGTAGTTTCATCCCCCGGAAAGAAGATCGTATTTTTATTTGCTCCGATGGGATTACACAGTCAGGACTGGGGGCACAGCAGTATCCCTTTGGCTGGGGCACGGATAATCTGAAAGAATTCATCCTGAAGCAGATAACCAGCAACCCTGAACTTTCCGCACGCCGGATTTCCGGAAAGGTTGTGAATATGGCCAATAAAATTGATGGGTATTTCAGCCAGGATGATACGAGTTGCGCAACCATCTATTTCCGGAATCCACGTACATTGCTCGTTTGCACGGGTCCTCCTTATGAAGAAAGTAAAGATGCTGAACTTGCCGAAGCTGTTAAAAATTTTAAGGGCAAAAAGATCATTTCCGGGGCTACCACTGCCGATATTGTTGGCCGGGAACTAAGTATTCCCATTGAAGACAGTTTCACATTTGATGATCCTGATCTCCCTCCCATTTCACACATGGAGGGAATTGACCTGGTTACCGAAGGGATCCTTACCCTTACAAAGGTAACCCGCATCCTGAAAGACTATAAAAGCTCATATTCTCTGGGAAAAGGACCCGCCGATAGAATTGTAAATTTATTCCGTGAGAGTGATAAAATCCGCTTTATCATCGGTACCCGCATCAACATTGCACATCAGGATCCGAGTTTGCCGATCGATTTGGAAATAAGAAGAACAGTGGTAAAAAGGATGGGGAAGATATTGGAGGAGAAATTTCTGAAGACGGTTACGATTGAGTATATTTAATTGGCATAATTAATTCGTCTAAATTAATTAACTTTGGAAAAAGATTCAAACTTATGAATACAATTATAGTTCAGCCAAAGACAAAGGAGGAAATGCAGTTAATTTCTGATGTGTTAAAAAAAATGAGAATTTCCAGCAAGGTACTTACAGAGGAAGAACGCGAAGATATAGGCTTAGGCATGTTGATGAAACAAGCTGACCGTTCAGAGAAAGTACCAAGAAGCAAAGTAATGGCAAAACTTAGCCGGAAATGAAAACCGATTTCCTTAAGAAATTCTATAAGGATTTAAATAAAACTGCGATTCAAAATGTAAAGATCAACATTGCTGAAACCATTTTAAATGTAGAATTTGCAACTAATATTGGCGAGATAAAGAACATTAAAAAGTTAACTGGATTCAGGAACGCTTACCGCATTAAGATTGGTGATTACCGTATTGGTGTTTTTATTGAAAAGGACACCGTTGAATTTGCCAGGATAGCTCACCGAAAAGACATTTACAGGTTATTTCCTTAAACATTTATAGGTATTTCCTCAAATTAAAACTAAATTTGAACCTAACAATATTTTGGCTCTGACAATATCTCAAATACCTCTTGACTTTTCTTCGTAATGATGATAAATGCTTTGTCTATCCTTAAATTAATTTTCGTTGCTTAATTACCAAAATAAATAAATAACAACGTCTGCTTTACACTTTTTTCTTCAATACAAATTCCATAAAACCTTACCTAATTTTTAACAATTTTATAATTTCAGACAGTTTACTCTTTACAAAACGTTTAAGTCTTATAATTTCTGGAGTTTCCAGAAAATCTTTATAAGATTGTATTCCAGCTAAACGATGCATCGCTTCCAACACGATACCCGCAAGAGCTAAAGACTTCAATAATATTATATTCAAAGGAAGTAACAGGGGATATTTTGAAAAAAACAAAAGAATTACAGCAATGGATAAGACAACAATAGCTGCTATTATAACTTTTCTTAAAGCCGATCTTCAGGAAAAGAGGGTAAAATTACGTGGCATTGATCTTTTTGGCTCACAACTAACCGAATCATCACTTGCGGATAGTGATATTGATTTAATTATTGACTACGATAATTTTCAAAATAAAAATCTTTTTGAACGAGGGGATATAACAAAAGAGATTGAAATAAAAGCACTTAAAAAATTTCATGTACCCCTGGATATTCTTAAAATGACAAATGAAGAATTTAACCGGGGAATGCAAACTAAAAGATTCTATGCCCTATTGATATAATCTAAGTTATTCAAACTCCCCCAAAATCTCCTTCACCCCATCCGGTGCAACCCTTCCAAATGTCTTCTCCCCGACCAGGACAACCGGCGCCAGTCCACATGCACCCACACATCTCAGGCAGGATAAAGAAAATTTACCATCCGGGCTTGTTTCGCCCACTTCGATTTTGAGTTGTTTTTTAAATTCGGCAAGTACATTTTCAGCTCCCCTTACATAACATGCAGTGCCAGTACATATTGATATCGGGTATTTGCCTTTGGGAAGCATGGTGAAGAAGGAGTAGAATGTTACCACTCCATAAACTTTAGCCACTGATAGTCTCAGTTGTTCAGCCACAACTTCCTGTATTTCCGCGGGGAGATAACCGAACTCATGCTGACATTTGTGAAGCACATTGATAAGCTCACCACCTTCATAATGGAACGATTTGCAGATCTCATGGATCTTTTCAATCTGGTCCTTGCGGAGTTCTATTTTTACACTTGACATGTGATTTTTCTTTTATGGGTTGATAATCCTGCTAAATACTAAAGGTATTCTTGCTTTTATCGAAGTAATGGGTATGAAGCAGGTGATGTGCTTTTTCACTCATAGGTTTGCCCAGGAATTCCTCATACAATTTAAGGATGTAAGGATTCTCGTGGGATTTACGCAGGGTTTTACCAGCATCTTCAGCATAAATTGCCTTTGCCCTGGCTTTCAGAATCTTAGAATCGCCGTGGTGAAGAGGCTGGCCACCTCCCCCGATACATCCACCCGGACATGCCATTATTTCGATAGCATGAAACTCGGAATGGCCCGCTTTGATGTCCTCAAGGAGTTTCCTCGCATTTCCAAGTCCATGGGCAATACCGATTTTTAACGGGAATCCCCCGAAATCGATGGTTGCATGACGAATTCCCTCGAGGCCTCTTAGCTCCATAAAATCTACTTTTGAAAGAGACTTCCCGGTATGCAATTCATAAGCCGTCCGGGTGGCAGCTTCAATAACACCTCCTGTAGTTCCGAAAATTACACCAGCCCCGGTTGATTCACCCAAAGGTTTATCGAAATCTTCATCAGGAAGTTTATTAAACTGGATATTTGCCTGATTAATCAGGAAACCCAGTTCACGGGTAGATATGGAATAGTCGACATCCGGATTTCCATCAACACTGAATTCAGTTCTCTGGCACTCGTATTTCTTGGCCAGGCAAGGCATTATGGAAACAACAATCAGATCTTCGCGTTTTACCCCTATTTTATCGGCGAAATATGTTTTGGCGATGGAACCGAACATTTGCTGCGGTGAGCGGGCCGTTGAAGGAATGTCTTTCATATCCGGGAAATTATGTTCAAAGAAGTTAACCCAGGCCGGGCAGCATGATGTAAGGATTGGCAGTTTTACTTTTTTATCACCTGCAAGGAATTTACCGAGACGATCCAGCAATTCGGTTCCTTCTTCCATAATGGTGAGATCGGCAGCAAAATCGGTATCGAAGACATAGTCAAAACCAAGGGTTCGTAAAGCAGAAACCATTTTACCTGTAACCAAAGTTCCTGGTTCAAGTCCGAATTCCTCACCAAGGGCAGCTCTCACGGCAGGTGCAGTCTGAACGATTACGGTTTTAGTGGGATCGCTTAACGCCGCGATAACTTTGCGGGTATGGTCCACTTCCGTGAGTGCTCCTGTCGGGCACACTGCCACACACTGTCCGCAATAGGTACAGGGAGAATGCTCCAGGTTCATTTCAAAAGCAGGAGCAACAACCGACATGAATCCGCGATTCACTGCACTTAATGCGCCTACTGTCTGGAAATCGTTACACATTGTTAAGCAACGATGACACATAATACATTTATCCATTTCACGAATTATGGATGGGGAAGTATCTTTGCGGTATGTTGACATCTCTGCAAATTCCTGTCCGGGTATATCGCGAATCCCAAGCTTAATGGCCATATTCTGCAAATCGCACTTGCCTGATTTGGGGCAAATAAGGCAATCTTTTGGATGGTCGGAAAGAATAAGTTCCATTACAGTTCTGCGTGCATTAAGGACGCGGATGCTGCTGGTCTTTACAATCATTCCCTCTAAAACATCAGTAGAACAGGATGATGCAAGATTTCTGCGACCCTCTACCTCTACCACACAAATCCGGCATCCGCCTGGCTTGTTTTCAATATTCAAGCCTTTTAAATCCATGTAACATAAAATCGGTATGTCTATACCAAGGGATTTGGCGGCTTTATATATGGTTGTCCCTCCGGGGACTTCAACGATTTTTCCGTCGATTGTTAATTTTATCTGGTCCATGTTGATGGTTTGTCTTTAAATTATTGTACTAGAACTGCATCAAACTTACATTTTTCCAAACATGCGCCGCATTTTATACAGATAGTGGGATTGATGATATGCAGTTGTTTTCTTTCTCCCGTGATAGCGCCAACAGGGCAAGCCCTGGCGCAGGCTGTACATCCAACACAGTGTTCTTCAATTATTGAGTATGTCATTAAAGCCTTACATTCACCGGCACGGCATTTCTTATCATGAACATGCTCCGTATATTCAATCATGAAATTCTCAAGAGTGGATAATACCGGGTTGGGCGACGACTGACCTAAACCGCAAAGAGATGTATCTTTTATTACAAGCCCAAGATTCTTAAGTCGTGTAAGATCCTCAGATTGACCGTTTCCTTTACATATTTTATCGAGTAATTCGTATAATCTCTTATTTCCGATCCGGCAGGGGGAGCATTTTCCACAGGATTCCTCAACAGTAAAATCGAGGAAATATTTAGCAATACTAACCATGCAATCGTCTTCATCCAAAATAATCATCCCACCTGATCCCATCATGGAACCATTGGCCACAAGATTTTCATAATCAATGGGTAGATCAAGGTGCTTTTCAGTAAGGCAGCCACCAGACGGCCCTCCGGTCTGTACAGCTTTAAATTTCCTTCCATTTTTAATTCCTCCCCCGATTTCAAAAATAACCTCGCGAAGAGTAGTTCCCATGGGTACTTCGATTAATCCCACGTTATTAATTTTACCTGCCAGGGCAAAAACTTTTGTGCCTTTGGATTTCTCAGTACCGATTGCTGAAAACCATGCCGATCCTTTAAGAAGAATCACCGGAACATTGGCAAATGTCTCAACGTTATTAACATTGGTGGGTTTCCCAAGGTACCCTGAAACTGAAGGGAATGGAGGTTTGAGTGTAGGTTCGCCACGATTACCTTCCATAGAATGGATCAGGGCAGTTTCCTCTCCGCATACAAAAGCGCCTGCTCCGAATTTAAGCTCTATGTCGAAATTAAAACCCGTGCCAAAAATATCTTTACCAAGAAGGCCATATTCCCGGGCCTGAGCAATTGCTACCTTCAGGCGCTGTATAGCAAGAGGATATTCAGCACGGATGTAAATAAGTCCGGTGTCAGAGCCAATACAATATCCGCATATTGCCATTGCCTCGAGTACTGAATGGGGGTCTCCTTCAAGAATTGAACGATCCATAAAAGCACCCGGGTCGCCTTCATCCGCATTACAAACTACGTATTTCTTATCTGCTACAGGCTGCCTGGAAAGCTCCCATTTTAATCCCGTGGGAAACCCGGCACCGCCCCGACCTCTGAGTCCTGATTCCTTGATTTCCTTAATAACATCCTCCGGGGTCATTTCGGTAAGTGCTTTACCTAATGCCTGATATCCATCCCTTGCAATATATTCATCCAGAACTTCGGGATTTATAAAACCGCAATTCCGTAAAGCGATGCGAATTTGCTTCTTGTAAAAGCCCATTTGTTTGGAATCATCGATGACCTCATTAACTTTCGGATCCACATAAAGCAGTTTTCTAACCTTCTTGCCTTTAATAACATGCTCTTCCACAATGACTTTTGCATCTTCCGGTTTCACCCTTACATAGAAGGTATTATCCGGAGAGACTTTTACGATAGGTCCATTTTCACAAAATCCAAAGCAACCGGTCATAATAACCTGAACGGTATCTGAAAGACCCTTAGCTTCAAGTTCCGCCCTTAAATTTTCAACAATTGCATCGCTTGCTGAAGCCCGGCAACCTGTACCGCCGCATACCATAAGGTGCATGTTGTATTTTGACATCTTAATTCCTCCTTAATCTTTTGAATCAATAGTTTCATAATTCACCGGTATAATACCGTCGACCAGTTCCCCGGTTTTAATATATTTTTCGATGATTTCATCGGCTTTTTTCAAATCAACTCCACCAAAAACCACAGAATCATGACCCGGTAGTTTAACTTCAATAGTCGGTTCAGCATAGCAATAGCCCATGCAACCAGTCTGAGTAACAATACCATCGATATTTCTGCGGTCAAGCTGTTCGATTAAAAAGTCCATAATGACCTTAGCCCCTGCAGCGATGCCACATGTTGCCATAGCTACCTTAATCTGAACGTGATTTTCGGGAACATTGGCCAATTCACGAATCTCAAGTGCAGATCTGATTTCTTCCCGTTTCTTTTTCAGATCTGAGAGTGAAGTAATTTTTGACATGTTATGTATTATTTGGATGTTTTAGGTTCCTTCTTTTAGGGAAATTGACAGCTTGATAATTCAGGCAACAAAATTACTCAATTCATGTTATTGTTATTTAAAAAACATTAATTTATACTAAATCTTAATTAAACAGAGGAGTCCTGAGGTCGTGAGATAAGTCAGCTATCAATTGATAAACACTTCTGCATTAATGCTCGCCCCGATTGTTTCTCTTTGAAACTTTGCGCGCTTAACTTCCTGATCAGTGAGCCTAAAATCCGGCTTACTGGAAAACCTGTTTTTCATCCTTAATATAAATTCATGTTAAAATCCCTTTATTGCATTTTCAAGAACATAGCTATGATGTTCTTTAACATTTCTCCTTGAGCCTTTACACATCATGAAGTTTTTCCTTTATTACTTTACGATTGGTTGCTATTTTCAACCTTATTGTCTATCCGGATATACATTCTTTCATTGTTATTATAATAACAATCTAATTGATACCGTTACTACAATTTATAACAGTACAAAGATATATTTTACTTTGTTATTAAAATAACATTGTTATAATAATAACATTAATATATATCTAATCTAAATAAAAACAGGATTGATAACTATTATAAAATATAATCCCTATTCTTACTTAAATTGAACAAAATTAGGGTATTGATTATACCTGGATTAACCATAAGAAGGTCAAAGCTGCAATGGTGGCCCCTAACAATGGTCCCAGGATCGGCACCCAGGAATACTTCCAGTCACTGTTTCGTTTATATGGGATTGGCAAGAGAAAATGCATGATTCTTGGCCCCAAATCACGTGCGGGATTTATGGCATAACCCGTTGGCCCGCCAAGTGAAAGTCCAATACCCAGAACCACAATGGCAACAGGTAAGGCATTCAGAGCACCCAGGCCTATCTCCGGCTCAGCCATATAAAGTACAGCCAGAGCAAGAACAAAAGTTCCAATCACCTCTGTAACAACATTATACCAATAGCTTCGGATATTCGGAGATGTACAAAAAACTGCAAGTTTTAAATCGCCGTCTTCTGTTTCATCAAAGTGCTTTTTATAGGATAACCAAACCAGGGCTGCTCCGAACATAGCCCCAAGCAATTGAGCTGTGAAATACAGGAGAATTAAAGAAGGGGAAAATTTATGTGCGAGTACCAATGCAATTGTAATTGCAGGATTCAGGTGCGCTCCGCTATAAGGAGCCGCTATAAAAACACCAGTGAAAACTCCAACAGCCCATCCGAAAGTTATAACGATCCAACCGCTGCCATATCCCTTGGTTTTGTTCAGAATAACATTTGAAACTACACCACCTCCAAACACAATAATTAGTGCAGTTCCGAAAAATTCAGCAAAAAATGGATTCATTTGTTTATTTATTAATTTTTACCGGTTGCAATTCAGGTTTTCAGGTTTTTAGACTGCCAGAAATTATAATTGCTTTGAATAAAGACATTCAAAGCAAAAAATATTTAACAAAAAAAATTCATTCTGATGTCCCGGTATCATCAGCCCATGATTTTGTTGCAGCAACAGCCCGGTGCCATCCTTTAATCAGCAAATCCGTTTCAAGAGCTTTAATCTGAGGAGAAAAAAAGCGATTTACCTGCCATTGTTGCCTGATTTCCTTTATATCGCTCCAGTAATTTACCGCAAGTCCTGCCAGGTAAGCTGCTCCAAGTGCAGTCGTTTCTGTAATTTTAGGTTTGACCACTTTTATCTGTAACAAATCGGATTGAAATTGCATAAGTTGATCATTCACAGATGCTCCTCCATCTACACGTAATTCACGGATTTCGATTCCTGAATCTTTTTGCATAGCCAAAAGTACCTCCAGAGTCTGGTAGGCAATGCTGTCCAGCGCTGCACGTGCAATATGCGATGCTGATGAGCCTCTTGTCAGACCCAGAATCGTTCCCCGTGCATGTTGATTCCAATGAGGGGCTCCAAGCCCGGTAAAAGCAGGAACAAAATAGACACCATCGCTGTCATTTACCATAGCTGCCAGTTTCTCAATATCGCCTGATTTTTTTATTATTCCCAAGCCATCCCGAAGCCATTGCACAACAGCTCCCGCTATAAATATACTTCCTTCCAGTGCAAATGTTGTTTCCTTCCCTATTCGCCAGGCAATGGTTGTGAGCAGCTTACTTGCCGATTCAATTGGTTTGTCACCAATGTTCATCATCATAAAACAACCGGTTCCATAAGTATTTTTTACCATCCCAGGTTCAATACACATCTGTCCGAACAACGCTGCCTGTTGGTCACCGGCAATTCCTGCAATGGGAATTTCAGAAGCGAACTGACCTTTTGTTTTACCATAAACTTCGCTTGATGACCTGACTTCAGGAAGCATGTTTAATGGAATGTTAAAAATTTTAAGAAGGTCCTCATCCCATTGAAGAGTATGAATATTAAATAACATCGTTCTTGAAGCATTTGATACATCGGTAATATGTTGTCCGCCACGTGTAAGCTTCCATATCAGCCAGGAATCAATAGTTCCGAAAGCCAGATACCCTTCTTCTGCAAGTTTTTTTGTACCCTCTACGTTTTCCAGTATCCAGTGTATTTTTGTTGCTGAAAAGTATGCATCGATGATTAGTCCAGTTTTCCCAAGTATCAAAGGACTCAATCCCTCCTTCTTCAACTGATCACAATATTCTGCAGTTCGTCTGTCCTGCCAGACAATTGCATTATAAACCGGTTTCCCTGTTTTCCTGCTCCAAACTACCGTTGTTTCCCGCTGGTTAGTAATTCCGATACCCGCAATGTGCTGACTCACGATCCCTGCTTTGGTAATGGCTTCCAATGCTACTCCTGCCTGTGTTGACCATATTTCTTCAGGATCATGTTCAACCCACCCTGGTTTTGGGTATATCTGAGGAAACTCCTTTTGTGCAACTGATACAGGTACTCCATTCCGATCGAATGTAATCGCACGTGAGCTGGTTGTACCCTGATCCAGGGCCAGAATAAATTCTTTCATGTCTTTTAAATATAATTTTTCATTAATCGATGGTAAGATTTTATTTGCTCCTTCTGCCAATTCAGGTCATGTCCTAATTCTGATGCCATCAAACGGGTAACTTCAGCGGCAATTTCATAGCTGGCACGTGCGTTCAGGAATAATGCCCGCGTTCTTCTGGCAAGTATGTCCTCAAGGTTAACTGGCATTTCATTTCTGCAAATCCAGATTATTTCTGCCCTGGTATAGGGAAATCTCTGATCGATAGGCACCCCTAAAACCGGATTCTCAGCTATTATCTTTTCAATTTCCTGCACCCCATTTCGGTAAATATGAAGACGATTGAAATGACCAGAATTTACATTGCTGTTAAGTTTCAGATTAGCAGTTATACATTTTCGCTTCTGCAGAAACCCTTTTTTAATTGCCATATCGATTGTCTCTTCTGCCATCCTGCGGTATGTGGTCCATTTCCCACCGATGATCGTTAAGAGTCCTGACGGTGACAGGGTAATCTTGTGTCTGCGGGAGATTTCTTTGGTAGATTCCGGATTTTCCGGATTAGCTGCCAAAGGACGCAGGCCTGCAAATATGCACAGGATATCTTCACGGTGTGGAGGTAAAGCAAAATATTTCCCCGCTGCTTGAAGGATAAAATCGATTTCTTTATCAAGTGCAACAGGTTCAAGACTTATAATATCAACGGGGGTATCAGTGGTTCCAACAACAATTTTACCGTACCATGGGATAGCAAACAGAACTCTACCATCTGTTGTTTTAGGAATCATAATAGCTGAGGAGGTCTTTAGAAAAGAATGATCCAAAACAATATGAACTCCCTGGCTGGGCTTAATTGTTGCCTTTGATCCAGGATTATCCATTCTGGCGACCTCATCAGCGAACACACCTGTAGCATTAATAACAAGTCCGGTCGAGAACCTAAAATCCAGACCTGATACCATATCCCGGGCAATCACTCCATTAATTAAGCCATTCTTATTTTTCAACAAACTACTAACTTTAAAATAATTTAATGTAACACCATCTTTATCTACGCAGGTTTGAGCCAGGGCCAATGCCAAACGGGAGTCGTCAAATTGTCCATCGTGGTAAACAATACCACCTTTCAATCCATTTGACTTTAAAAGAGGCAGACGGATTAGTGTTTTACTCCTGTTGATGAAATATGATTTACCCATGCTCAGGCGACCGGAAAGAAGGTCATAAACCTTAAGACCTGCATAATATAAGAAAGCATCCCAAAGAGTATAAACCGGGATAACAAATTCCTGGTTCAGTGTTAAATGAGGTGCGTTTTTAATCATAATTCCCCGCTCACGGAGAGCCTCTTTCACTAATAGCAAATCACCCTGTGCCATATATCGAACGCCACCATGTACCAGTTTTGTGCTATGTGATGAGGTTCCCTTTGCAAAATCAGATTGTTCAAGCAAAAGCACTTTATAACCCCTCGATGCGCCATCAAGAGCAATCCCCAATCCGGTTGCCCCGCCCCCGATAACAATCATATCCCATATAGTATCGGGTTGTTTTCGTAATCTGCTGATTAATACTTCGCGTTTCATGGGCTATCTGAATTGAAGACTAATGTAACGGCGAAATTTCTAAAAAACAAATTAAAAGCAGAAAAGAAATATTGCGGTTTATTTAGAATTTTATAATTTTAATTTTCGACCACTTATAATCTAAAAAGTTGTCCTTCATATATTATTAATTCATCTCATCCTGTTATAATATAAAGATTAACGCATTGATTATATTTGCTTTATGACATTTTAAACTGCAAGATTTGCAGGCTAATAATCATTTATTGTAAGATATTAAACTTTTATCTGACACTGTATCAGGCTAATTATCATGAATTTAACTACGATCTTAGTTTTTTAACTAAGTTATTAGTTTTCAAACTAAATATTTAGTTTACATTTGTTTTAAAATACTATTCAAATTAAAAAAAGATGAAAGAATTAACTAAAGCAGAAGAGCAGGTAATGCAGATCCTCTGGAAAATTGAGAAGGGATTTATTAAGGATATCATCTCCCGGATGGAAGAACCTAAACCTGCATATAATACTGTTTCGACGATTGTAAGGATCCTTGAGACAAAGGGATTTATTGGTCATAAGGAGTACGGTAAGTCGCACAGGTATTTCCCCCTGATAAGAAAGAAAGATTACTCCCGTGAAAGGATGAATGAGATGGTGGCGAATTATTTTGGAGATTCTGCCAGCCAGGTGGTTTCTTTCTTTACTAAAAATAAGAAAATGAACATTAAGGAGGCAGACGAAATTATTAAGATGCTCCAGGAACTTAAAGGAAAAAGTCATGAATGATTTCAGCATATATGTAATGAAGTCGATCATTGCACTTTTGCTTTTCGCACTGGTGTACAGAATCACACTGATCAATGAAGGGAATTTCCGGATCAGAAGAATGTATTTGCTTTTATCGGTTGGAATGGCAATGACATTACCTCTATTCTCTTTCACATTTACCTTTGTTGAGTATAGTTTGCCCACTGTACTGCTCGATGAGATTATAATTTACAGTACTGGGATCCGGATGATTAAGGAAACTTCATCAATACCACTCTCTCAGATCATTCGGATATTGTATTTTATTGTAGCAGGGGCACTTGTTTTCAGGGTTTTACTAAGTGGATTGCTTGTTGTGATTAAAGCTTCCAAAAATAATCCCAATAGGAAGGAAACCCTTAAATTATTTATCTTAAAAGACAAAAATATCAGTTATTCATTTTTCCGGAACATTTTTATTGGACAGACCGCTGATCAGGATGAGCAGGAAAGGATCTTTGCACATGAACGGGTACATGCTTTACAATTACATTCCCTTGATGTGATTTACATTGAAATACTTTCCGGAATTTTCTGGTTTAATCCGCTGGTATGGTGGTACAGGAAAGAGATAAAAAATGTTCATGAATACCTGGCCGATCAGGGTGCACTTGAGACCGGTTTTAACCGGAAATCTTACCAGATAACCCTTCTGGAACATTTAATTGGAAGTACTTCACTCTCAATAACAAACAATTTCAATTATTCATTAATCAAAAACAGAATTGCCATGATGAACAAAGAAAAAAGCAGTAAAAAGAATACCTGGAAGGTGTTCCTGCTTATACCTGTAAGTCTTGTAATTGCACTGACATTTGCCTGCTCACAGAAAAGTACAATTACAGGAGAAACCACGGATCTTAATGCTTCAATTTTAAAAACTGCCTACTATGAACCCGACCAGATGCCTTTATTTCCGGGCGGAATGCAGGCATTAATCAAGTTTGTTGCTTCTAATGTAAACTATCCGCCTGAAGCTGCTGCTAAAGGGGTTTCAGGGAGAGTATTTGTACAATTTATTGTTGATCAGGACGGTAAAATTGTCACTAAAACTGGTGAATATAATGTTTATGATAAAGCTAAAAAGAAAACCTCTGTTTTAGGTGAAGTAACCGACGTTGGATATAAACCTGCTGAAGGAAGTGCAACAGAAAATGTTGATCAGTATATCGACCTTCTGAAAAAAGAGGCAATACGGGTAATAGCCTCCCTCCCTGCATTTGAGAAACCTGGTGAAGTAGGCGGGAAACCGGTGGCGGTTGTATTTACAATTCCGATTAGTTTTGCATTACAATAACCATTGATTCCTTTACTTTACGGAGTTGAAACCAGAAGGCTGAATGAGTAGGTTAAGCCAAATATAGAGCGCTTTCCGGAAGATTTTACGTTTTTAACTTACAATAAATGAATATACAAACTTGATGTCGCAAATTGCGACATCAAGTTGGGGTGGACGAAGGGTATTGCTGTATGCATTTACCAAGATTTAGAATCTAAGGCTTAGTCCTGTCATTAAGTTAGCGCCGGGCATCGGGTAACCATAATTGATCAGGTATTCCTTGTTTAACAGGTTTTTTCCTGAAACATACAATTCGGCCCATTTCAGGGGCCTGTATTTTATACCTGCATTCAATAAGAAGTAGGTCTCTATTGATTCTTCAGAGATCCCTGCAGTAGAAACGTTATCCAGTCTGCTGTACAATCCGCCAATATAATTAGCCTGCAAAACAAAGCTCAGTTTATCCAATTTATAATTTAACCCGGCAAAAAGCATGTTTTCCGGAGCGCCCAGTCTTGGTGATTTCATGTTCAGGTAACTGTAATTTAATTCGGAAACCAGATTCTGTAACAGTTGCATCCTGGTTTCAATTTCGATGCCTTTGTGAGTGAATTCGCCGGTATTTGCTCTTTTCATTGGTGGAGGAGGGGCATCATTAGGGACTACCTGGATTGCATTCTTTCCTTCAAGCCAGAACAAGCTAATATCAGCGGAAACCCTATCTTTAAAAAATGACTGTGCCAGTCCAAATTCATAATTCATCATGCTTTCAGGCTTCAGATCAGGGTTTGGGAGAAAAAAGTAGGTTTCCATGATCAGGGGACTTCTGAATCCTTTAGAAACTGATGCTTTTAAGCTTGTTGCGTCACTTAAATTATAAGCAACTCCTGCCTGGGGGACCAATTCATTCCCATAATTTGAGTTATTTTCAATGCGTAAACCGGCGCTCAAAGCAAGTTTAGCAATATTCTGACGGGCAAAAATATAACCTGCCATTTCTGTAATTGAAACCCAATTATTTTGGTAATCAAGGGGTACATTATTGCCTTTACCTCCAAAGTTCTTATAATCCGTACCAATTGTAATCAGGTTCCCTTCGAATAACTTAAAGCCTTCAAAAAGTGATAGACCATAATTAGCATCGTTGGAATGCCATCCATCTGATAAGGAGTGTTCCCCATAATTAAAAAACCCCGTTAACCCTCCTTCGATCTGTTCATAAGTATTTTTTATTGAAAAGGAGGCTTTCCCACGAAGGATATCTGCAGTAAACTTAGGTACAGTTGATCCTTCCGGACCCGGATCTTCATTATAGAATTTTGCAATATTATAATCAGCCATTACCGATACGTTTTTGGTAATCTGATATCCGGTCTTGACATAGGCATTATCAATCTCAAAAAGGGAACTGTCGCGATGGCCGTCTGTCTGATCATGGTTGTATGAAACGAACATAGAAAAGCTTTTCTTTTTAAAGGCAGCATTTGCCCTGTAATTTAAAGTATTAAAAGAGCCATAACCCAAACTTGCTTCTCCGGAAATTCCTTCTTTATCAGCATTTTTTGTAATAAAATTTATCGCCCCTCCCATTGCATTCGATCCGTAAAGTATAGAAGCCGGCCCTTTTATTATTTCAACTTTCTCAAGGTCGGATGTGACGTATGAGTTTGGAAGGGGATGACCAAAAAGGCCCATGTATTGAGGACTACCATCAATTAGTACCAGAACTCTGGCATTGGGCTCTCCTGAAATACCACGGATACTAATCTGACCAGCCGAACTTGAGCCAATGCTATAGCCGGTAACTCCCCTTTCGGTTATGAAAACCCCGGGAATTCTCTGACTAATTATAGAAAGCGCTGCAGATTCATGTATTTCATTGAGATCGTCTTTAGAGAGAACTGAAATATTTACCGGCATATTCTTTCGGGAAATCTCAATTTTTGATCCCGTAACAACCACTTCATCTATTGAAAGAGTGTCGTCCAGAGATTGCGCAGAGGATATGGCAAAGAAACCTGAAAGAATCAGGCTAAATATAATTTGTTGAGGCTTTGTTTTCATTTGAAAATATTTGAGTTATGTTATTGTATATTAAGTTGTTTCTCATAGCTTGTCCCGCTTGAGCGGGAGAACCATCATGTATTTTCATGTCCTTGTTGTGTAAGCCAGTGCATGAGGGTTTCATTAAAAATGATTATTTGTGTTACCTAAAATAAATTCGTGTTACTAACAGGGCAAAAAAAATCAGTTTGTTCCACTCATCACCAGTTCACCATGTTTAATCCCTTTAATTGCTTTAAACTTATTTGCTAGTTTTACTATTTTACCGGACAGACCTTTAACTGCAATTACTTCAATACAGCTATGATCGTCTATATGAATATGTTGACCCGAAAGGATCAGGCAATGGTATTCGTGCTGAAGACGGTTAACTTTTGCATGAAGTTCGCGAATTTGATGATCATAGTTTATAACGATTGCGCCGGTAACATCCTGATCTTTGTCCCATTTTTCTTCAACAATATTTTTTTTAATCAGAAAACGGATTGCCTGAGAACGGTTGGAAAACTTGTTATGATCGACCATTTTATCCAGTTCTTCAAGCAGATTCGATTCCAGGGAAACCCCAAAGCGTTTAATCGGCATTGTGTTACTTTTTAAATAAAGGTGTTACAAATATATAAATCTTTTTGTATTTCAGGAAGTGTGTGATAAAAGGATAAAGACGGGAGACGGGAGACGGGAGACGGAAGACGGGGGTCGGGAGACGGGAGACGGGAGACGGAAGTTTGAAGACTGTAGAAAGAAGATGGAGGTAAGGGTGTGTAATTACCTTAAGAACTTTATGAACTTTATGAACTCTAAACCTATCCTCCCTGAATATCCATTTCATCTATAAGGTAGCCGGCACCGGCATACTTATCGATAATGAACAGGATATACCTGATATCAACCGCGATATTCCTGCAGATGGATACATCGTAGTAGATATCGCTCATGGTACCTTCCCAGTTGCGGTCGAAGTTAATGCCAATAAGCTGACCATCAGCATTTAAAATCGGGCTACCGGAGTTTCCTCCTGAAGTATGATTTGAGGCAATAAAGCAAACGGGGACTTCTCCATTCTCATCGGTCCAGGGGCCAAAGTCCTTATTCGTATATAAATCAATCAAAGGTTCAGGAACAAAATAATTTATGGAGTCGGAACTGTATTTTTCCATGATTCCGGAAAGGCTGGTTGCATAGTCGTAAATTACTCCGTCTGCCGGCTTGTAGCCTTCGACTTTGCCATAGGTGACACGCATAGTAAAATTTGCATCGGGGTAAAAAACTTTTTCATTCTGCATCTCTCTCAAACCGGATAAATAGGTGCGATAAAGTATCTGCATTTCATTATTCAACAGACCATAATTAGGGATGATTTGCAGATTGTAGATATCGGCATAAGACTTGTACATTTCGATTACCGGGTCTTTCAGAACGCGGTTATTAATTTTTTCGCTGTTTTCCGGAAATTGGTCTAACAGGGAATAAAGGATTTCCTTATTGCAAAATATTGATTTCTCGTAAGTTACCGATGCGTACTTATTAAAATCCCCCTTATATTTCTTTAGAATATTCTGGAA
>CAYGFI010000016.1:0-22131 GCA_964349045.1 uncultured Chitinophaga sp.
TTGTTTTTCAGGATAATAACGTTTTCTTTGCAATTTGTGCCCATTGTGAATTCTTTGTGTCCATTGTGAATTCTTTGTGTCCCTTGTGGTTAAAATATTTAAATTCAACTGATTAGAATTTTTTGTCATTAGGTGAATAGTCACAGTAAAACGGATTGGAAAAATCCAGGAATTTTAAAACTATACATGCAGGCATGGAATCAAATGGTCAATTTCAAGGTTGAATCGTTGAAGAAAAACCTCAATAATCGATTATCCTGATAGATCCTCTGTCGTCACAAGTGTTCCTCAATATTTCCCCGGGTCTTTTTTAATTTTTTAATATATCATTAACATAAAGTGGTAAAAAAAATATCTATCTTTGCAAAAATTTACATATATAGATATCAACTTGTATTATTATGAAGAATAAAATATTTTTATTGACTGTTTTAGCTGTTGCCTCTACAACAACAAATTGTTCATCTGTTCAAAGCGATCCTTTAAAGAATAATAAAATCGCAGTAACGGAAACAAAAAATACACCGGCCGGATTAACTGTCGGTCTATCCATTGGAAACAGAGCGCCGGAATTAGAATATACCTCTCCTGATGGAACTATGATCAAACTTTCTTCACTCAAAGGAAAGATTGTGTTAATTGATTTCTGGGCATCCTGGTGCCCTCCGTGCAGGGTTGAAAATCCAAACCTGGTCAGAACTTATAATCAGTTTAAAGATGCAGAATTCAAAACCGGTAAGGGCTTTACAATTTACAGCGTTTCACTCGATCAGCAGAAAGAAAGATGGATTGGCGCGATTAAATCAGACAATCTTTCCTGGGCTTACCATGTAAGTGATCTGAAAGGATGGCAGTCTGTTCCTGCTGCTATGTACCAGGTAAGATCTATTCCTGCCAGCTTCCTTATCGATGGAAACGGAGTTATTGTTGCGACTAATCTCAGGGGAGAAACTTTAGGAGCACAACTAACATCGCTTTTGAAATAACCGGAAAAAGTCCGGAATTTGAATTGATATGAATTAAAATTCGTTTTCAAGGATTTCGTTCAAAACTTTCTTTAACACAGTCAGGTCATTTTTTGCGGCATCCCATACAATTCTGTATTCAATGGCATGATATTCATGCAAAATAAAATTTCTAAAGCCCCTGATTTTATGCCATGGATATGGATACCGGGAAAGAATTGTGTATGAACAATCATTCATAGTCAATAAGTATATCCCTGCCACCGGAACAATGATTTCTGCCAAATTTCTTAAAAACATCTGTTGATTCTGTCAATTTGTCCTTTCAGACATTATTGGCAAACTATTTGACGCCTCCAAGGGGTCAGCATTAAAATTTATTCAATATGGTAAAAAAGGACAATTCAGAGGTTAAAGAGAATCAGCCAGAACCGTTAAAAGATAAACATCATACCAAGTATCAGAAGCATAAACCGACAGCAGAAAAACCTGTTTCGGAAGAAATTGATTTGCTCAAATCACAGCTTGTAATTGCTGAACAAAAGCTGATTGAAAGTCAGGATAAGTATTTACGATTATCTGCTGAATTCGACAATTACAGAAAACGGACCCTGAAAGAGAAAACAGATTTACTGAAAATGGCGGGTGAAGATACCATTATCAGAATACTTCCGGTACTTGACGATTTTGAGAGAGCCATGGCAGCCATGCAGACTTCAAAAGACATTGAAGCTGTAAAAGATGGCATCACATTAATTTATACCAAATTAAAAGAAACGCTTACCCAACTGGGAATAAAAGAAATTGAGGCCCTGAACCTGGAGTTCAATACGGACCTTCATGAAGCAGTCACAAAAATTCCTGCCCCACAGGATGATTTAAAAGGTAAAGTAGTGGATGTTATTCAAAAAGGTTACTTTTTAAATGATAAGATTTTACGTTTTGCAAAAGTTGTTATCGGGGAATAAAGAGCTTAAATAAATATGACAAAAAGAGATTATTACGAGGTTTTAGACGTCTCCAAAGGGGCCAGCGCCGAGGAAATTAAAAAGGCCTACCGGAAAATGGCTTTGCTTTATCATCCCGATAAAAATCCGGATAATAAAGAGGCCGAGAATAAATTCAAGGAGGCGGCTGAGGCATACGATGTACTTTCCAATCCCCAGAAAAAAGCAAAATACGATCAGTATGGTCACTCCGCTTTTAGTAATGGTGGAGGTTCCGGTGGATTCTCAGGCGGAGGGATGACTGTTGAAGATATTTTTGAGCATTTTGGTGATATTTTCGGGGGATTTGGCGGATTTGGAGGGTTTGGCGGAGGTCGCCAGGCTCAGCGCAGGCAGAATAAGGGATCCAATCTTCGCGTTAAGGTCAAACTTACTCTCGAAGAAATTTCCAAAGGAGTTGAAAAAAAGATTAAAGTAAAGAAGTATGTTTCATGCCAGGATTGTAGCGGTACCGGTGCAAAAAGCGGAAGTTCCTATAATACATGCACCACCTGTAACGGTAATGGGCAGGTAACCCGGGTTACCAATACTTTTCTCGGGGCCATGCAAACTACCCAGACATGCCCGACATGCAATGGCGAAGGTCGTACCATTTCCAGCAAATGTAACAGTTGTTACGGAGAGGGTATGGTAAGTAAAGATGAAACCATTTCGTTTTCTATACCTGCCGGAGTTGCTGAGGGAATGCAGCTAAAAGTTTCAGGAAAAGGAAATGCAGCCCGCAGGGGTGGGGTTAATGGCGACCTTCTGGTTTTGATTACTGAAGAACAGCATCCTGAACTTATCCGCGACGGAAATGACCTTTTATATAACATGTATCTTACCATTCCTGACGCTATTACAGGTACTACAGTGGAAATTCCAACTATCGATGGTAAGATTAAAATAAAAATAGATCCCGGCACTCAGCCTGGTAAAATACTTAGAATCAGGGGTAAAGGCGTTCCTGATGTGAATGGCTATGGAAAAGGAGATCTGCTGGTTTCCATCAACGTATGGGTTCCCAGGAGTTTAAATAAAGATGAATATAAACTTTTTGAAAAACTCAAAGATTCAAGTAACTTTATTCCAAATCCCGATAAAAACGATAAGACCTTCTTTGATCGCATGAGAAATCTTTTCGAATAAAAACTTATTCTAATGGAGCTATTTCAGGCTAAAAATGTAGTTAAGGAATTTTCCAATCATCTTGCTCTCAACAATGTATCCATTTCTGTTCCGGAAAATAGTATCTTCGGACTTTTAGGTCCCAACGGGGCAGGTAAAACTACGCTAATCCGCATTATCAACCAGATTACTGCTCCCGACAAAGGACAACTGTTCTTTGAGGGGAGAAAAATGAAATCTGATGATATCTACCAGATTGGGTACCTCCCTGAAGAAAGAGGACTTTACAAAAAAATGAAAGTTGGCGAGCAGTCTCTTTATCTTGCCCGGTTAAAAGGCCTTTCAAAGTTCGATGCATTAAAAAAACTTAAATACTGGTTTGAAAAGTTTGAAATGACCGAATGGTGGAATAAAAAGGTCGAAGAACTTTCCAAAGGGATGCAACAGAAAGTCCAGTTCGTTACCACAATTCTGCACGAGCCCAGATTGCTGATTTTTGATGAACCCTTCAGCGGATTTGATCCTATCAACGCCAACCTTCTTAAAAATGAAATACTGGAATTAAAGAGAAAAGGTTCAACCATCATTTTCTCAACCCATAATATGAGTTCGGTGGAGGAACTTTGCGACCGAATCAGTCTGATCAATAAGTCGGAGGTAATTCTCGAAGGAGAAATTTTTGACATTAAGAAAACCTACCGAACTAATGTATATGAATTAAGCTATTCAGGCGATCCTCAGAAACTGCAAACAGGTTTAGGTTATACATACAAATTATTAACCAATACTACAGAAAATCATATTCATTTCGCCAGCATAAAGACTCAAACCGAAGATACGGAAAACCGGCTCCTGAAAGAACTGATTCCACTAGTGAATATCATATCATTCAATGAGTTAATACCTTCCATGAATGATGTTTTTATCCGGGTAGTGGAAGAGACAAACAAGAAAAACGCAGTCTTATAAATTTGTTCCGATGCAAAAAATCCTACTAATCATTCAGCGGGAATACCTTACCCGGGTCAGGAAAAAATCCTTTCTGATCATGACAGTTCTTGGACCAGTTCTTTTTGCAGCTTTCATGGTTCTTCCTGCATGGTTTGCAACTATGGAAGACACCGAAGTCAGAACCATAGCAGTTGTCGACAGCACCAACCTATTCTACAACGTACTGCCGGAAACAGAATACATCAAGTTCACATACCCTGAAGGGGTTACTCTTAAGGAACTCCAGAATAATTTTGAACAAACCGGTTACAGCGCCATACTGTTTATTCCACAGAACATCCTTGCTTCAAACACCACCCTGTTATACTCAAATAAACAACCCAGTATGACAGTGTCCATGCACATAAAAAACTCTATTGAGAAAGAAATTGAAAATCAAAAACTGAAAGCCAATAATATTGATAACCTGGATGAAATTTTAAAATCCATCAAAACAAACATAAATCTCCGGAACATAACCTGGAGTGATGATGGCAAAGAAAAAGAGAGTAACACCGGTCTGGCAATGGGCATCGGATATGGAAGCGGTATGTTGATATATTTCTTCATTTTCCTTTTCGGAGCCCAGGTCATGAGAGGGGTTATTGAAGAAAAAACCAACCGTATAGTGGAAGTCATTGTTTCGTCTGTAAAACCTTTTCAATTAATGATGGGGAAGATAATTGGTGTAGGACTGGTTGGTCTGACCCAGTTTGTATTATGGATATTGCTTACATTTATCTTTATCGCGGGAGTTCAGAAAGTACTTTTCCCTGAACTATCAAAAACACCCACCGAACAGGTCCTTTCCCAGGATATTATGACCGGTAAGCAACTGGATGCTGCTAAATTAACCTATTCTGAGCCGGAGCCACAGATCCTGGAAGAAATATTTTCCTCAATAGGAGATGTGAACTTCGTTCTGATCTTAGGAATGTTTATTTTCTATTTTCTTGGCGGTTATCTTCTTTACGCCTCATTTTTTGCCATAATCGGTTCAGCTGTCGATAATGATGCGGATACTCAGCAATTCATGTTACCAGTAACCCTACCCCTGATTGTTGCCATATTCGTGATGATTAACACCATCAGCAACCCGGAAGGTCCGCTGGCATTCTGGTTTAGCATGATCCCCCTCACCTCCCCCGTGGTTATGATGGTAAGAATACCTTTCCATCCCGCTGCATGGGAAATCATGCTTTCTTCAGTAATACTGGTTATTACTTTTATTGGATCCACCTGGATGGCAGGGAAAATTTACAGAACCGGTATTTTAATGTATGGAAAAAAAGCTTCCTATAGAGAACTCTGGAAATGGCTCAGATATAAATCTTAGAAATGATGTATCCACACAATTCTGAAACAACACGAATTGCTATCCTCGATTTCGGTACTAATACCTTTAATCTGTTGATTACAGAGGTTAGCGCTGAAAACAAACTCAATGTATTGCATACTTCAAAAGAAGCGGTAAAACTTGGAGAAGGTGGCATTACAAAAAAAATCATTACCGAACAGGCTTTTAAAAGAGGTCTTTCAGCAATAGAAAGACATCTTGTAAAAGTGAAAGAATTTAATGTCAACAAGGTATACGCGTTTGCTACCTCTGCCATACGCGAGGCTTCTAACGGAAAAGATTTTATATTTGCGGTCCAGGAAAAATTTGATATATATGTTCTGATCATCCCGGGGGAAAGGGAGGCAGAAATGATTTACCGTGGTGTACGGCTTTCAATTGACATGGAGGAAAAACCCATGCTTATTCTTGATATAGGCGGGGGAAGCAATGAATTTATCATTGCTAATAAAAAAGAGATTTTCTGGAAGCATAGTTTTAATCTTGGAATGGCCCGCTTATTAGAGACTTTCAATCCATCTGATCCTATCTCCAGGCAGCAGATTGAAAAACTCAAAGCCTATCTGAAAACTGAATTAAAAGAATTATTTGCTGCTGTCTCAAAGTATAAACCTGGTGTATTGTTAGGCGCTTCCGGTTCATTCGAAACAATTTCTGCAATTCTGAAGCACCGCAAACCCGGCAGGTATGGCCCAAACCACAATCCCGCCAGGGAAATAAATCTTGAGGATTTTTTTGAGTTACATGAAATCCTGTTGAAATCAACTATAGAAGAAAGAAGGGTGATGCAGGGTATGGAACCTGTGAGAGTTGAAATGATCGTACTGGCTTCCATCTTTATTTTTGTTACGATAAAGGAATGCGGAATCAATAAAATTATCCAGTCTGATTATGCTTTAAAAGAGGGTGTGATTGCTGAGATACTTAACCTTTGAAATCCCCGAATAATGGCGAAAATTCTGGTAATTGACGATGAAAAGAGCATAAGAACCACGCTTCAGGAAATTCTTCAATACGAAAATCATGAAGTGGACATGGCTTCCGGCGGACCGGAAGGGCTTGAGATGTTCAGTATGAAAAAGTACGACATTGTATTATGCGATATTAAAATGCCGGAAATGGATGGACTTGAAGTTTTGGAAAAAATATTTGAAAAAAGTTCAGACACCCAGGTAATTATGATCTCAGGCCATGGAAATGTTGAAAATGCGGTTCAGGCCATAAAACAAGGCGCATACGATTTTATTCAAAAACCATTGGATCTGAACCGTTTGCTGATCACTATCCGTAACGCCCTCGATAAATCAAGTCTTATCAGTGAGACAACGGTACTTAAGAAAAAAGTGAGCAAAACACTCGAGATGGTCGGTGAATCTGCAGCCATCAGCCAGGTTAAGGAAATGATTGAAAAGGTTGCCCCAACGGATGCCCGCGTTCTCATAACAGGCGACAATGGGACCGGTAAAGAACTCGTGGCCCGTTGGCTTCACGAGAAAAGCGAAAGATCTGCCTACCCTTTTGTAGAAGTGAATTGTGCGGCCATCCCCTCCGAACTTATTGAGAGCGAACTTTTTGGTCACGAGAAAGGCGCTTTTACCTCGGCTATCAAACAGAGAAAAGGCAAATTTGAACAGGCAGACGGAGGGACTCTGTTTCTCGATGAAATTGGCGATATGAGTCTTTCCGCGCAGGCAAAAGTTCTCCGCGCACTTCAGGAACATAAAATTACCAGGGTTGGATCTGATAATGATATTACCGTAAATGTGCGTATTATTGCTGCCACCAATAAAAATCTCAAGGTTGAAATCGAAAAAAACCGTTTCCGCGAAGACCTTTACCACCGGCTCAGTGTAATTCTGATCCATGTTCCCTCCCTCAATGAAAGAATTGATGATATCCCGATGCTGAGCAATTATTTTAATGAGATTATCTGCAGCGAATACGGTATGCCCCTTAAGATAATCACACCCGATGCTGTTAAAGCGCTTCAGGAAATTAACTGGACAGGCAACATACGGGAATTCAGAAATGTACTCGAGAGACTTATTATTCTGTGCGACAAACAAATAACCGGAAAAGATGTTCAGCTTTTTGCCCAACCTATCGGTAAAAACTGATATTTCTTTTTGACGATTAAATGAATTTCGTTATTTTACGCTGATCAGATAGATAACCTCTACCATTAAGCATGAAAGTATCGAATCCGAAGCTTCAGAAATATTTTATTATCCTTATACTGCTTCTGCTTTTTCCGGCTTTGTTTATTAATCCCGGCCTTATGCCGATTTCAGGCGACGAAGGCACAAGGGCGCTGGTAAGCCTCGAGATGGAATATTCCGGTAATATCATAACACCAACCATAAACGGAGAATTCTACTTCAATAAACCTCCCCTGTATAACTGGATTTTATTGGGATTTTACAAAATCAGCAATTCTCATTCCGAATTTATCGTCAGGTTGCCGGCATTACTTTCCCTGCTCCTGTTTGGTTTGACAATTTTCCTCCTGTTTTATAAAAAATACGGCAGCCGTGCGGCTTTTCTGAGCGCCATGGTATTTATTACCTGCGGAAGGATCTTATTTTATGATTCGTTGAATGGTTATATCGACATGACTTTTTCCTGGCTTATATTTCTGGATTTCATTTTTATTTACAGGTTTTTTAAGCGTGAACAATACCTGGCTTTGTTTACGGTTTCCTACCTGATCTGTACCCTGGCATTTCTAATGAAAGGTATTCCGGCATTACTTTTTCAAGGGATAACGATACTTGTGATATTCATTTCCGGCGGAAAATTTAAAAAACTATTCAGTCTGGGGCATTTGGCAGGAATTCTAATCTTTATACTTATAACCGGGAGTTATTATTTTATTGTATTTCAGCAAAATCCAACCGCGAATTACATCAGTACACTTATCGATGAATCGGCTAAAAGAACATTTCTGGAATACGGCTTCCTGAGAACTTTTTATCATTTATTTACCTTCCCGTTCGAACAGTTATATCATCTTTTCCCCTGGTCATTATTGCTGATAGTGATTTTCAGCGGAAAAATCAGGAAGAAAATCCGGCAGGACCAATTTTTAAAATACCTGGGCCTGGTTTTTATCTTTAATATTCCGGTTTACTGGATATCGGTTGAGTCATATCCCCGGTATATTTTCTCCCTTTATCCTATTATTTTAGCGATTTGTACCATAGCTTTTATGAATTACAGAGAGGAAATTCGTCGCTTTACCCGTTTTACTGAAATCCTGATAGGGATTTCGCTGGCTCTGTTGATTCCGCTTTTACTGGTATTTCCATGGTTCTATGAATTTAAGACCATCAGCCATCCCATGACAATCGCCATGGCAGGTTCGGTCATCATTCTGGTGATGGTTTTTGCTTACTATTTTCTTTCTTCATACAGGCTCGAAATTACTATAGTTACCCTGCTCCTGTTCCGTATTGGTTTTAACCTGATAGCTCTTCCTGAAAGGTATGCTGAATCACGGAGTGTCACACAAAAGGCACAGGCCGAGACGGTAGGAAAGCTTACCCGTGGATCGGAACTTTTTTTAGCGGATTTTGCCCCATGTAGTCACGAAACCTGTTTTTACATTTCGAGGCAAAAGGGAGAAATTCTTCGAAGAGATTTTAATCCACCTAAATCCGGCTATTACTATATAATCGATGGCACCAACAAAGTAAAAGATAATGAGGATAATATTTACAATTTCGAGACCCGCTGGCGAAACTCAGCCTTAAGGCTTTCGGGAATAAAATAATATAACATTGTTCTTTTGTGCAGTTTGTAGTCCGGCTATTTTATTGCAACTTGCATCAATCTAAATTGATTTTTAATTTTCATCTCTTCAGAAAAAATGACCATAGACATTGTCATACCCCTTTACAACGAAGACGAGCTGATTATTCAGGTTCTGGATTTACTGGAAGAAGTAAAATTTCCGGAATTTATCACCTTCCACCGGATAATTATTGTTGATGATGGTTCATCGGATAATTCCTACCCGGTTGTAAAAAACTACATCGAAGATAAACAGGACCACATTACCATATTTCAGATGGAGAAGAATTCCGGAAAGGGAGCAGCAGTAAGGTATGGTATAGATCATGGATCGGGTGACCTGATTTTTATCCAGGATGCAGATCTCGAATTATATCCACATGATCTTCCTGTAATGCTTATGGTAATGAAGAGTCTCAATGTTGAGTTTGTAAATGGCTCGCGTTATCTTCCGGGTATTCCAAGGCCACTCTCCTCCTACCGCAGGTACCTGGCAAACCGGTTCTTTACATGGCTCACCTCCATCTTTATCAATGTTAAGCTCACGGATATGGCATGTGGTTACAAATTGTTTACAAGAGATCTTTATAATAAACTCCATCTGAAAGAAAACCGTTTTGGCTTTGAAGCAGAAATCATTCTTAAAGCGCTCAAAATCAAGAAAAATAATATAACCGAGGTGCCTGTAAACTATTTTCCACGGAACGAAGCTGAAGGAAAAAAGCTTAGGAGTATGGATGCTGTTAAAATCCTCTTTACCATTTTCAGGTACGCGTTTTTTAAATAATTAGCGTTACTAAAACTGAAAGTAAATAAACGGCTGCAAACCTGCCGACCACGACTGGTAAATCACAAAGATAATCCCACCTGCAATTCCAACCTTTGCATAAACAGGGGTATTAATAAACCAATCGCGGTACCATGATTTAATCTTACCGGGAAGCCAGTGCACAACATACCCGAATATCATTACCAAAAAAACGATTTTAAAAGAAACTATTACCTGCGGAATGATACTGAAATCGAAATGATTCCAGATTTGCGACATCAACTGATTCGCGTGTTCCATGGAATCGGAACGGAACCATATCCGGGTAAAAGTAATAAAGTTAAAAGTCAGAAATACTTTCCAGAGGTGCGCCGTCCAATGCTTGCTGTTTTCATAGGGACTGATCCTTTTCCAGTATTTATAAACCAGTATCCCGATTCCGTTCAGTCCTCCCCAGATAACAAACTGCCAGCTGGCGCCGTGCCATAATCCCCCTAAAAGCATCGTGAGCATCAGGTTAATGTTGGTGCGGAATTCTCCATGGCGGTTTCCTCCCAGGGGAATATACAAATAATCCTTTAGCCACGAAGAGAGTGAAATATGCCAGCGCTTCCAGAAATTTCCAAGGTTATCTGCTTTGTAGGGGGAGTTAAAATTACGCGGGAGACGAAAGCCCATCAGCAGGGCAATTCCGATGGCAATATCGGTGTAACCCGAGAAATCGCAATATACCTGGAGTGAATAGCCATAAAGCGCCATGAGGTTTTCAAATCCTGTGTATCCTGTAGGATTGGCAAATACACGGTCTATCAGGTTCATAGCCAGGTAATCCCCGATCAGCATCTTCTTCATCAATCCGTTTAATATCAGGAATATTGCATATCCAAACTCTTCCATGGTAAGATGAAAGCGTTTATATAATTGCGGAATAAACTCCGAGGCCCTCACAATCGGTCCTGCCACAAGCTGGGGGAAGAACGAAACATAAAAGCCAAAATCAATGACATTCTTTACCGGTTCAATTTTTTTCCGGTACATATCAACCGTATAGGATATGGCCTGGAAAGTAAAAAAAGAAATCCCCACCGGAAGTCCGATTACAGAAATATCAAAATGCGAGCCGGTTATGGAGTTGGAAAGATCAGCAAGGAAATTATATGGTTCGAAATCGGTATGAAACAGATTATTGATGGTACGGGTAAAAAAGTAGGAGTATTTAAAATATGAGAGTACTCCAAGGTTTAGGAAAATACTGAGACTAACAAAAAATTTCCCGGCCAGGGGTGTTTTACTCCGGTAAATAAAATTACCAATATAAAAATCTGAGAAAGTTGTAAAAATTAACAGCAGAAAGAAAATCCCGCTGGTTTTCCAGTAAAAGAAAATGCTCACAATAAAAAGAAACAGATTCCGGAAACTCCGGTAGGGATAGATTACCGAATAAACAGCCAGTACTGTTGCAAAAAAAATCCAGAAGTATAACTGTGTAAACAACAGGGGTTTTTCGGCAGAATAGAGTAATATGTCCCTCAATCCGGTCATAATATCATTTTACAGGATGGGTTTTCACTTTCCAGTTGTTATATTCACTTAACAAAGCGTTTGAGAACATCTCTGCAATAATTTTTGCCCCTCTGACATTGAAATGCACATAATCGGAAACAGCTAATGGAGGATCTGCCGTAACCCAGCTGTGCATGGAATTTCTGCCACCCATTGCTTCATACATATCCCAGAAAACAAAACCCGATTCGAGGGTGGCCTTGCGCATGGCATCCCTCACTCCTTCCAGGTTCGGATAGGTTATAAACTTATCCTTTTCTTTCACCGACATATCTGAGGGGCCTATAACAATAACCGGAATCCCCGGAAGTAATCGCTTTATTACAGATAGTTCCCGTTTCAGATATCTTTCATAAGCGGTAAAATTAGCTTTCATATAAGGAACAACATTCCCTCCAAACTGAAGAATAACCATACCAACATCCATCATTTTGTACATCCGGGCAAGGAAGGCTGTATCTGTTTTTGAGAAAACCAGACCTGAACTCCCGCGCAGGGGAATATTATCGAGGGCAACTCCCCATGAATTATCAAGCGATATGCCATAAATATCCGTAAACCCATGCCCTGAAAATGAAAAACTCAACTCACGCGGAGTTTCATTGAAATGCCATTTGAGTTTTTTCAGCCCTGATGAGGGCTTCAAAACCAGGGAATCAATCATTAAATCATTTTTAAAGACCCGGATATTTACCGGTTTAAAATCCCCCCGGATATATAGTGATACTTCAGAATATTTACGTGATGTTTTATAAGCCAGGGGAGAGGTTTGGAACTTCAGCCAGGTTCTGTTTTTGCGTCCGTTTAAAGTGTCGGCCTGGTTCTGACGGACAAACGACATCAGCGCTCCGTAGCGCTCATGGCCAAGGGATGAATCGGGATTGGCAAAGCCGGTGTGACGGTCCCAGTTATCTGAGTATTCCTGTTTAACAGACAATTGTCCGTTGTAGAGAGGGACAACAGGAACGGTACCACATCCAGAACCTCCAAATGTAGTTTGCATTTTATGCCGTATGAAAGAACTCATTCTGTCAGCCTCGATTTGGGAATCACCATAATGAAGGATCCTGACCAGCTTCTTCCTGGTTTTAAGGTTCTGAAGTTTGTGGAAAAATGGAAATAATACAGTGGGTTCCTTACCTGAATATTCCAGGGGAAAAGTTACGTTCCGCAGATCGCCTGAATTTACCTGTAATGTATCATCACCTGCTGAAATTTCAACTATTTCAGTGGAATCATTTGCAGGCTGTATAATTGTATCCGGCTCATCTTCAGTAACCGGAATGTTGGTATTCTCAATTATTTTAGAGATATCGGCATATTGAACACTATCTTTCTCAAGATAATCCTTCAGCGAAGCAAATTTTAAATGAATATTTTTCCCGACCTGTATTCCATTTTGAGGAAAGATCCATGCTACGAGGAAAAGTAAAAGGAAAACGCAGAAGATAAAAATAAGAGTCTGGAAAGGTCTCATATTTTCAGAATAAGTTAATGCTTCAGCCTTTCTTCTTGATTTTTATCACCTGTCCGGGTTTAATACTGTCTCCATTTATCAGATTATTCAATCGTGCTATATCCGTATCACTTACTCCCTCGAATTTTTTTGCAATTTCCCAAAGGGAATCGCCAGATCTTACTGTATAGGTTATATACTCTCCCGAATCCGAAGAACCCGAAAATTGACTGAGAGTTTCCGGTTTAATTAAGGCTGGATTTGAGACAGGTTTACCAACACGCGCCTGTTTCTCTTCAAAAGTCATATTTTCAATAGTACGGTATTTATCAGCTTTGGCTTTTGGAACGTAAATCACCAGTTTTTGTCCGGATCGTATCATATTCTGCCTGATATTATTCCAGTAACGGATATCGGATAGTTGTACGTTATACCAGGTGGATATAAAACCGAGGTTATCCCCTGATTTAACCGTGTAAATCAGTTTTGTGAATTTATCGGCAGGAAGGTCAGCTATAAAGGCAGTTTTGGCAGTAGGGTTAATAATCACATTATCTTTATTAAAAAACACGGAATCTTTCCAGGCAAAAATTGAATCCTGGAGTTCAATAAACCGCATCGAATGTTTCTGAGGTATCCGAAGGGCATATGCTTTACTGTCGCCCGGAATAATATCGTATTTGAATTGCGGATTAAGATCCCTGAGCTGTTCTACCGGAATACCCATAACTTCAGAAACCTGCTTCATGTGAAGCTTGTCGTGCACCATTATAGTATCTGTATGAAATTCAAAATCAACTGCAACCGGGTAGAGATTATGTTCCTTTGAATAATTCATGACATAGGTAGCCGCAATAAAGGCAGGTACATATCCACGGGTTTCACGGGGGAGGTAATAGTAGATATCCCAATAATTTCTTTTCCCCCCGGAGCGACGTATTGCTTTGTTCACATTTCCAGGGCCACAGTTATAGGCCGCAATTACCAGAGTCCAGTCTTTATAAATGTCATACAGGTCTTTTAAAAAGCTGGCAGCGGCAATGGTGCTTTTCTGGGGATCGCGTCTTTCATCAACGAGGGAGTTAACCGTAAGTCCATAGGATTTCCCCGTGTAATACATGAACTGCCACATTCCGGTAGCGCCGGCACGTGAAACTGCCCGGGGATTCAGGGCCGATTCGATGATGGCCAGATATTTCAGTTCTTCGGGAATGCCATACTGATCAAAAATCTCTTCAAACATGGGAAAGTAATAGTCTGTAAGTCGAAGCATGATCTGCACCCTGTCGCGACGACTATGTGTGTACAGATCGATGAAATTTTTAACCACCCGGTTGTACGACATTTCCATAATTACAGGCAGCCGTCCCAGGCGGTCGATATAAACCGAATCGGGGAAAACCGGAACAAGTGAATCGGTATCCATGTAAATAAGACTATCCGCATCCTCAATCTGGATCCCCATTTGCACATAATACAGGTTTAACAAACTATCCAGATTATCGCTAAATCCTGAAACCATTATGGTATCGTCGATTCTGATGGTATCTTTATCATCAGCCTTTAAGGTCTTCGCGCTGAAAATTATCAGCAGAATAAGATAAAATATATATTTTCCCCGGTTCATTATTTGTTTTTAAATATCGCCAAAGATAAAGAATAAAAAGGATTATACTTCAGATTATAAATCCATGTGAGTTATTACAATTAAGTCTCCGGGTAATTTTGTTCTGGTTAAAGGTTATATATATTAATAGTTTACACCGGTAAAATCTCAAATTATTTCCCGAAGAGAAAAAATTTCTAGAATGATAATGAAGCCCTGAGGGCAAAAGTATTTTCAGAAGGATTTGGATAAATAAAAGGGGATTGTATGATCGCGGGCTCTATTTTCAGACTGATATTATCACTGACATCCCAGTCGAACAGATAAGCGTCAACGGTAGCATCGATGATCTGCAGAATGTAGAATCCGGCTGTTCCGATGATTGATAGGTCGCGGTATCGTTTATAGGAATTCTTGGTTCGTTCGATCTGTTCAATTGTAAGTGGGAAATCATATCCCAAATCCATATCCAGAACACCGTCATCCTGAATATCAAGATAAGCCAGCTTCCACTTATCATAACCTTTCTGGTTAAACCTGATAAAATAGGCAAAGGTTCCAAAACCCACGTACACGATGGGAACTTTCCAGTATTTTTTATTATAAACCTGTCCCAGTCCGGGCAGAATTGCAGACAATATGGCCGCCTTCCTGGGATTCTGGTACGCGGAGTCCTGCTTGTAGGATTCGTCATAAACAGCAGTATCTTTTACTTCAGCTTCCTGTGCCCATATATTTAAGGTAGTCATAAAAACAAACAGGAGAACCAGGCTGGTTCTCCATGCTTTTTCAACGATTCCATAATATCGGAAAATGGGTTCAGGCATTCAGTTTATCCAGTATTGCAATAATACGTTCCAGTTCTTCATCGGAAGTAAAAGGAATAACGATTTTCCCGGCGCCTTTAGTATTTCTCTTAAAGTCAACTTTTGTTCCGAAATGTTTTGAGAGGTGAATTTTCAGATCATCATATTCCTTCGTGAGCGGTTGTTTGCTGCCTGCATCTGCAGGATTTTTCTCTTCCTTTTCCCTTGATTGCAGTTTTCGTACCAGTTCTTCGACTTTCCTGACTGAAAGATCGCCATTTATAGTCTCTTCATAAACATATTGCTGGTCTTCAGGATCTTCCAGGTTAATGAGAGCCCGGGCATGACCCATTGATATTTTAGCATTTCGCAGACCTATTTGTATTTCAGCGGGAAGTTTCAGAAGTCGCAGGTAGTTTGAAATGGTCGATCGCTTTTTCCCAACCCTTTCACTGAGGTTTTCCTGGGTGAAATTACATTCTTCAATGAGTCTTTGATAACCGATAGCTACATCGATAGAATTCAGATCTTCACGCTGAATATTTTCTACCAGCGCCATTTCCAGCATATTCTGATCATTAGCAACCCTTATATAAGCGGGAATTTTCTTCAGACCAATTTTCTTTGCTGCCCTGTATCTTCTCTCACCGGTAATAAGCTGATATTTCCCATTTTCAAGGACCCTAACAGTAATAGGCTGAATAATACCAATTTCTTTTATTGATTCGGCAAGCTCATCCAGTGCTGCTTCATCAAATTCCGACCGGGGTTGCCACGGATTTGCTTCAATATCCCTGATCGGTACTTCGCTGATGGTGTCAACCAATGCTTTTACGGTTTCGAAATCCGCCCCATCAATCAAAGCTCCAAGACCTCTGCCAAGCACATTTTTTGTGGCCATAATTTAGATTTATTCTATTATTTTTTCTTTATTCTTAATTAATGTCTGATCGTTTCTCTGTAAAATCTCCCTTGCCAGGTTAAGATAGTTTATTGATCCCTTGGACTCCGCATCATATAAGATACAAGGTTTCCCGAAGCTGGGCGCTTCACTGAGTTTAATGTTTCGCTGAACAATAGTTTCGAATACCATTTCCCCGAAATGCTTCCTGACCTCTTCAACAACCTGGTTAGAGAGCCGAAGGCGGGCATCGTACATGGTCAGTAAAAAACCTTCGATTTCCAGGTCGGGATTTAACCGGTTCTGAATAATCTTTATTGTATTAAGCAGTTTACCAAGACCTTCAAGAGCAAAATATTCACATTGTACCGGTATACAAACCGAATCGGCCGCCGCAAGTGAGTTAACCGTTATCAAACCCAGTGAAGGTGAACAATCTATAAGAATAAAATCATATTTATCGCGTACTTTTTCAACTACCTTTTTCAGCATAAACTCCCTTTCCGGGAGGTTAAGCATCTCGATCTCTGCTCCAACCAGGTCGATATGAGAAGGAATCAGATCCAGGTATTCCATCTCCGAGTTCAGAATAATTTTATTGGGATCAACATCCTCGATCAAACATTCATAAATACTCGTTTTCACTTTCCTGATATCAAAACCGGTACCCGAGGTGGCATTAGCCTGCGGATCGGCATCAACGATCAGAGTTCTCTTCTCAAGGACGGCAAAACTGGCTCCCAGATTAATAGCTGTAGTAGTTTTACCTACACCGCCTTTCTGATTTGCCAACGCAATTACTTTACCCATGTAGTCAGTGTTTTTGCAAAATAATGTTTTTTTACGGGGGATTCAAATTTACTACTTATATAACAGACCCCATTTTTTTACCTGTTTTATATTGTAAACATTTTATTTGGGGGTTATGAACAAGTTACTAACAAAGAACAGGATTAAGCTGATTAAACAGCTTAATATGATTTTGCTATTCAAAAATACAATTTCAGGGATTTTTTCCCTCGAAATAAGAATAATCTATGATTCAAAAGTAAAATTAAAACCCGGAAATCAATTAATTATTGCTGGTTTTTATAATTAAAAATTAGTTTATATTTGACATTCTTTTAATATTCAGACATATGATGGAGGACTGGAAAGAAAACTGGCTGGTTATTGTAAATCCTAATGCTGGTGCAGGAAAATGCTGGATCGATTGGCCAAAGATTGAAATACTTCTGAATTCCTTTGGTTTTAAGTTCCACCGCGAATTTACCCTCCGAAGGTTGCATGCCATGGTTCTGACCCGTAAATTTATTAACGAAGGATACCGCAAAATAATCGTAGTGGGTGGCGATGGTACCATGAATGAAGTAATTAATGGCATTTTTGTTCAAAAACGATTTGAAACATCCGAAATTATTGTTGGTATAATCCCTGTGGGAACAGGCAACGACTGGGGCCGCATGTTTGGAATAAGCCTTAACTACGGGGAAGCCATTCGCACGATAATCGCCTCAAAAACCTTTATTCAGGACGCCGGAAAAGTGATCTTTCAGAATAACGAACGAACATTTCACCGGTATTTCGTGAATATCGCCGGATTAGGGTTTGATGCCCTGGTTGTAAAAAAAACAAACAAGTTAAAGGATAACGGAAAAAGTAATCCCCTGATTTATAAATACAATATTTTCACCTCTTTATTCAGATTTAAATCCCAGAAAGCAACCATTGAAGTTGACGGGAAATCAGTTACGAACAAAGTTTTCAATGTATCAGTAGGAATTTGTAAATATAACGGGGGAGGAATGATGCCGCTACCCGATGCAAGCGCTGATGATGGGCTGTTTGATCTCACCGTTATTAAAAAAATAGCCCGGTGGGATGTAATCAGGAGCCTGAAACGATTGTACGACGGTAGTATTGTTACCCATCCGAAAGTAGAAACCTACAAGGGTAAAAGTATAAGGATATCTTCAAACACCAATATATTCCTTGAAACAGATGGGGAAAGCCTGGGACATACGCCTTTGGTATTCGAAATAATCCCACGGAGTATTTGTATTTTAAGCGCCAGAATACCAGCCTGATTTACTTTTCAATCAGCTCTACCCAGTAAATTTTTGGCCAGTACTTGCCGGTAACAAATAACCGGTTTTCCTCTTTATCCCATGCTATACCGTTCAGAACGTCAATACCGGCATGACGATCTTCAGGTTTGAGCAATCCACGCATATTGGCTTTGCCGGTAACTTTTCCGTTCGCCGGATCAATCATCACAATTTCATCCGTCATATAACGGTTTGCATAGATCGTACCATTGATATACTCGAGTTCATTCAGGCTATCGACTTCAGCAATATGATCAAAAACCTCTATTTTACGGTTTACACTGAAATATTGCGGATCAAGGAAATAGATAACATTAGTGCCATCACTCATAATTATTTCATTTCCATTGTTGCACAATCCCCATCCCTCACGGTTTTGATAATAAAATCTCTGAAGTTGTTCAAAACTCACTGCATCATAGATAAAACCTACCTGTGAGCGATAGGTAACCTGGTATATTTTACCGTTTAAAAGGGTTATCCCTTCACCGAATAAGTCGGAACTTAATTTTCTGAATTTGATAAAATCACCGGTACCCGGTAATGTTTTCCTAATGGAGGATTCTCCCATCTGTCCGGTCCCTTCAAAAAAATAACCATCATGATACTCAAAACCCTGAGTATAGGCCCTGTTATCATGAGGGAAGGCACCCAAAACACGGTAGGTAAATTGCTTTGGCTTAATATCACTGACAAACCGCAAGGGAATTGAAGCGCTTTCAGTTTTCCCGCCAGGAAAAAAGGCCGTCATTTTTAATCTTTTTATACCGGGGGAGATCCCTTTTGTTGTTGCAAAAGTTTCATTAACAGAACCTGTAACGAATCCTGCAGAACTCCCGTCAATATAAAAAACAATTGAATCGGCATATACACTATCTCCTGAATTTTTTACTATAATATTAATCCTGTCACCGGGAGTAAAAGTCTGATTTACAGCCGGCGATGTAAAAATATATGTCAGGGGTACTGCAGGTTTCTTAATGGATGTGTCAACAGGGATTGAAGAACTACCCGGCTTTTCATTTACACAAACTGTTAAAGTAATGAAAACAAAAAAAGTCAGGGAGATAAATAACAGTTTAAGGGGATTCATTTTTCAGGAAAATAGATTTTTAATACGGCTAAGTACCGAGCCTTTATTTTGGGAAAGTCTGCGCAATTCTTCTTTTAAACCTGGATTCTCACCGGGATTTAATAGGTGCCATATTTCTCCCCACCCGGGTAATCCACCTATATTCCTGTCGTCGATATAAATATCCGCATGAATTTTCCGGCTATCTGTTTCATTAAATTTCTCTTCGGGAAAACTCTTATTTATTGCATAGAACTCGATCCCTCTCGCTCTGCAGAATTCAACTGCTTCATCGAGTTCCTTTCCGCTTCTGATTGTCCATAAAATAAGCTGATGGTTTTGCTTTTGTAATTCACGCAGTGTTTCGAACGCGAATAGAATTTCCTTGCCGATTGCCGGATAGCGGTGTTCCACCAGGGTTCCATCAAAATCTACGGCAATGATCATATTGGAAATTTAGAATTTAGAATTCAGAAGGTAGAATTCAGTTGTTAAAATTAAGAAAAATTGTCGGAGAGATGAAGGAATATGAATTATTAACAAAATACCAATGAATACTCTGTGAAACTCCCTGCAATTTCCTTAATTACTGATTGTAGCATTCAAAACCACTTAGTTACGCGGGGAAGTCGCGGAGAGCCACAGAGTTTTATTCAATGCGAATTTTATTTCGCAGAGAAAAGATCGTCAATCGACAGGTATCTTTCTCCGGTATCGTAGCAGAAAGTAAGGATTTTTGATCCTGCCGGAATTTCAGGAAGTTTCTTATTTACTGCAGCCAGGCTGGCCCCGCTTGAAACTCCCACAAAAATTCCCTCTTCGCGGGCAGATCTGCGAGCAAATTCATATGCATCTTCCTTACTTACCTGGATGATTCCATCGAGTAAACCGGTTTCAAGGTTTTTAGGAATAAATCCTGCACCAATTCCTTGTATCGGATGTGGCCCTGGTTGACCCCCACTAATAACAGGCGATAATTCAGGTTCAACGGCAAATACTTTTATTGCCGGAAATTTTTTCTTCAGCGCCCTGGAAACTCCGGTAATGTGTCCTCCTGTACCTACCCCGGTAATGAGGTAATCCAATCCCCCGGGAAAGTCTTTCATAATTTCCTCAGCGGTGAATTTTTCATGAACGGCAGGATTTGCAGGATTGTCGAATTGACCCGGTATCCATGATCCCGGTATTACCTTCAGAAGCTCCTGTGCTTTGGCTATGGCACCTTTCATACCTTCAGTCCTGGGAGTCAGCTCAAACTCAGCTCCAAAAGCAGACATGACGCTTCGGCGTTCAACCGACATAGATTCGGGCATGACCAGGATCAGCCGGTATTTTTTAACTGCTGCAACCATTGCCAGACCGATGCCGGTATTCCCGCTTGTTGGTTCAATGATCACGGATCCCTTTTTGAGGATCCCACGCTTTTCAGCATCTTCAACCATGCTGAGAGCGATCCTGTCTTTAATACTGGCTCCCGGATTGGCTCGTTCGAGTTTCATCCAGACCTCATATTCCCCCGGAAAAATATTGTTAATTCTTACATGAGGGGTATTTCCTATTGTTTCGAGAATATTATTTGCTTTCATACTTTTTTTAAATTACAAAGTTAACCGGTTCATCAAATGATTTGCTGTCTCTGATTATCGCTTTGTGCTGACGATAAACAATGGAATGAGACATAACACTTTCGGTGAGCCAGACGTTTCCTCCAATTACTGTATCATGACCAACAACGGTTTTGCCGCCAAGAATGGTGCTTCCCGCGTAAATAATCACATTATCTTCAATGGTCGGGTGCCGTTTGATATCGGCCATCTTTTTTTCAACGAAAATGGCGCCAAGGGTAACTCCCTGGTACATCTTAACATTGTTTCCCACCACAGAGGTTTCACCGATAACAATTCCGGTACCATGATCTATGAAGAAGTTTTTGCCGATTGTAGCTCCGGGGTGAATGTCAATGCCCGTCATTCCATGCATGTACTCGCTCATTACCCTTGGAAGCACAGGCACTTCGAGCTTATAGAGCACATGCGAGAGCCTGTGTACCACCAGACATGAATACCCCGGATAGCACAAAATAACTTCCTCGACGCAACGTGCGGCAGGATCGGAATTCATAAAGGTATCCGCATCCTCGAGAAGATCTTTGTATACCACGGGGAGTTGATCAAAAAACTGTTTCGCGATAATTTCAGGACTTTCTTTAATGTCTTTTTCTAATGGGATTAATAATTCCTTTAATCTCAGTCGCATACGCTCCAAACGGATTTCTGTCTCACGGAGATCTATCTTCCGGTTTCCCTTAATAGGAAACAGAAGCACCATCAGATCATCAACAAAACGGTGAGTATCGATCATTGAAGGAACATCGGTGCAATAACCGCTGTTGATTGAATAAAGGTGTTTGGCAAAAGATGGTTTCATTAAAATATGATATCAAATAAGGTTCAAAAATATTAATTTTTAAGGAGAATCTGGATTTTTCTTTGAAATTAACATGCTTATAACATTATTAATCACATTTTTGCCCCTCTGAATCTCCCATGTGTGCCTCCGCGGAAAGCTTCGGCTACACGAGGAGCGCCTCCGCAGAGTAGCTTCAGCGCTCGCGGAGCGCCTCCGCGGAACG
>CAYGFI010000016.1:22231-46182 GCA_964349045.1 uncultured Chitinophaga sp.
CGAGGAGCGCCTCCGCAGAGTAGCTTCAGCGCTCGCGGAGCGCCTCCGCGGAACGCTTCGGCGACACGAAGAGGTGGCGACTTTACCTGGTAAATACAAACTCTTTTGCATAGGAAGCGAAATTTCAATTACAATTTGAAAGTTGGAATTCTTTATAATTGACTTTTCAGACAGCCTCTGCGCTTATAAATTTAATATTCTGACAAACTAAAAGATCCGTGTTCTTCAAAAATTGAATTCAAGTTAATTAATGAATTGCGTTTTTTTCTGATATAAATTTTTAGCAATTTTGTTACTCTTAATTAAAGCCCATGAAAAGCCATATTCCCAATTTCGTAACTACTCTGAATCTTCTTGCAGGTGTTTCAGGCATTTGGTTTGTATTGGAACACAACCCATATTACGGCGCCCTTCTGATATTCCTGGCGGCATTCTTTGATTTTGCAGATGGATTTCTGGCCCGTCAGTTGAACGCCTATTCGACCCTGGGAAAATCTCTTGATTCGCTTGCCGACGTGGTGAGCTTCGGAGTGCTTCCGGGTTTCCTCGTATTTCGCTTACAGACAATTACAATCGGTCTTGGGCTGGGATATGAATGGATCCCCGATCTCTCAACAATGGAAATCCTGTTTCTTGTTATGCCTCTTCTGATCCCTGCCCTGTCTGCAATACGCCTGGCAAAATTTGATAACGATACCCGTCAGACTGATGAATTCAGGGGATTGCCAACGCCTGCAAATGCCCTATTCATAGCAGCATGGGTGTATTCGTACCCGGCATTGCATGATTCTGTTTCATGGCTTTACCTGCCCTGGGTAATTTTCGGGATATCGACTTTACTTGCAGTTTTACTGGTGACCGATATTCCCATGTTTTCACTGAAGTTTAAAAGCTTTAGCTTCCGGGAAAACAGCATGAGGTATATTTTCCTGGGGATTTCTTTGCTCGCTCTTGTGGCTTTTAAAGTCCCGGGAATACTGGTGGCGATAACGGTTTATATTGTTTTGTCGATTGTCAAAGCTCTCCTGAAGAAGGTCAAAAGAATGAGTTAAGCGCGAGGGCGCAATGGTACAACGCAAATAAAAACTGCGAAACCTTTGCGCCCCTGCGCCTTTGCGCTTACCATTTACTTCTCGTTTTCAGCCTTCTTCTCAAATTGTTTCAATGCAAAAATTACTGCATAATAACAAAAGATAATTAACGCCGGCCAGGTAAGGTAATATAAGATTGAAGTTAGATACATAGTTTTTCCTCCTTAATAAACATGAGTTTCAGATTCTATTTCCTTCTGGTCTATTTTTTTATTATTAATTGCTCGCCAGGCAAAGAAAATATAAGCAAATACAAAAGGCACTGCTAAAGAAACATAGCTCATGGCTGTCAGGGTATAATGACTGGATGAAGCATTCTGAATATTCAGTGAACTCTGCATATCAGTTAATGAGGGGTAAAAACAGGTCTGATTAAATCCCGCTAAAATAAAAACAGCAAACACTGTCAGAACGGTACCTGTTCCTGTATACCGGATGGCATTCTGGAAGTTTGTAAACAAAGATTTGATGATCCCAAATAATACCAATCCAATACCCAAGAGCAGAATAGTTGTATTTAAAGGCATTTCAAGAATATTATGCAGGTATTTGAACTTTTCTTTTGAAACTATTAAGGTATCAGGATCATAGGAAAATCCCTCTATAAAAAGCAGCTTAATAACCCAGTACAGAAAAACGGTCAGGAATAAAAGGAAATTAACCCAAAGTGCGTTTTTTGACCTTTCAATAATCTCAGGCTCATCAACATTTTTTTGGATGTAGTGAATAGCAAGAATTCTTGAAAGTGCGAAGATGGTGAGACCCAGGGCTACATTATGAGGATTTACAACCGCTTCAAGTCCGTACCATTTGTTACTCCATGAAGAAAAGTTCATATCACTCACAACAAAGTTGGCCCCGTTGAAGAATGTCCCGATGGCAGTTCCAATAAGGAGCGTTCCAAGTACACCGTTAATAATTAAAAATATCTCGTATGTTTTTTGTCCGAATACATTATTGGGTTTTGTTCTGAATTCATATGCAATTGCCTGTAATATAAAACAGAATAAAATAGCCATCCAGACCCAGTAAGCGCCTCCGAAACTGGTTGAGTAAAACAAGGGAAAGGAAGCAAAGAATGCTCCCCCGAAAGTGACCAGTGTTGTAAAGGTGAACTCCCATTTACGACCAAAAAGGTTTGCCAGGATTGTCTTCTGCATTTTGCTTTTCCCAAGGATTAAAAGAAGTGTTTGTCCTCCCTGTACAAACATCAGAAAAACGAGGAGACTTGCCAGCAGTGAGATAATCACCCACCAGTATTGCTGAAGCGCGAGATGTGAAAGATTTCCAAACATTTTATTTTTCTCCTTCTTCTTTAGGTCCGATTTTTATTTGTTTTATCATAATGCTGACTTCAGCAATTGCAAGAACGGTGAAGACAACAGCAAAGAGCCAGAAGGTAATTTGCACGGCGCTCGCATCAATGTTTGATACAGCCGCTGCAGTGGGCATCAAATCCTGAATGACCCAGGGTTGCCTACCGACTTCAGCGACAATCCATCCGGCCTGGCTTGCGATATAGGGTAATGGAAGTGTGAATAGTGCGAGTTTGAGAAACCATCTGCGTTTGTCGAGTTTATGACGATATAGATATACCAGGGCGAGGATAAAGAAAAAGATAAAATAGAAACCCAGTCCAACCATGATGTGAAAACTGTAAAAGGTAAGAGGTACATTAGGGATGAGGCTATTCACGTCATTCAGGTGACCATATCCAAAATAACGAAAATATTCATCTTTGTATTTCTGGTCGTAAAATTTAGCCTTATAGGTTTCGTACGTTTCAAGATCGTTCGACTTCTTAGCCAGTTTCATAGCTTTAAGATCTTCAATCACAATCTTACCCCTGCTTATTTTTTCACTTGCAGCCATTATGCCCTGTTCCGGGTTTCCGTTCACCATATCGGATACACCCGGAACAAAAGCATCCCAGTGTCCATAAGCCATATAAGATAAGAGGTTTGGAATTTCAATGGTAACATGAAAATCTTTAATATTTTCATCATTGGGATCGCTTGACGACTTGGAAATTATTCCCAGGGCAACCAGTCCGGCGCCTTTTTGTCCGTGGAAGAGGCCTTCAATGGCTGCAAATTTCATAGGCTGGACATGAACTATCTGCCGGGTGGAACTGTCTCCCGTTGCCACAAGAAAAACTGATGTGATCAGTCCAAACACGGCAGCAACCAGGATACTTCTTTTAGCAAACCATGATTCTCTTTTCTTAAGCAGGAACCATGCACTTATCCCCACTACGAAGATGGATGCAAGAACAAAACCGTTACTGATGGTATGAAGGAACTTATTAACGGCAACCGGAGAAAAAAGGACCTCCCAGAAATTGATCATTTCATTGCGGGCAGTTTCCGGATTAAACTGCATTCCAACCGGATTCTGCATCCATGCGTTGGCAACCAGTATCCACAGGGCCGAAAGATTGGCCCCGATTGCTACCAGCCAGGTGGAGGTAAGGTGAGCTTTCCTGCTTACTTTATTCCATCCGAAAAACATAACCGCGATAAAGGTCGACTCAATAAAAAACGCCATGATTCCTTCGATGGCCAATGGGGCCCCGAATATATCCCCAACAAACCATGAATATTGCGACCAGTTTGTGCCGAATTCAAATTCAAGAATGATCCCGGTTGCCACGCCGATAGCAAAATTTATCCCGAAAAGAGTCATCCAGAATTTGGTAAGTTTTTTCCAGCGAGGATCGCCCGTCCTGACATATATGGATTCCATAATGGCCATTATAAATGACAATCCCAGCGTTAAGGGTACAAATAACCAATGGTACATGGCTGTAAGAGCAAATTGCCCCCGCGACCAGTCAACCAGGGAAAGATCAACAAGTTCAATCATAACAGAAATATTATTTAGTTAGTTGTTCCAGCACATATTCACTTCGTTGCTCATCGGTTTCAAAATTCCTTTTCAGGAGATCGGGGAAGAAAAATAATTTCAGGATTACAAACATAATAAACAGTTTCACCAGGATGATAAGCCATACCTGTCGTCCCCAGCGGTCCATTTCGCGAAAGCCGGTGTGGTAGAAACTGAAAATCTGTTTGATTTTTTGAAGCATGTACAAATATAGGAATTTGCAGATATTAATGAATGCCGGAGGCTGGTTTTTTGGAAAATACACACACGCACGGTTGCAGCTAGGCCCAGTGCGGACTTTCGGAGCGATTTCAATCAACCGAGAATAAAGTTTATTTGAAAAACTGACAAAAGAAAACCACCGACCTGCCCGCATTGGGCTTAGCTGTTACCGGCAGGCAATTTGCAGAAATTACAAAGTCCAATTATCAATTTTAAGTCCTTTAATTCGCTTAAAATGATTTGTATTATTCGTTATGAGTTGAAGTTCACTTATGATAGCAATACCTGCAATCAAAGTATCAGTATGACCAATTTCAGTTCCTTTTTTTCGAAAATCAGCTTGAATAATTGCAGCGGTTTTTGCCATTGGCAAAGTCAAAGGGATGACTTTATTTAATTGAATAAAATCTTCAAATTTTTGTAATTGTTTTTTCGCATCTTTATATAAAAGTCCGTTGAGAATTTCGTAATACGTTATGATGCTTAAACTTACAAATCCATATTCTTTTAAATGATCGGCTACTTTTTCAATAACCTTAGGATTTCCTCGTAAAAACTCCGAAAGAATATCAGTGTCAAGCATCGATTGTTTCATATGTCAAATTTTCGGTCTAACAGTTCGGTTCGAGTTTTCTTAGTTTGATTAAGAAATTCAGCATAATCAGAGCTACTCATGTCGCTAAATGCCCCACCAAATGACAGAATTTTTTTCCTTAAGCTATCAGAATGCTTGGTTTTCGGCGTCATCGCATGAATGAACTGATAAAGCTCTTCCAGTCGATTAACTGGAACATCTTTCATTTCTTTTATTATTGTATTTAGTGTTGACATATTAATCTGAATTTTCATCAAAGATAACTAAAAATTCTTTTCAAGTTTTGAAGGCTAAATCAAATTGGCAGTGTTAACCCTTGCTTGCCGGTAACGAATGTGCATACGCAATATTGCGTATAGATTTACATTGGATGGAGGAACGTTTTTTGCCTGTATTCCATTTTTAGATTAAAAGTATTAAGATTTTTTGATCCTGTACGGGTTATGATGAAAGATTTTCGAAGTTTTAATCATAATTTTAATGCGTGTATAACTTTAAATAACAGTGATAGACGCGTGAAAATATCTTTCGTAATGAAGGTATTTAATCTGTGTTTGTCTGTATAATCAAACCCGGCTTCAAAGTTAGTTACGCAGGTGATATCATCGTAATTCATTGGATTACATTGCTCTACTCCTTAAATAACCGGCTTTCAGTCTATTTTACATCCAAATAAGATATCTTGTTTGGATTCCGTTTAAATAATGAATCAGGGTTTGTTATCTTTGCCGGCAATTGTAATCAGCATATTTTTGTATATTTATCCATAAATTATAGCCTGTCCCGATTATGAAATACTTTTTCTTTTTATTGTTATTCCTGTTCAACCTTGCTGATTCTGTCCTTTTCGCCCAAACTCCCGTTTCCACACCAAATGTTGAAATCGGTTTTGTTGAAAAACAAGGACAGTATGCTGCACTCGACACACGTCTGATTAACGAACAAGGCGATACAGTATTGCTGCGCGACATCCTTAACAAACCAACCCTCCTGAACCTTGTATATTACCGTTGCCCCGGAACATGCAGCCCTTTGATGTGGGGCGTTTCCAAATTTATCGAAGAGGTGGACCTTGAGCTGGGAACCGACTACCAGGTTCTGACTATCAGTTTCGACCCTACCGAGGAAATTATCCTGGGAATAAGGAAAAAAGCCAATTATGTTACTAGTCTGAAGAACAAAGACCTCGGCAATTATTGGTATTTCTTCGTTTCCGATAGCGCCAATATTGCACAGCTATGTGAATCGGTGGGCTTTCATTATAAATGGATCAATAACGAGTTCGTTCATCCCACCGGACTTATAGCCCTGGCAGCCGATGGCAAAATAACCCGCTACCTGCGCGGGATTGAATTCCTTCCCTTTGATATTAAAATAACCATGGTGGAAGCTGCCAATGGAAAAATTGGTCCCAGCCTTAACCGGCTGCTTGCTATTTGTTATTCTTATGATGACAAAGGAAATGAATTTGTATTTAACGTAACCAAAGTATCAGGAATAGTAATTTTGTTTTTTATCATTGTAATTTTCCTGATTCTTTTTATTTCCAAAAAAACAAGTACTAAAAGTGCTAAAATATGAGTGTTCATACAAACACCCCCGAACCAAATTACCTGGAATATAAGGGGAAGTATAAAGGGATTCTTGCCTGGATACTTTCAACCGATCATAAAAGGATCGCAATGCTTTACCTGTATTCCCTTATGACATTTTTTATCATAGGAGCTATTCTTGGCCTTCTGATGAAATTCGAACTGATAGCCCCGGGAAAAACCATCATGGAGCCCCAGACCTATAATGCCTTTTTTACTTTGCATGGCATTTTAATGATCTTTGCAGTGGTGATACCGGGATTACCGGCCGTATTCGGTAATTTCCTGCTTCCTCTGATGATCGGGGCAAAAGATGTAGCTTTTCCCCGCTTAAATCTTTTCTCCTGGTATATATATGTTGTGGGGATCATCCTTGTAGTCATCTCACAGCTTGCGGGTGAAGGTCCTCCCGATACCGGTTGGACGTTCTACGCTCCTTATAGTTTCCGCACTGCCGGTAATATGCTACCCGCGGTTTTAGGCGCGTTTGTCTTAGGGTTTTCTTCCATTCTCACCGGACTTAACTTTATCGTTACCATTCATCGTATGCGGGCGCCGGGAATGAGCTGGCTCAAAATGCCACTGTTCCCATGGACTCTTTACGGTACAGCATGGATTCAGCTTCTGGCTACTCCCGTTGTTGGTATCACCCTGCTTATGGTAGTGGCTGAAAGAACTTTAAATATTGGATTTTTCGACCCTTCACTTGGAGGCGACCCGGTACTTTACCAGCATTTATTCTGGATTTACAGCCATCCCGCGGTTTATATTATGATCCTCCCTGCTATGGGCGCCATCTCGGAAATTGTTCCCACTTTCGCACAGAAATCCATTTTTGGCTATAAATTTATGGTCGCGTCAACCCTGGCAATAGCTTTCGTGGGATATTTCGTATGGGGTCACCACATGTTCACCTCCGGCATGAGCGGAACTGCACTTTATACTTTTTCTATACTCACATTTCTGGTTGCCATTCCAAGCGCCATTAAAGTATTCAACTGGATATCGACCATGCACAAGGGTTCTATCGATTTGCAGACCCCAATGTATTGGGCAATGGCCTTTATCTTTGTTTTTATGGTTGGCGGATTTACCGGACTTGTGCTGGGTTCTCTTGCCGCTAATGTACATCTTCATAATACCCATTTTGTTGTTGCCCATTTCCATTTCATTGTTTTCGGGGGAACAGGTTTTGCCTTTTTTGGAGCTATACATTACTGGTTCCCCAAGATTTATGGAAGGATGTACGACACACAATGGGCCAATACAGGACTTGTTTTATTTTTTATCGGCTTCATCACGCTCTACATGCCAATGTTTTACCTGGGTTATATGGGTATGCCCAGACGTTATTACGATTACGATGAGATATTCCACGGCGGAAATATTATTTCGTCGATGGGTGCATGGGTACTCATTGCAGGTTTAGCCGTTATTATAATTAACCTCTTTAAGTCGGCCAAACATGGGCCTAAAGCAGTAGCAGACCCATGGGGAGGAAAAACCCTCGAATGGACTGTTCCCTCGCCTCCCCCGGTAGAAAACTTTGAAGAAACTCCCATAGTAACCAAAGGACCTTACGACTATAGCAAAGACTAATTATGGAAACACACAGAGACGATATTGCTTCGAAAATCGGGATGTGGCTTTTTCTCCTGACTGAGATGCTTTTATTCGGAGGGCTCTTCATTGTTTATTCCATCTACCGGTTCCGGAATCCTGAAGCATTCCATCTCGCGGCTCACGAGCTGAGCGTTTTAATCGGAACCATCAATACTGCAATTCTGCTGATCAGCAGCGCCACCATTGCAATGTCTATCAGCGCTATCCAGCTTAAAAACAAAAAGTTATCCCTGCTCCTTCTCGGAATTACAATTTTACTTGGCCTGGCCTTCCTGGTAAACAAATATTTCGAATGGGGGGCAAAAATTCAACATCATATTTACCCGGGATCTGAAATAATGGCAGAACGAGGACAAGGTGATGTTCTGTTTTTCGGATTATACTATTTTATGACCGGTTTGCATGCCTTGCATATTATCATAGGATTGGCCTTCATCTTTGTTGTATTTTTCCGGTTATTGAATGATAAACTCGGGCCCGATAATTTCGCTTTGCATGAAAATGCCGGATTATACTGGCACCTGGTGGATCTGATATGGATCTTCCTGTTCCCATTATTCTATTTAATAACTTAAATGTCAATTGGTTTGGAAAACGAAAAACACCACATCGTCCCTTATTCAACGTACCTCCTGATATTAACCGGCCTGCTCGTGTTAACCATGATATCAGTGGCCGTTACACAGATTAACCTGGGGACACTAACTGTTACCATTGCGCTATTGATTGCCGGTGTGAAATCATCATTAGTGCTCGCTATTTTCATGCACCTGAAATTCGATAATAAAATGTACGCACTAATGGCAATCGGAGTGGTGCTGCTTATTGGAATAATGATCTTCATTACTTTTTTAGATTACCTATACAGATAAGACCTTATGTATTCAACAACCGGAATTGAAGCGTCGAACTTTGTATCATCTTTTGATACAGCCTTTTTCTCAGTCGTCGGGATTGCCATCCTTCTTCTTGTTAGCCTTACCGTCCTGATGTTGTATTTTGTTATTAAATACAACCGGAAGAAAAACAAACAAGCCGCGAATATTGAAGGAAATACAAAACTGGAAATTATGTGGACTATCATTCCGACTCTTCTGGCTCTTGGAATGTTTTATTTCGGATGGGCCGGCTGGCGGCCGATGAAAGATCCCCCGAAAGATGGCTTAAAGGTTACCACCATCGCCAGGATGTGGAATTTTTCCTTTTTATATGAAAACGGTAAACAAAGCGCTGAATTGGTTGTTCCGGTAGGCATGCCCGTAAAATTAAAACTCATTTCGGTTGATGTTCTGCACAGCGTATTTATCCCGGCATTCCGGGTTAAAGAAGATATTGTTCCCGGGAGGGAAAAGATGATGTGGTTCATTCCTCAGAGGGCCGGGGTTTACGATCTGTATTGCGCGGAATACTGTGGTTTGCAGCATTCCTATATGAATGCAGACCTGAGAGCCATTCCACAGGAAGAATTTGATAAATGGTACACCGACACTACTGCAGTTGAAATTGATGCAGATGCTTCCGTTCCGGGCGCTCATGGATTCGCTATTATGAAAGCACAGGGCTGCAATGCCTGCCATTCTTCCGATGGATCCAAAATTATCGGTCCCTCCTATCTTGGCTTGTGGGGAAAACAACATGTGGTTGTACGTAACGGGCAGGATGTAACAGTTACAGTTGATTCGGCCTATATCAGAAAATCCATTTATGATCCTAACTCGGAAATTGTAAAAGGGTATCAAAAGGGTCTGATGCAAAGTTATGATAAGGTTATTTCCGAGGGAGATATCTCAAAAATTATAGAGTATTTGAAATCACTGGAGGAATAGGAGACGAAGCGTGGGTTTAAAAGATTATCTGCAATTTAGCAAAATACGAATCATGCTTCCGGTTGCCTTTACGGGCTTCACCGGGTATTTTATTTACCAGCCCCGGATTGATTCTTCGATTGTCCTGGTAAGCTTTGGAATTTTGTTACAAGCCATCGCGTCGTCAGTTCTGAATCAGATCCAGGAGATTGATCTCGACCGGAAAATGAAACGTACCCACAACCGCCCGTTACCAACCGGTAAAATCAGCGTTTCTGCCGCGGTACTTTTTTTCCTGTTTAATCTTTTTGCCGGTACTGCACTCATTTACGTGTTCGGAAACCTTCTTGCCGCTGCAGTCGGCCTATTTACTATGTTCTGGTACAATGTGGTTTATACATACTCAAAAAGGATCACTGCATTTGCCGTTGTTCCTGGATCGCTTACCGGGGCTTTGCCTCCTTTTATCGGGTGGACGGCTGCCGGGGGAGCTTTGCTGGATAAACCAATTGTCCTGGTGGGTTTTTTACTGTTTATCGGACAGGTTCCACACTTCTGGTTGCTGATTCTAAAATATGGAGAGGAATATGGAAATGCAGGGATTCCAAGTCTGACAAGGATTTTGAGCCGACCTCAAATTAACCGTTTAAGTTTTACCTGGGTGGTTACTTCAGCTGTTTCCGCCTTGTTTCTATCTTATTTCAGGGTGATGCAGTCTAAAGTAACTATAACAATCCTTATAATTGCCTCATTTTACGTTATATGGTCATTTCGGGGGATGATTACCGGACCGGAAAGTAATATCCCATTCCGAAGGAATTTTATCCTTTTAAACTCTTATTTTCTTTTGATACTCATTCTTCTGATTGCTGACAGGATATTGACCTATTCCTGAATCTCTGTCTACATTATTGCTTACCAATTGCCGATTTTCCATTACTGCAAACCGGGGAAATTACCTCCTGGCTATTTTCATAGTTTTTATATTATCCGTTGTTCTGAAAACCAGGATATACATTCCCGGCTTTACTGCATCCCCACTTGCTGTATTACCATTCCAGGTGATAGTATTTTTCCCGGTCACCAGATCTGAAGTGCTGAATTGATAAATAACCGCTCCTGTAATATTATAAATTGATAACTCTTTAACTTTACCTGGATCAGAACATATCAAATCTATTGTCAGCTTATCTGTAAATGGATTGGGATAAATTGAAATTGAATCTTTTTCAGCAACAATATCCTGAATATCAATAAGTATCTGCTCATCCTCACCATTATTAATTAGTATAATTGAGTCCTCGACACATAAAAAGGAAGTATATAAGGATAAAACCCGTTCATTTAAACTGGAATATATAATCTCGTTTATTATATCATTACTTTGCTGTACTGATTCCAATTCTTTAATATACAGCCCTGTCCAAATTTCTTCAGAAGTAGTATCATCAATAATAACATTTTGTTCATGTATCTCTATTTCCGCTGAAAATATTTCATTATTGTATTCTCCTGAAACTTCAAAAGTAAATGGAAAGGCCCCTTTGAATTTACCAACCTGAAGTATCGGATCATTTAAATATGCGATATTATCATTTCCTGTTATAGTATACCGGCTATGACAAAATCCTGATTGTACCCTGGTGTAAAGATCAAATGATTTAATTGAACCGCCAATATATTTAAAAGCTTCATCAATACTTCCTGATAATGAAAGACCATTAACTATTCTGTGTAATGATCCTGAAGTAATTTTGGATAAGTTTGAATACAAGTACTCATTTCCATAGTAATAGCGTCCATTTAAATAATTGCCTTTGAAATTAATTGATTGATAATCTGCAATATGGATTTGTATTTTGGGATCCATTAATTCAACAATATCATTTATCAGAGTATTTGCTACATGAAAATCATCAAATTGGCCCGAATTTGAAACAAGGATTATTTTTCCATTATTGCCATTGTTTTTAATAAAATTAATCCCACTTCCTAACAATGAAGGCAGATTACTATAACTGGATAATGGATTACCTAAGGTGTTAAAAGCTTCTTCAATATTTGTTTCAGAGGCAGAAATCCATTTATCACTATACTTTGTTATTGAAAGATTTGAAAACAATAAATTAAAAGAATCAGCGCTGCTTAAATTAACTAACATCTCACTTTTTATGGTATTTAGAAGCTCAATAACAGTAATATTTGTATTTGATTCATCAAAATCAATTAAAATTGCCGTCTTAATATTGTCCGTCACAGTAATAAAATCTCTTGGGAAAACTGCAAGTTGATATATCCCTTCATTTCCCTCTTGATATTTTGAAAAGTAATAACCATCCTGGATAGGCGCATTATACCCAATATTAATAGTATTGTAAAATTTTGTTGATGGGATAATTGCTTTATAATAATCACCAGATTGTGTATCACTTTCTGGTGTAAACTGTATTTCATTATCATTCATTATTAGAGGATTGTCCCAGGTAGCATCTGAAAAAGCAAGGACTGAAAAGTGAGCAGGTTTATAATTTGATGTGTTAATTATTGCAGTTGGTATAACTGCAGTAACTATTTTATTATTAAAGCTAACCGGAATTAGATAGGTGATTTTCACTTTCCTTGTTTCATTTCCTGCCATTGGAAAAACTCTTAATTCATACTGAGTCGCTGACTGTTTATATAATACCGAAGGATCCTTTCTTCTCTTAACGATACCTTCGTAAATGGCAGAAGCACTCCATTTATCCAGTAAAATAGCTCTTGCAGTATCTTCACCAATCCACAACCATGAGTCGTGCACAATAGCACCTTCCGGCAGGTCAAAAAATAGTGACACTTCCACTGTATCTTCCTGGCTGGTCCAATTTGTACCCCTTGACGAGAAAGTTAAGTACAGTCCGTATTCCATATAAAGTCCCTTAGGATGAACCGTTAGCAAAGCTTCTTCAATTGTTCCCTGATCTGTCCACCAGGAATTTCGCGGATCTCCTACCCTTAACTGGTTGTATCCATACAAATTGACTAAAATAACAAGTAGTAAACTACTTAAAAATGCTTTTTTCATCATATAATAATTTATTTTAGTGGGATGATAGCCTGTCCCGCACCAGCGGGAGAACCTCCATGTTGTTGATTATTATACTATTGTGTTTGTGTGTGCTAATACATGGAGGTTTCATCATAACAAAATTTATTTTAGTGGGATGATGGAACTCCCATGCACCGGATTTTGTTTTAAATGTGTTTCCCGATAAATCGGGACAAGTTGTGTTTGGAAAACATGGGGGGCATATAGGTATTTTTTAACAGGACAAATTTCAATCAGAATTAAATACAATTTACTTAATTTAGATATACAAAAAAAGGTTTATCAACATATCATATAAAATTAAGTATTTCATGCATGATAATTATTGGCTTTTATATGGAAATGAATTACAAATAAAATTCGTTCTTTTCTGCTGTGTTTAATTCTTGCCTGAAATCCCGATTTTTAAGGGATCTGCTGGAAAACAAATATATAAAGAAACTCCTTGAAAATAAGGAATATACCAGGGCAGCAATAAATACATTCCTTAAAAAAACGTTTGGTATTATTATCCAGGTCAAACAGAACCAATGAGAAAGGCAGCTAAATGCTTAAAGTTTGGGATAAATTCCTTTAAATAAACGTAAATTTTGAAAGAGGTGTCGAAAACAGGTCTTTATAAACTTTACAAACCTTAATAATTATTATCTTCGTAAGATTTAAAGTTAGTTTTAAAACTCTTATGAAACAGAGGAAATCCTGTATATGAGCGAAAATTTTTTCTCCGACATTCTCTTACCAATAACCCTGGCAATAATCACCCTGGGTATGGGACTTGCCATTGAGAGTAAAGATTTCGCCGGGATTTTTCGCTATCCAAAAGCAATCATTACGGGTTTGATTTCCCAGATGCTGGTACTTCCTCTGATAGCATTTATTATATGTTATTTTTTCGATATTGATCCTGTTTATAAAGTAGGACTGATCATCATTGCAGCATGTCCGGGTGGCGCTACCTCCAACCTGGTAAATTTCATGCTGAATGGAAATGTAGCGCTTTCATTGTCCATTACATTGGTTAATTCACTGATTACCCTGTTTACTATTCCCATAATCGTGGGGATTGGCCTGGAATTTTTCCGCGACGAACGGGCAATTATTCATCTTCCCTTTGGCGATACTATTTTAAATATTTTCCTTATTGTAGCCATCCCGGCAGCTGTGGGAGTTACTATCCGTCATTATTTCAGGGGATTTGCGATAGGGCTCGAAAAGCCACTACGGTACGTTTTACCGGTATTGCTGTTACTTGTTTATTCCGGCGTGCTCTTTATCGATCAGGGAGCAGAATCCCTCCACCTCATGGATTATGTAAACCTATATCCTCCGGCAATTCTTCTGAATGTATTTTCTATGCTGGGTGGGTGGGTCATCGCCCGACAAATGGGATTAAAGCGCAGAAACCAGTACACTATCGCTGTTGAAGTGGGATTGCAAAACAGTACCCTGGCTATTTTTATTGCTGCAACACTGCTATCAAACCAGCAAATGGCTGTTGTTCCCATCATTTATGGATCGTTCTCCTTTTTCACCACCTGGGGATTTGGATACCTTTTAAAACGTTTTGGACGGTAAGCTATGGTAAGACCAGAGCAGAGGAAATTCTTTGATCATTTCTAAGAAAACAACAAATAGACGTTAATATTTTCAGAAGGCAATATCCAATTGATATTTTCATTGTTGATTTTTATTGTCATAAACATAAATTGGTAATTGAAGTTGATGGATGCATTCATGATCTGCCTGATATTTCAGAAAGAGATGAAGGCCGAACATGTGAGTTAGAGCAATTAGGCTTAAAAGTTATTCGATTTTCTAACGAGGAAGTCATTACCGAAATAGAAAATGTAATTGAAACAATTAAAGGTCATTTAGCGGGTTGACTTGCCCCTCACACTCCGTGGGAGTGCCTGTCCCGCCTTGCGGGAGGTTGGGGTGGGGCATATAATAAGTGCGCTATGCCTTTATAATTCATTCTCCTTTTTGCACCAGAGGAATGCGGTAACTTGTATAACCTCTCACCAAATACCCACCAGTAAAAACAGGAGAAGTGATAAATCAGCTATGATTCCATACATTTTCCTTTTCGAAAAATGCCCGGGAAAGCTGATTATCATAAGCATAGTGACTGAAATAAGAATGAGGGGCAGTATATGGATTAAAGATGCTCCCATAAACAGGTATGCCGATAAAGCTATAAGTATTGAAACCGCCAAAGCAAAAACAGTAATGTTTAATGTTACGGGTAACCCAAAATCCCTGACTAAAGATTTGTTATTCTCCTGAGCATCCAACTCTCTTTCGAAAATACTATATAGTAAAACATTGCCGAAAATAATCAAACCAAATGACGCGATAATCATAAACTGGGTTGTATTAAGGGTATCACCTGCAAGAATAACCGTACCACCCCAGATGGCCAGGGTATAAATAATTGCAATCCATAACTCCTTAATAAAAAGCCATTTCTGCGCTCCATCGTAATAGCGGTTCATAAGCAGGTAAAGAACCGTGGCTATTCCCACGCCCATTCCAAACTGAACCACTTTCTCGTCGAGACGATAAACGATTAGCCGGAAATCCAGTATCAGAATGACCAAAAAAACAAGGATTATGGGTATTTTATAGTTGTAAAAAAAATTACGGATTTCAGATTCAGATTTCCCATGTGTCCTGGATCCATCCATTAAATGGTCTGTAGTGTATATCAGCCAGACAGTAAGCGCCATGATTGTATAATAACTCCGGTGAAGGTCAATACCCAATACTGAAGCTGAAAAAACCAGCGCGGCAATCGCCCCTGCAACGATGTCGAGGGAGAAAAGGCGGATGAAATAGAGAGTTCTAATTATAATCATTATTGAAAATGATGTTTCAGGCTCTCTTCAAGATAAGGATGATTCTTAGGAATCAGTGGTACCTTGCTTAAGCTAATACCGATAACCATTGCAAAAAGTCCCGCGTAACCCAGGAACATTCCCGCCTCAATAATGCCAAATTGCAGTAATCCGGTTGTGCCGGGCATTATCTGCAGGTAAAGATCAATATACTGCCCGATGATAAGGAAGAATATTACAACCAGTATCACAAACCGGTTCCGGCTGGCTTTTATCGGCAGAAGTACGAAAAATGGTATGGCCCAGTTAATAGTAATATCCAGAAAAAAAAGTGCCTGCCAGCCTTTTTCCCATCTGACGGAATAGTAGATGGTCTCTTCAGGAATATTACCATACCAGATAATCATGAATTGTGCAAACCAGAAGTACCCCCAGACAATTGCCAGCATAAAAAGGTAACGGGAAAAATCATGCAGGTGATATTTATTGAGGAATGGAAAAAATCCTCTCATATTCAAAACCAGAACTATCAAAATCAAAATGGACGATCCATGAAGGAAAGCCGCTACCATGTTCTTTAAAGCAAATAAGGTGCTGTACCAATGAGCATCAATCGACATAATCCAATCGATTCCTGCAAAAGAAAAAGTAATAGCGAGAATAAAAACAAAGACTTTGGAATAGAACTCACTTTTTTTAAACCATTTTAGACCTCCCTCTGTATCTTCATTCAATGAAAACTTTCGCAGTAAACGGGCAAAGAGGATCCAAAGAATAAAAAAGAATAACATCCTGATAAAAAAGAAGGGAACATTTAAAAATGGGGATTTATGCGTTAAAAGATTGTCTTCGGCAACCGCTTCAGAGTGACTCCAGTGGTACAGATTATGGGTTCCGAAATAAATAAGGAGAAAAAAAACAGCAGCAAAGGGAAGCCAGGCCATCATTGCCTCCGGAACCCTTTTAAAACCCGCCGACCATCCTGCCTGCGAAATATATTGAATCACAAAGAAAAATATTCCTCCCATGGCAACAGAGAAGAAATAGTAGTTATTCACAAGATAATTTGCCCAGGTTCTGCCCGGATCCTGTAAAAATCCAAAGACTATCGATGCAAGGCCGGTTGCAATCAGTATACCCGTAATAATTTTGAAAGAAATGCTTAGCCTCAGATTTTCCTTCATAACAGGCATATTTTGTGTCTTTCCAATTTCCATAATAATTTATTCTTTTTCGTGTCAGTGGAAAATGCTGCTATTTTTTGATGTAAAAATTACCCATTAACAACCATAATTGTATTAAGCGCTATTTAACTATTACAGAATCTGTAATTTCTTTATAATTTGTCTGAAGAACCTCGCGGATATAGCTGATCAGTTTCCAACGGTCATCCGGTTTTATCTGGGATCCGTGGGGACCCATTGATACAAATCCCAGGGTAATGGAATAATAAATCTCACCGTCCTTTAAATTCCTCGCGGTATCATTCACCAGTGACCTGGGCTTCAGCGGATAAAGACCCGATGTATAAAGATTTCCCGATCCGTCACCTTCAACCCCGTGGCATCCTGCACAGAATACTGTATAAATATGCTTACCCCTCGCTAAAACCTGTTCCGAAGGTTCAAATGGATTTCCCAGCTCTTTGCCTGCCCTGCTTCTCTCCCCTTCATCGGGAGAATAGGCAAAAGTTGTCATCTCTCGCGAAACCGTACCTTTTACCGGATCGCGCATGGTTTTGCCATCTGTAAAATTCGGATTTGGAGTGTAGGTCTCATAAGCGGTAGAATAGAACATGTCGGGGAAATAATCCCATCCCGGGTGATTTCTGTTCCTGTCGCATGCCGCGAATAAAATCACGGACATTGCCAGGATATAAATCGATTTGAATTTTCGGATCATGTGAATGCCGGTATTATTTTTTTCCATTAATTTCTTTTTCAATTATCTCAACGGCGCCGGATTCACTCATAATCCTTCCGGCTTCAATTGATGCCTCACTGCCAAGAATTTTGGTATCAATTACAATTATAAATTTATCATCTGTAGCCCGGTTATCAAAAATCACAGGCTTCTGACCCGGAAATAGTTTCGAACGTACAGAAAAGGTAAACAGGCTGGTAATGGTTACTGTGAAAATGGTCAGAACAATTGTAACCACAAGAAAAGAGGGAAATGAATTGAACGGTTTTCCTCCATAATCGATAGGCCAACTGATAACTGATGTATAATAAAGAAAAGAGAGTACTCCCACAGCGCCTGCAATACCATAAATAAGACCGGCTGTTGGAAGTTTCGATTTCCTTTTAAGCAAATGCAGCGCTTCATGAATAGGATATGGCGTAAACACATCATAAATCGCCAGCTTCTTATCCTGAAGGGATTTGATCGAAGCAATCAGACTCTTCTCTTCATCAAATATTCCTATTTTGTATTTCCCGGTCATTTTCTTGTCGTTTAGGTTTTTTAGGCTTTTAGGCTAAAGCCTGATAATGTTTTTAGTCATCTTCCCTCGAACCAATATGTAACACTCCTTTCACTTCACTGATCGCGATCATCGGGATATATCTGAAAAACAGCAATACTCCCAGTACAAACAAACCAATTGTCCCAACATATATTCCAATTTCAATTATTGTCGGCGAGTAAGAAACCCAGTTAGACGGAAGAAAATCGTTTGCCAGTGAGGTTACAACGATATTAAACCGTTCAAACCACATTCCAAGGTTAATTGCCAGTGAGATCAGCAGTAATCCCCATGTGCTTTTCCTGATTTTCTTAAACCAGAAAAGTTGTGGTATGATTGCATTACAGATCACCATTCCCCAGAACTGAACAGAATATTCACCGGTGATCCGGTTTTTGAAGAAAGTAAACATCTCATATTCATTGCCTGAATACCATGCCATAAAAACTTCTGTAGTATAAGCCGTTCCCATGATCAGTGAGATGAATGTAAGTATTCTGGCAATGGCATCCATATGATTGTCGGTGATATAATCCGTAAGCTTATAAACTTTTCGTACCACCACCATCAGGGTCATTACCATAGCAAAACCGGAAAAGATGGCTCCTACAACAAAGTAGGGCGGGAAAAGAGTGGTATGCCAACCCGGGATAACTCCCACGGCAAAATCGGTAGAAACTATAGAATGCACTGAAACTACGAGTACTGCTGCAATCCCGCCAAGAACAAAGCTAAGGGATTCAAAACGGATCCACTCATGACTTCCGCCGGTCCAACCCATGCTGAAAAAGCCATAAACCGCTTTCTTAATTTTTGAAGTGGTCTTATCCCTTATCGTTGCGAAGTCAGGTAACATCCCCATATACCAGAAAGAAAAAGAAATCAGCAGATAGGCTGAAATAGCTATGAAATCCCAGAAAAGGGGTGAGTTAAAGTTCACCCAGAGAGGTCCTCTTGTGTTCGGATAAGGGACTATAAAAAAAGCCAGCCATACACGGCCCATGTGAAGAGCGGGAAATAGGGCCGCGCAACCCACAGCGATCACTGTCATTGCCTCTGCAGCCCTGTTAATAGAAGTTCTCCATCTCTGGCGCAGGATTAGAAGGAAGATAGAGAATGCGGTTCCGGCATGACCAATTCCGATCCACCATACGAAATTGATGATTTCCCATCCCCATCCTACAGAATTATTCAGCCCCCAGGTGCCTATCCCCTTTGCTACTGTAATATATATGGCATAAAAACCAAAAAGGGATGCCGCGCTGGCCAAAGTCATTGCCACATACCACCAGATACCCGGACGGGCATCGATAGGAGCAATAATATCCCTGGAAATCTGACCATAAGTCTTGTTTCCTTCTACCAGTGGGCCCCGAATACTCCTGTTATACATAAACTACAGGTTTTATAATAAAATATTTTTACAAATAACTTTGAATTTTTCTTACCCTTCAACATTCCTCACCTTCGTCAGATATCCCACCGATGGCAAGGTATGCAACTCCTCCAGCAAATGATAATTACGGGGATCGGCTTTCATCTTTGAAACCTTGCTTTCCTTATCGTTCATATTTCCAAAAATCAATGCATTCGAAGGGCACGACTGTACACAGGCAGGTTGAACTTCTCCATCAGCAACTGCGCGTCCATCAAGTTTTGCAGCAAGTTTGGTCTCCTGAATTCTCTGAACACAGAAAGTACATTTCTCCACGACCCCTCTTTCGCGTACGGTAACATCAGGATTAAGCACCAGCTTTCCGATGTCCGAAACGGCATTAAAATCAAAAGCTTTGTTGTTGGTATATCGATACCAGTTGAATCTCCTTACTTTATAAGGACAGTTGTTAATGCAATATTTCGTCCCAATACAGCGGTTATACGACATCTGATTCAACCCTTCACTACTGTGATTGGTTGCAGAAACGGGGCAAACATTCTCACAAGGCGCATTGTCGCAATGCTGGCACATCAGTGGCTGAAACACAACCATGGGCTGCGCCGGACTATCGGAGTAATACCTGTCGATTTTTATCCAATGCATGATCCTTCTCTTCTGCACCTCACTTTTGCCGACAACCGGAATATTATTTTCAGCCTGACATGCAATTACACAAGCGCTGCAACCGACACAGGAATTCAGGTCAATTCCTAATCCCCAGTGAAAACCGTCATATTTAACCTCTGGATAGAGTGTCTGATGTTTGGATTCAAATTCTGAATGCATCTCATTACCCGCGTTCTGATTTTCAAGGTACCTGCTCAGGCTGGTTTCTCTCACAATTGCTCGTCCCTCCATGGAGTGGTGCGTCTGGGTAATTGCAAGCTGAACTTTATCAAGGCTTTTCTCAACGCGTTCAGCAGAAAATCCGGATATTCTGTTTCTACCGGTAAATTTTACAAATGGATAAACATTCACCCCAACATTATCGGCAACTTTTCCGGCATGTGTATGTCCGTAACCGAGCGCGATGGAAATCGTTCCTTTTGCCTGGCCCGGTTGAATAAACGCCGGAATAGAAAGTTTCTCTCCAGGTTTTATAACATCACCTGTTTGAATTCCCATTTCTTCAGCATCCAGGGGAGATATAGCGGCCACATTATCCCAGCAAAGTTTTGCAACCGGGTCGGGTAACTCCATGAGCCAGGGATTGTTGCTGTACTTCCCATTTCCCAGGGCAACAGAAGCATAAAGCAAAACTTCAAACCCTTCCTTTTGGCCGGGATCAACAGATTCCAAAGCGCTTACAATGGTTTCGTATTTTATTTCGGGGGATTTGGATTTGGGGATTTTAAAGCTATATACTCCATCCCTGAGACTTCCGGTCCAGAAAGCTTCAAAACTACTTTGCCTGGACAGTGGGAAAAAGTTCTCTTTCCAGTAACTTTTAAGGTATTCGAGATACGAATTTGGGTTTTCGCTCCAGACCAGAATTGAATCCTGAAAGCTCCGTGTATCGAAAATAGGATGAATACAAGGTTGCGAAAGACTTAATTGGCCGGGAGTGATCTCTGCATCGTTCCATGACTCCAGGAAATGATGAACCGGACATTCATAGTTGCACAGACCAACCGTTTCATTTAGTTCAGTTGACATATTAACACTCAGCCTGAGTTTTCCGACACTTTCCTTAAAAGCTTCGGAAGCAAAATAATCATATACGGGATTAACATTATAGATCAGCAAAGCCCCTATTCTTCCATTGGTGAGATCCCTGACAAGCGATTCCATCCCGGTATCCATGCCGGAAGCAATATTGAGATGATTATCAAGATCGATACATGTTCCATAATTATCCAGCAGAAGGTTAATTGCATTTACAATCACCTGAATATTGATGTCATTGGTTCCCGAAACAACAATTGATTTCCCTTTGTTTGCAATGAGTTCATTGACAATGCCCTCCAGATCTATTTCGCAAACCGGGACATCAAAAATTTCCTTAGCCCGTAAGGCTGCTATCTTATTATAGATATTGGCAAGTATCATTTTTTCCTGGGAGGGACGAATAGGGATCCGCTGATCGGCATTGCTTCCTGTGAGGCTCATCCCACTTTCAAAATGCACGTGATGCAGCATGTCTTTCTGGCCCTGATCCAGCTTACGACGCGAGGTATAAGAGGAAATGAAATGTACCGGCGCCAGCCAGCTGCCAAGGAAGTCGGCATTGAATGAAACCACCGTGTTTGCTAAATCGAAACGCAGATCAGGAATTACCCTTTTTCCAAACACTTCCAGGTTACCATCAGCTATAGCGCTATATGAAACCGCATCGTATTGGATCCACGTGAATTTTGTGAATTTCGCGCCAAATTCCTTAATAAGACGCTTTGTAGAAGGTGAAATAATTGTTGAAGTAAGAAGTGCAATTTCTCCTCCCTCCTTATTTATTTCCGCGAGGGAGTTTATGATTTGCCGGTCTGCCAGGTCCCAACTGACAGGAGAATTGCCGGTAGCGGGAGCTTTCAGACGTGCATCATCGTACAGACTAAGAACGGATGCCTGGATGCGGGCGGATGTACCATTGCCATTAAATCCCGACAATTCATTTCCTTCAACCTTAATAGGTCGTCCATCGCGGGTTTTCACGAGTACGCTGGCATATTCATGACCATCGAAAAAGGTAGTTGCATAATGAAGCGCTCGGCCGGGAACAATTTCTTCAGGTTGAATAACGTACGGAATTGCCTTTTGAATGGGTTTTTCGCAACTGGCAATCACAGCCGCAGAAGTAACGCTGTATCCGAATACTTTCAGGAAATCACGTCGTGAAGAGGTCTTCTTAGCTATATCCTCCTCAAACAATTCCAGTACCGCCGACTTATGCTCCTTTTCAAACTTCTCCTCTTCCTGTCCGGGAACATTGTTAAATTCTTCAATACTGTTATAATAGTTCTTCATGCGAATTAATTTTTTCATTGTCCACCGTAGCTTTAGCGAATGTGGATTGTTAAGCGCAATGGCGCGAAGGCGCAAATTTTAAACGCTAATAAATAATTTTACTATTAATATAAAAACAAAAAACACGTTTCCCCAGCGCTTCAGAGCCTTTGCGTCTTTGCGCTTATTTTTTTTAATAATGACACTTCATACATTCAATCCCCCCAATCATTTCAACTGTAACGCTGTCAATCTTACCCCTGTTCATTTGCTCCATTTTATCCCTGTACACTTTATAAAATTCATTATCGTGGAAGGAAACTTCTTTTTGACGGTGGCAGTCGATGCACCATCCCATGGAAAGGTCTGAGATCTGCGTCACACGATCCATTTCTTCAACCGGGCCATGACATTCCTGGCAGGAAATACCGGCAACGCCAACATGTTGTGAATGATTAAAATACACATGATCCGGCATATTATAGATGCGAATCCATTCGATGGATTCCCCGCTTTCATAAGCATTAATCACTTTGGCAATTTCAAATGCGCCTGAACGGGTTCCGTTTCGTACGATCAGGTGACAGTTCATACAAATCCCGGTTGAAGGAATCCCTGCCGATTTGCCTGATTCTGCATAACTATGGCAATACAGGCAATCCGTTCCGTTCTGCCCGGCATGAACCTTATGGGAAAATTTTATTGGCTGATCGGGCGAATATCCCTGAGAACGTCCGATTGCAATAGCATCTTTTACAAGAGAATCGGTAATATAAGTACCTCCTGCAAGCAGTATGATCAGATGCACCCATTTATACCTGAACTTTTTGATTATGGTCAGATCAATCAGTGAGACTAAAACAAGAAAGGCTAAGATTATGAAGATTATCAGTCGGTTTATAGTGGCTTTTTCAACCTTTAGCCCTTTACCGGCAAAATCATCCATAAAAGCTTTCAGCATGATTATGTCAGTTTCCGAAAGATCAAAATTCTTATGAACTTCCATCATTTTCTCAGATCTTGGACGAAGTAGCGCCGAGGTGAGTTCTTTAACCGATTTGTCTATATACTTTAATGAAATCTCTTCCGCATCGGGGTTCCAGTTAACCGTATCAATAAAACGGGTATTATGGCAGGATGCACAATTAACTGACTTTTCTCCCTGGTAAACCAATCCATAAAATAAACGCTCACCTCTTACCAGGGCTTCTGCGGAAGACGAAGGGTGAACTGAGGTTGTGACTGAATCACCGGGAGAGTCAGAGGAAAATAAAGACGGGGTGAAAGTGAAAAGTACAACGATACAGAGGAACAAAATCCTGAATGTTTTACCGAAGAAATATACGTTCATTCCTATGGTTATTAAG
>CAYGFI010000017.1:0-8672 GCA_964349045.1 uncultured Chitinophaga sp.
GTTAAGCGCGGAATTCCGCTCCGCGGGATACGCCAGGGCGCGGTTTAAAAACGCAAAAATAAATTAATATAAAAAAACCGCGTCCCCCTTGCGCCCTCGCGTAATCGCTTGCGATTTCTGCGCTTAATCCTTCTCATAAAAACCGCGTTCCCCTTGCGCCCTCGCGTAATCGCTTGCGGTTTCTGCGCTTAATCCTTAAAAAAATCAACTCCCCCTCATACTACTTCGCATCCAGAATTACCGGCGTCGAATTTTTACCGTCATTCATAATGATCAGTTTCGCGTTGGGAGATGTGGCGATAGCCTTGATCATTTCATATTGCAGAAGTTTATCGCTCAGCCCGGTGCTTAAAATCTTCTGGTAATCGGCGATACCCTGCGCCTCAACCCTTTTTCGCTCAGCTTCCTGCATCTCTTTTTGTAATACGAAAATCATCTTCTGGGCTTCCTGTTCAGCGTTTATTTTTGATTCTATGGTGGTTTTTACGGATTCGGGAAGTACAATATTTCTTACCAGGAGTTGTTCAAGCATCAATCCCCTCGATTTAAAATCACTCTCTATGGTATTATAGATCCGCGACTGGAACTCGTCTCTTTTAGTCGAATACAATGCAATCGCGTCATAATACACCGCATTATCCCGGATTTTTGTTCTGCAGATCGGACGAACGATCGTGAACCGGTAATCGGTCCCTATTTCCCTTAATATCCTGGGGGCTTCTGAAGGAATTACCCTGTACAGCACGGTAAGATCAATGATCACTTCAAGTCCGTCGGCCGACAATACCCGGATGGCATCATCACCGGTCTTAACTCCTTCATCATCCACACCTGACATGGTATAATTCTGGGTTTTAACATCAAAGTTGACAACCTCAACAAGCGGGTTCTTGGCATTCAGCCCGCTTTCAAGAATATTGTTACTCACTTTCCCAAACAGTTTCTGAACGCCCACCTCACCGGGGCCGATCTGAACAATGGAAGCAATGAGAATGCCGGCTGTTAATACTATCGCACCGGCTATTTTTACCATACCGCTATATTGCCGGGCGGGTGAATGGGCTTTTGCAATGGCGAAGCCAACAATAATAATGACGATTCCAAGAAAAATTATGCTCATGACCGGGATTTTAGTTTGGTCAAATTTAGTATTCTTATTTGAATTATTCCCGGGTAATTAAATTCCCGGTAATGCTGTTCATAAAAAAATACGTTTGAAATTCAAACAGCTTAATTATTTTATACTTTTCGCTCAGTAAATTTCACTTTGACAGGTATCTTTTCAAAACATCCGATTATGAAAACAAATTTGTCTTATATAAAACCGGTGAATGGTCATCTTATCTTTCGCTTATTTATAATCCTCGTATTACTCGGTTCGGTAATTCCGGTATATGGTTCGGAACAAATGGCCTTTGAAAATACCCCGGAACCTTCCGTGCAATTCATGTTTTGGGCATTGCTTTTAGGCGGTTTCAGCGCGATTTCCCTTGTTTTGGGTTCTGCCCTCGGTCTTATATGGCAACCAAGCCCCAGGATGATCGCTGCCTTTACAGCTTTCGGGGCAGGAGCGCTTTTGGCGGCGTTGTCTGTGGAACTTATCGCTCCAACAGTCATCGAGTTTGTAGAACAAAAACAAACCTTGTCAGGTCAGGCGGGAGATCACGACAAATTTCTCGAATTTGTATTTTTAATTGTTGGATGCATTTCCGGAGGGTTAATCTTCTTTTTCCTGAATGAAGCTCTTAACAGTTCAGGCGGTTACCTTCGTAAAGTATCCACCACAATTTCCTATTTCAACCATCAGCGAAGAATAGGTTACAACCTTATGCTAAAGCGTATTTCCGTTATCGGATTATTCCGTTCCATCCCTCCTTCGCATGTAGATGTCCTTGTTAGGTATATTCGTCATTCTCACATTAAGGCCGGCAAACACCTCTTCTATGAAGGTAATATGGTTCATAAATTATTTCTTATCGAAAGCGGGGAGGTTGAAATCCTTAAGAATGGCATTAAAATAAAAGTTCTGGGGCCGGGACAATTCCTGGGTGAAACAGCCATGCTTGCCCGTGAGCCGGTAGGATATTCTGCATTGGCGCTGACAAGCCTGAAAGTGTTTGAATTAACCTATAACGACCTGCTGCACCTGAAAGATTCCTGCCCCGAACTGCAGGAAATTCTCGAAAGTGAAGCAAAGCATGAGTTTAATCCGCTAAGTAACGGTGCCCCTGCATCGGTTGAAAACGCGCAATTAGCTGAAGAATGGTCGGATGAGGCTGAAAAGCACTTACACCATACCTCCTACCTGCCCACACAGGCTGAGATCAATGAGACTGAAAAAAAATCCGGCAGTGCCCCTCTCTCCATCTGGCTGGGTATTTTTCTCGACGGAATACCGGAAAGCTTTGTAATCGGGGCGGGATTCCTCATTATCCTGTCGGCCAAATTAGTCCATGGTGATGTCATTTTTACCGATGTGATCCCCTATACTTTGATCGCCGGCCTGTTCCTTTCCAACTTCCCTGAAGCGATGTCGAGCAGTATCGGGATGAAAAAGATGGGATGGAAACCTCTTAAAATTTTAACCTTGTGGACATCTCTCATGCTTATGACTGCCGTTGGAGCAGTTTTTGGCTATTATTATGGCTCCAAAATACCTAATTATATAGAAATTGGTGTCGAGGGAGTAGCTTCAGGTGCTATGCTTACCATGATCGCCCAAACCATGATCCCTGAAGCGGTTCATATCGGGGGAAACCGGGTTACCGGTTTGAGCACCCTGGCTGGATACCTGTCGGCTGTGGGTTTTAAGATTTTTGAGTAAATATTGTTTATCAAAACCAACAGTCAATGTAATCCCTTGCTCTTAAATTGCATTTTTACCCCTTTTCCCGTTTCCAATTAAGGATTTCATCTTTATGTTTTTCTTTTTAATGTTTTTTCTTATCTTGCCATTCAAGTTGTATTACCTGAAAGAACCTGATGAAGAAAAAATTTGAAATGGAGTACTCTCTTAATACTTCTCCCGGAGTATTATTCAGCAGGCTCAGCACAGCAAGCGGTCTGTCGGAGTGGTTCGCCGATAATGTGAATGTAAACGGGAACATTTTTACTTTTTATTGGGAGGGATCCGAGCAACAAGCCGAATTGATCCAGCTAAAAGAGAATAAATCCATACGTTTCCGCTGGGTCGATGATGAGGACCCGAAAGCATTTTTCGAATTCCGAATCGACCACGATGACCTTACCGGTGATGCTTATCTTTTAATTATCGATTTTGCCGAAGACAATGAGAAAATAGACGCTATCGATCTGTGGGACTCTCAGATTTCCGAACTCAAACATGTACTCGGACTTTGAGTTCAAATCCGGAAAAATAACTTAACTTTGACGCCGTTTCTTAGCATCTGGCTCACTATGTTTTTAAAGTTTAAAAAACTACATAAGCTTATTCTTCAATCCTTTATCGGACCTTTTGTCCTTACCTTCCTTATTGTTGTGTTCGTTCTCCTGATGCAGTTTCTTTGGAAATATATCGACGACCTTGTTGGAAAAGGTCTCGATATGCCGGTTATTGCCGAACTCCTGATGTATACCACTGCAAGCCTTGTGCCCATGGCTTTGCCGCTTGCCGTGCTTCTCGCTTCCATCATGACCTTTGGCAACCTGGGAGAACATAATGAACTGCTTGCTTTTAAATCGGCTGGTATATCCCTCCAGAAAATAATGGCCCCTGTAATTGTCCTGGTCGTCTTTATTACCATCGGGGCCTTTTTATTTAATAACAACATGCTCCCTTACACAAATCTCAAAATGAGATCCCTTCTTTACGATATTCAAAAACAAAATCCGGAATTGCAGATTAAACCGGGGCTTTTTGATAATACTATCGAAGGGTACAGTATCAGGGTGGAATCCAAAGACTCCCGTACAAGCCTCCTCACGGGGATTCAGATTTATGACCACACCGACCATCTGGGCAACATCATTGTAACGGTGGCCGATTCAGGATATATCCGAATGACCTCCGATGAGAGGCACCTGATATTTACCCTGTACAACGGTTATACTTATACCGAGATGCAGAAAAAATCGCGCGAGAAAAGAAAAAAATCCTACCCCTCCCGCCGCGATCGTTTTGAGGTCCAGGAAATGCTTGTTGAACTGGTCGATTTCGGACTTCAAAGAACGGATGAAAATCTTTTTAAATCTTCCTACCAGATGATGAATCTCCTCCAGCTTAAACATATGACGGATTCATTAATTAATGAAATTCTTATTAACCAGAAAGATCTTAAATCCACGCTTACGATCACCAGTTATTATAAAAACAAAGGCTTCCTTTATAAAACCGTTCCGAGAGATTCTGTAATTGTGAATAAAAATTTAATTCACTTTAATCTGGATTCGGTTTTTTATTCCTTAAAACGTGAGGACCAGATCAGAAACCTTAATCAGGCAATATCTGCTTCACGAAGTGCAACAAATTACCTGAATAATTCTTTTGTTACGCAGGATAATAAAGTCCGAAGACTTCGGAAATACCAGATAGAGACACAACGTAAATATACCTTATCGCTGGCCTGTCTGCTTTTCTTCTTTATCGGGGCGCCATTGGGCGCTATCATCAGAAAAGGCGGGCTCGGAATGCCGGTAGTGATCTCGGTTTTCTTTTTTATTATTTACTACATAATTTCTCTTTCGGGGGAGAAATTTGCAAGGGAAAGCGTCCTTTCTCCTTTTTCGGGAATGTGGATTTCAACGTTCATCCTGATTCCCCTGGGTGCATTCCTGACCTATAAAGCCTCAAAAGACAGTCTGTTAATGAATGCTGAAACTTACCTTATCTTTTTCCGGAAATTGTTCAAAATAAAAAACCCTGCAGGGTAACAATGCAATCATGAAAATTCTCATCCTTAGTTCAAAAGTCCCTTTTCCGCCCAAAGACGGTGGCTCCATAGCCACCCTGGGCCTTGCAAATGGACTGGCCGGGAACGGCAACGATATTACCATGCTTTGTCTGAATACCAGCAAGCATTTTGTACCCAATGAAGACCTCCCCGATCATTTAACTTCCAAAATGCGGATCATAACCGTATTTCATAACACCGAAATCCGGCTTGTCAAGGCGCTTTCCAACCTTGTTTTTTCCGGGGAACCCTATAATGGTATCCGTTTTATTTCATCTCTTTTTGAAGCAGGTCTTGTCCGTTTACTCTCGGGTGAAAAATTCGATATCGTTCAGATTGAAGGCCCTTACATGGGATATTATATTCCTGTCATCAGGAAATACAGCGCTGCACGGATTGCTCTCAGGGCACATAATGTGGAGCACGAGATATGGTCGCGCAAATCGCATAACGAAACCAACCCCTTTCGCAGCCGTTACCTGAAGATTTTGTCTGAGAGAATTAAAAAACATGAAGCAAGAATTCTGAACCTTGTCGATCTGCTGGTTCCGATTTCCGAAAGAGATCAGAAACTCCTCCTGAAACTGAATCCCAGCCTTCGGTCGGTTGTGATTCCGGCCGGTGTGGATGCAGAAAATTACCCTCCTCCCAAAGATCCTGAGTATCCTTCCCTGTTTTTTATTGGTTCGCTCGACTGGATGCCCAATCAGGAAGGACTTATCTGGTTTATCGACAATGTATGGCCTGAAGTTCAGAAAAACAATACAATTCGTTTTCATGTCGGGGGAAGAAATGCTCCGGCATGGCTCGAGAAAAAACTAATTTCCAATGATATAGACTTCCATGGCGAGGTGGATAATGCCTACGAATTTATGAACCGTTTTGCTATAATGGTTTCACCTGTTTTCTCCGGGAGCGGTATCCGGATCAAGATCCTTGAAGCAATGATGATGGGAAAAGCCGTAATCTCTACCCGGATCGGATCGGAAGGAATTTCATACACCCATGGAGAAAATATTATGCTCGCTGATGATCCATCTGCTTTTTCACAATTTATACTGGATTATTCATCAAACCGTAAAAAATATGACAAGATCGCGGCCAATGGCAGGAAATACGTTATAAAAAATTTTAATAACCTCGCATTCTGTAAAACCCTGGATGAATTCTATAGAAATAACCTGAAATGATCATCGATATTTTGTTTTGGCTTTTCGTAGCCTTAATCTTTCATACCTATCTTTTGTACCCCTGGGCGCTGAAGATGATGTCGGGAAATAAGAAAGAGAACGCCACAGTCTATAAACAGGGAGACGACCTTCCCTTTGTTTCCATAATCATGTCGGTTCATAACGAAGAAATGGTTATAACCGAAAAAATCCGGAGTATATACTATACACTTTATCCCTTAAATAAATTCGAGGTGCTGGTGGGTTCAGACCATTCAACCGATGGGACAAACCTTATCTGCAAGGTTTATTCGGAGAATTATGAACACTTTCATTTTTTCCCCTTTACACAAAGACAGGGAAAACCGGCTGTCGTGAATCAATTGACAGATAAAGCAAAGGGAGATATTCTGATTCTTACCGATGCCAAGGTTTTCTTCGAAATAAATACCATTCCTGAACTCGTTAAGCATTTTAAGAATCCGGATATCGATATCGTGGGAGGAAATATCCTGAATGAAAAAACCAATCCCGCCGGTATCTCTATCCAGGAAAAAGCCTTCATGAACCGGGAAATAAGAATGAAGTACCGGGAAGGTTTGATATGGGGCATGACCATGGGTATTTATGGCGCCATCTATTCCATACGAAAAACAGCATTTTTAAAAGTTCCGTCGAATTTCTCCGTAGATGATTTTTTTATAACGATGAATGTGCTCCGGAAAAAAAGAAAAGTCATTTTAAACCTCTCGGCCACCTCCCTCGAAAATGTACCCGATGAACTATCGGCCGAATTCAGAAGAAAAGTGAGAATTTCTGCCGGTAATTTTCAGAATCTCCGGCATTTCTTTTCTTGCCTGTGGCCGCCGTTTTCAGCCCTTTCCTTCGTATTCACTTCACATAAAGTGATACGATGGATCGGGCCTTTTCTGCTAATCCTGATCTTTGTTTTAAATTTTATTCTTGCCCTGAATTCGGAATTTTACTTTATACTGCTTCTGATTCAGATTTTTCTGAGCATATTACCCATTATTGACATGATTTTAAGGAAATTTAATTTACATATTATAATTTTACGATTCGTTACACATTTTTACGCCATGAATTTTGCATTACTGGCAGGCTTTTTTAAGTATATTACCGGTATGAAAACTAACATCTGGCAACCAACAAGGAGATAATAAAGTGGAAGAAATAAAGTTAAACACCATTGAAGAGGCGATTGAAGAAATCAGTAATGGGAACATCGTAATTGTGGTTGATGATGAAGACCGTGAAAATGAAGGAGATTTCGTCGCCGCTGCCGACCTGGTTACTGCTGAAACTATAAATTTCATGGCAAAAGAAGGTCGGGGACTCATATGTGCAGCCATTACCGAAGAACGCTGCGATGAGCTTGAACTGGAGATGATGGTTGGGCGCAACACGAGCATTCATCATACTGCTTTTACTGTTTCTGTTGACCTGCGGGGTCACGGTTGCACCACGGGGATCTCGGCCGGCGACCGCGCCCTGACCGTAAAAGCCCTGGTTGACCCGAAAACCAAACCCGAAGATCTGGCCCGGCCCGGTCATATATTCCCCCTGAAAGCAAAACGAAACGGAGTGCTCCGGAGATCCGGACACACGGAAGCGTCAGTTGATTTGGCCAGGCTTGCAGGACTTAACCCGGGGGGTGTACTGGTAGAGATCATGAACGATGACGGATCCATGGCGCGCCTGCCCCAGTTGATGGATTTAGCGAAAAAATACGACTTGAAAATTGTCACGATCAAAGACCTGATCGCTTACCGCCTGAAATTCCAGAGTATCATCATAAAGGGCGCCGAGGTGGATCTTCCAACTGATTTCGGGCATTTCCGCCTGGTTCCCTTTATTCAGAAATCAAATGGGATGGAACATGTTGCCCTGATTAAGGGAACATGGACCAAAGATGAACCGGTGATTGTCAGGGTGCATTCTTCCTGCGTAACAGGAGATATCTTTGGATCCAACCGTTGCGACTGCGGTGAACAACTTCATGCTGCCATGAAAATGATCGATAAAATCGGAAAGGGAGTCATTATATACCTGAACCAGGAAGGACGCGGAATAGGCTTTTTTAATAAAATAAAAGCCTACAAACTTCAGGAAAATGGTATCGACACGGTCGATGCAAATCTCCAGCTCGGTTTTAACGAAGATGAACGAGACTACGGAGTGGGCGCCAGTATGATGCACGCGATAGGTCTTGGCAAAATCAGGCTGATCAGCAATAACCCTGTTAAACGCGCCGGGTTACAGGGCTATGGCATCAACATCGTCGAAAATATTCCCCTGATCATCGAACCCAACGCGCATAACAAGTTTTACCTGGAGACAAAGAGGGATAAGATGGGGCATTTTTTGAATATTGCACGGTATGACAGGGGGAAAACGTGAGGATTTGAGGGCGTGACGAACGTGACGAACGTGACGACGTGACGACGTGACGACGTGACGAGGTAACGAGGTGACGAGGTAACGGGGTAACGAGCTCACCTGCGCTAAAGCTACGGTGACTAATAGGTGACGTGACGACCCTCACGACCTCACGTCGTCACGCCGTCACGTC
>CAYGFI010000017.1:8772-39781 GCA_964349045.1 uncultured Chitinophaga sp.
TCACGTCATCACGACCATCACGAGTTTCCAAATGCAAAAATATCATAGCTCACAGACCAATTCCTTAACCCAAACCAATGCCTGATCCAAAAACCAACATCGTCTACATGGGTACCCCGGAGTTCGCGGTGGCCCCTTTGAAGGCATTGCTGGATGGGGGATTTAACATCATTGCTGTAGTCACTGCTCCCGATAAACCTGCCGGGAGAGGGAAAAAAATGCAGTCATCTGCGGTAAAAATATTTGCTGAGAACCGGGGAATTAAAATCCTTCAGCCTGAAAAACTTAAAGATCCTGTTTTTCTTGATGTTCTGCGAACCTTAAAACCCGGTTTACAAATTGTTGTTGCTTTTCGTATGCTTCCCAAAGAGGTCTGGAGTCTGCCGGCCTTAGGAACCTTTAACCTGCATGCTTCACTCCTCCCCCGGTACAGAGGCGCAGCCCCGATAAACCACGCCATTATGAACGGTGAAAAGGAATCGGGCGTAACCACCTTTTTTATCGATGATAAAATAGATACCGGGAAAATCCTGTTCCGGGAAAAAGTTCCAATCCCCGGAAATTATACCGCGGGTGACCTTCATGATAAGCTTATGGTTACAGGAGCTTCCCTTGTGGTTAAAACCACGAAAGCAATTATTTCGGGCGACTGGAAAGAAATACCCCAGGACTCACTGATTAAACCCGGAGAAATCCTTCACACTGCCCCTAAAATATTCAAAGAAGATTGTAAGATCAACTGGAACCTGGATGGACAACGGATTCATAATTTTATCAGGGGATTGAGCCCGGATCCGGCTGCCTATTCCTGGTTAAAGGAACCTGCTGGTAAAACAATTCATGTGAAAATCTACAACTCGGATTTTATAAATGCAGTGCATGACTTATCTCCCGGGAATCTTGTTATTCCTGATAAAAAGACACTTTATGTTGCAGTAAAGGATGGGTATATATCCCTCCATTCCCTGCAGCTTGAGGGAAAAAACAAAGTTGATGCGGTGAGTTTTCTGAATGGATTCAGAGATGTAAAAAACGCGATATTATTGAAACGGTTTTTTTAAAACTCGAAAAATAAAAATGTCTGGAAAATACTTTAACTTTGAATAACGCCAGAAATAACACATCAAATCATGAACTTAATTGGACTTTATAAAAGATCATCATTTCTACAAATGCAAAGAATTATTCTCACGGTTTTCCTGTTTGCAATTTTCTTCAATGCCCATTCCCAGGGAAAAAAAATTATGCTGATTGGTGGAGATGTTGCTTTTATGTATTCATCTCATGATTTATCTGATCTGAAAGTAACCAGACAATTTAATTCCTTAAGTGGTGGATTTATTCCCGGAAGTTTACTGGGCACAATTGGTTCAGAAAGCCCAGCCGATTTTAAGACATTATATATAGACTTGCATCCTGAACTTATGTTATATGTTAAAGAGAATTTCTTGATTGGATTTGGCCTGGACTTCTTAACCCAACAAAGCATATTTGATTCTGATCTTATAACAAATTCAACAACTACCGCCGCTATTTTTTCTCCGGCCATCAGGTATTATCTAAGCCCGGAATTTTACGGTCAGGTTCAAGGCAATATTGGAAAATCCCACGAAAAAATCATAAGTGAAGCCTTATCAATACCTCTGTCAACAGGATTCGGGATGGCAGATTATTCAACAGATATTGAAGGCAGTGTTATTGGATTTGCAGCAGTATTTGGGTATTCATTACAACTGGGAGAAAATATAATTTCAGATATCTCGGTAAAATATTTTCGAAATTCTATTACTTATAGCTATGAGAATATATCTGAGGAGGGTCGGTTTATAGAAAGACAAAATATGGTACTGTTCTCTGTGGGATTAAAATATCTTTTGAAACAATAAATTTCAGAATTACATAACAAAAAAATGAAAACTGCAAACTTAATTATTCTATTGTATTTTTCCATAATGCTTTTTTCCTGCAACCCCTATCCCCACCGGGAAACAGTTTCTTTAAATGGTCCCTGGAGTCTGTGCGTCGATTCTGCTTTAACCGGTTTCCAGGGTAACTGGGACATAAATGGTTTACCTGATGAACTCATCCGGATTGTTTCTGTTCCCCATACCTGGAATACGGAAAAAGGGCTTGAGAAATACTGGGGGGCATGCTGGTATGAGAAAAAAATTGAAATTTCAAAAGCTCAGCTTTCCAAAATATCGCGCATTCAATTTGATGCCGTCAATCATGACGCGATCATATATATCAATGGCCAGTTTGCCGGAGAGCATTTTGGTTCAGGATATAACCGCTTTTTCATCAATATCACACCTTATTTGAAATCGGGTGAAAACAGAATAACTGTTCGGGTTGACAATTCTCCATCCCCAAATAATATTCCTTTTTTGAAAAGCTACGATTGGGCAAACGATGGCGGTATTTACAGAAGCGCAGCCCTCATATTTACAGAATCACAGTCCATTGAGAAGATTCATGTCACAGCCATCCCTGATGGTAAAAAAGGGAAAGCTGATATTCATATCGGATTTATTGATGCGGGAAAAATCGTTCCTGCAAAACTAAAACTTACAGCCGTTATTACCGAAGAAAACCAGAATTCCGGCAACCCGGTTTTTACCGGAGTATTAAAAGGAAAATTTGAAAGTGGTCTTTTCAGATGTGAGATGAATTTCGATAGTATCCATCCCTGGCATTTTGATTCACCAGATCTTTATAAAATCAGCGTTAAACTCTTGTACGAGGGAGTTGAAAAAGATGAATACTCCACAGTTTTCGGATTCCGAAGCATCAAAATCGAAAATAACAGGTATGTACTGAACGGTGAACCGGTACGGCTTATGGGAGTTGAATGGATGCCCGGTTCAAGCCTGGAACGGGGAATGGCTGAAACCTATGCCGATCTTGAGAATAACCTGAAATTAATGAAAGACGCCAATTGCATTTTTACCCGTTTTCACTGGCAGCAGGACGAATTTGTTTTTGACTGGTGCGACCGGAATGGTATTCTGGTGCAGGAAGAAATCCCTTACTGGGGAGGAGTTACCATCCTTAATGACGAGCTGGTAAACCTGGGTGTCCAACACCTTGATGAAATGATCGGAAATCATTTTAATCATCCTTCGATAATTGCCTGGGGTATAGGAAATGAACTGGCAAGTCATGAAACCGGAAATATTGCGGCTCTCAAAAAACTTTATTCTTATGCTAAAAGCCTCGACTCCTCCCGTTTGGTTAACTATGTCTCAAATAGTCTGCATTGGACCTACACCGGCAAACCCGGACAGCAGGCAGATGCGACCTCTTGTTTCGATATGATGATGTTTAACGAATATTACAGCACATGGTATGGACAAACAATAGAGGTCGTTTCCGGAGAACTCGATCGCATTGCAGGAGAATATCCCGTGAAACCCGTTACAATCTCAGAATGGGGTATTTGTGAGCCTGTTCATAAAGGGGGAGATGAACGCCGGAGCAAAGAAATGAAGCAGCAACATGCCATCTACAGTTCGAAAGAATATGTTGCCGGAGCGATCTATTTTTGTTTAAATGATTACCGGACTCATATGGGTGAGGATTTTACCTACAGCTATCCACAAAGGGTTCATGGTGTTTGCGATATCCGGCTGAATCCCAAACCTTCCTATGATACTCTTAAATTTATAAGTTCTCCTGTTATTATTGATTCTGTCTGGATTAACAATGGAGAGGTAAGCATAATTTTATCCGGAAATACAGGACTTCCAGCTTATACAGTTCGCAATTACGCATTAAAAATCGGCGATCAAACGATTTTAATCGAAGAGTTAAAACCGGGTGAGGAAAAAACTTTTACCCTGAAAACGGATGCTCATGAGTTTATCATTTTGCGCCCGACCGGGTTTGAGGTTTGCTGGAACAAGTTATCGGAAAATCATAATTAATTCAAAAGAATAAAATTATAAAAGGACAAAATGAAAGTAAAAAAAGTAACATTTGTTATTTTCATATTACTGTTGCAAAACAGCATTGCATTTACTCAGTTTCGTGTAATAATTTCATCTGACTTTCCACCCTTTCCGGTTACAAACAGCGACCCGGATGATGTACAGTCAATGGTACGCTTTTTACTTTATTCTAATGAATTTAATATTGAAGGTTTGATTGCTTCGGCAGGTACATTTGACATGGTAGCTGAAAAGAAGAATATACTGGCTGTGCTCGACAAATACGAACAGGTTGCTGAGAACCTGAGAACGAAAGACTCCAAATATCCAACCGCTGACTATTTGCGTTCAGTTACCTACGAAGGTTTAGGTAATAATCATAATATAAATATAAAGTGGGGTTGTAATAAGCAGTTTTGGTCTGCCATTATTGGGGAAGGAAAAGACAGTGAAGCTTCTGATGCGATTATTGCAGCAGCAGACAAAGCCGATCCACGCCCGATATATATATGTGTCTGGGGAGGTCCGCGCGAAGTTGCACAAGCTGTTTGGAAGGTACAGAGTACCCGCAGTCAAACCGAGTCAGACACTTTCATAAGCAAGCTTCGTGTCTTTCTGATTGACTGTCAGGATGCAACGCATGATTGGCTCATGGAAAATTTCCCGGACCTTTTTATAATTGAATCAAGAATAACTTACCATGGCATGTTTGGTGTAGATGGCCTTTCGTGGGTTGAAACCAATATTATCAACAACCATGGGCCCCTGGGAGCTATTTATCCTCCTCAGGCAATAGCTGGCCCAGGAGTTATTGAGGGTGATTCACCTTCATTCATGTACCTTATCAGTGCAAATCGGGGAATAAACGACCCTGAAGATCCCACTCAACCCAGCTGGGGAGGACAATACATTCGTGTTGACTCAACAAATCATTACATTGATGGACCTGGCAAATCAACTATTTATAAGTGGAGTATTGACTTTCAGGCAGAGTTTCAGGAACGGGCAGATTGGATGCTACCCTAAAAGTGTGTCGTCCTAAAAACTTCAACACAAAAACCAATCTAAAACGGAAATGAAGTGCATGCCCGCGCATGGGCCGGAACGGACCTTATTTTTCCCGGTCACAAAGTCGGGATTCAGAAAATCAGACTATCCCTCTGCAAATAGTTATTACCGCTTCAGCCCATTCATCACTGTCGTTTAGACTATCTACCATAACCAGTTCTTCCCCTCCCTCCTTCTTAAAAAGAATCTGGTATTCGAGTTGAATTTCAACAAGGGTTTCCAGGCAATCGGCAACAAATGCAGGAGCCACAACCAGTACTCTTTTATTCCCGGAACGGGCAAGTTGCTTAAGGGTTTTGTCAGAAAACGGGGTAAGCCAGTTTTCTGATAACATCGACTGGAAAGAGGTTGAGAATTTTTTCCCGTCCAGGTTTAGTTTTGTAGCCAATATCCTGGTTGTTTCATAACAGGTGGCCTTGTAACAAAAAGTTCCATGACCGGGAAATTTTTCCGGGCACTTGCACTGTTTACAATCGATCTGAGGGTGAACTTTTTGAATTTGCCTCACAGGCAATCCATGATAGGAAAAAAGGACATGATCAAACTTTAAGGGATCGTATCTTTTGATCTGTTTCACAAAAGCATCAATGAATGCCGGGTGTGAATAAAACTGCCCGGCAATCTTAATTTCAGGGATAATATTCCAGCTTTTTATTTCATTCAGGATATACTCATGAATTGATCCGGTGGTGGCTGATGCGTAATGAGGAAATAATGGGAATACGATGATTTGTTCAGGGGATTGTTCTTTAATATTTTGAAGCACCTCTTTCAAAGCCGGTTTTCCGTAGCGCATGGCTCCTGAAACCTGGTATTCGTTGTTTACCCGGCCCTGAATATTTGCAACAAGATTAGTAAGGTTATGCAGCAAAGGGGAACCATTGCTTGTCCACAACTTCTTGTACAGGCGCGTTGATTTAGGCGCCCTGAAAGGCACGATAATCAGGTTCACCAGGATTTTCCTCGCCAGCCATGGTAAATCTATTACGCGTTTGTCGTTCAGGAATTGTGACAAATAGCGTCTCACCTCCCGAACCTCAGGCTTATCCGGGGTGCCGGTGTTTATGAGGAGCAGCGCTTTTTTCTTCATTATCTAAAATTACTTCAATTTAGTGACTATTCACCTGATGACAAAAAATTCTAATCAGTTTAATTTAAATAGTTTAACCACAAGAACACGAAGAATTCACTATGGGCACAAAGTGCAAAGAAAATGATCTGATACTTAAATTGAACATTTTGTGGCCATTGTGTTTTATCCTTGTGTTCATTGTGGTTAAATTAATTGATCAGTAATCAATGTATTAGATATAGGGTGAATAGTTATCAATACTGCTATCTGCCTGGCTTGCTTCACCCTGTCCGCCATCCCTATTCCATCCCTGATATTGCCTGCAAGTATAAGTCCCGGGTATTGATCCTGGATTCCCCGGATGCAGTCCAGTCGCTCTCCGGTGGATTTTTCATATTGGGGGATGGCTTTGGAATACCTGTAAATCCTGAATAAGTCGGGCTGTTTTTGATAAAATAAAGTATCTGCTACTTCTTTCAGTACGATGGATTTAATTTCCTCATCATTTTTCAAAACCAGGTGCGGATTTTTAACTCCCCCGAGAAAAACCGAGAGGAGCGCTCCGTTTTCAGGCGCCCTGCCTTCAAAGATTACTGACGGGAATAAAATACCGAGAACGTCACGTTTTTCTTTAGACGGAATGAGACCTCCGAAAGCATCTAACCTGAAACCTTCCCATATATTATATCCCAGGGCAACCTGCACAACCCCGGCATATTCCAGGCTTGTTAAGGGTTTTAATGTTTCTTCAGTGATAAAGGGCAGAAGCGATGGCAAATTATAACTTCCTGTCGTTGAAACCACAACAGGCGCTTTTATGTGCGTCTTCATTCCTCCGGAATTTGTATAGGAAACAACATACGATTTGTTTTCCGGCTCAATGGTGGCGCCGATAGCTCTGGTAAAAATGTTTTCCGACCCTATCTCTGCAACCAAACCTTCAATTAAATTCGCAAGACCCCCTTTGGCAGAAAATACTTCACGAGTTGCTTTTTTTTCTGCCTCGCTTTTCTTTTCACCCTGCTTTTTAATGGCGCCCCTGATAAAACTTCCGTAATTCTGTTCAAGAGCGTAAAGTTTCGGAAGGGCGAAACGGGTAACAAGTTTTTCCGGATTCCCGGCGTAAATGCCGGAAATAAACGGATCAACAGCATAATCCAGGAAACTTCTCCCGAGCCGGCGAAGAACCAATTGTGCAATGGTTTCATCAGGATTGGTTCCGCGTTTCCGAAAAGGCTCTCCTAATATCCTTAACTTATCCCTGAAAGTAAAAAGGGGAGTACTTATGGCTGATAATAGTCCTGAAGGTAATGCCTGCCATTTTCCGTTTTTGAGAATATAGCGCTTTTTGGATTTTGGATTCGCGGTCTCTAAAGTACAATCTTTCATATCCTCAAAGAGTTCAACCAGTTCAGGTGTTGAAAGCACGCCCGTATTCGGACCTGTCTCAAAAATAAATCCTTGTTCAGAGATAGTCCCGATAACTCCCCCGGTTTTATCCTGCTTTTCAATAATAATAACTTTTTTACCCCTTTTTTGCAGGTAATACGCTATCGTTAACCCGGTAAGTCCGGCTCCGATTATTATAACATCGGTATCTTTTGTACTCATATCACTATATGGGTTTGGAATATGTCTGGACCTTCAACTGATATTCCTTGTCGAGAGAGGCTGCAATATTTCGGATAAAAAGTGTTCCTTTTTCGGTAACCTCAATTACATCGGATGTATAACGTATCAGGCCATCAACCAAAAATTCATTTAAAGCAGTCTTGTCTGATTTCACTGCCTTTTTTAGTTCCGGAACCGAAATATTCTGCATTTCAGCAATTTGTGAAAAACTGATTTTTTTATTGCACATCAGTTCCGTAATTACTTCGCGGGTAAGGATTTGATCGCCGGAGAGTATATAACCTCTTTCCACAGGAAGTCTTCCCTGATTTACTGAAGAGTTATACGCGCTGATCTCTTTTAAATTCTGGGAATATCCCTGTTCAAGCTGACTTATTGCAGAAACGCCGAATGCATATACCTGCCCGGTAGTGCGACGCGTACAATAACCCTGGAAATTCCTGTGAAGGTTTCCCTCATTAACAGCCAGAAACAGATCATCAGTTGGCAACACAAAGTGATCCAGACCAATGGGCTGGTAGCCTGCCTCTTTCAGCATCTGATAGCCGGAAAGGAACATCTGCATTTTGTCTTCAGGTGTAGGTAGTCCTCTTTTCTCAAGGATCACCTGGTGTTTTTTAACCCAGGGTACATGTGCATAGGAGAATGTTACCAGCCTGTCGGGTCTGATCTGAATCGCCTGCTCAATTGTTTTTGAAAATGAGGAGACAGTCTGACCGGGTAAACCATAAATAAAATCGAAATTCACATTGATATCCTCTCCTGCTGTTTTCAGGTAACGGAATAACTCGTCAGGAGGAATTGCAGAGGGCTGCCGGTTTACCAGTTTCAGAATGTTATTATCAAAATCCTGGATCCCTATACTAAACCGGTTAAAACCTGCTGCTATTAATTTATCGATATATCGGGTATCAAGGTACGCGGGATTGCATTCGATGGCAATTTCCGGTTTTTCCACAAGGGAAAACCTTGAAAACAAATATTCATTAAGACTTTCAATATAGCTAATATCCAGTGAGTTGGGTGTACCGCCTCCGTAATGGATCTGGGTAACCTTCCTGTTTTTATCCAGATGTTGTGAAACCATCTCTATTTCTTTCCGGAGGGCTTCCATATAGGGCTTAATTAATTCCCCATTACCGATTGAACATGCGTTACATCCGCAATAATGACATATCTTTTTACAAAACGGGATATGTATGTACAAAGCCATGCTTTCAGGCTTTCTGTCGTTGGATTCTTTCAGCAACATAAGATAGTCACCTTCTGAAAAAGTTTCCGAAAACTGGTTTGCCGGGGGATAACTGGTGTATCGCGGCACCGGCACATTGTATTTATTAAGTAACTGATCAGAGATTTCCATACTCTTTTTCCTTTGGAAGTGAATAAAATAATATACCGAAAGTTAACAAACACAGAAACACTTCGATGGTGAAGAGCCCGTTGTAACCTACTAAATCGCCAATTTTCCCGCTTGATACAGCAATTACAAGACTGCTTAAATGTGTGATTACAATCTGTGTGGTAAAGTCGGTTCCTTCCCTGCCTTTACGCACCATGTCCATCGATGTGGTGTAAATGGCAACCGTTGACAATCCGTATGACCCCCAGAGAAGGCCAATACCAATATATAAAGCCGTTAATGAGGGAGTTGTTCGTGTCAGGAACCAAAACCATACAGCAGCGCTCAGGCTCATCAGTAAAAAGATGTGCATCGAAAATTTCCTTCCGGCTTTCCTGACGATAAATCCACCTGCCAGGGCAGATAATGCTCCAATTGAAGTACCAAAAATCCCGGACATAAAACCAATTTGTTTGACATTGTATCCAAGATCTACCATGTAAGGTTTTAGCATAGTAAGTATTCCGATAATGCCGGAATAATAAAATACCAGGATCAGCACCCTCTTATGCTTCCCTTTTTCGGCGAAAAAGCGGAAAATATCTGCAAAGGTGACCCGCGGTTTAATTTCACCTTCGTTTCGGTTAGGCTTGCGATATAGCAATAAGGGCAGGATTGCAAAAATTACAAAAGCTGACAATAATACCAGTAAATTGGTCCATCCAAAATAGTAGTAGGCAATTAAAAGCACACCGGTTCCAAAGAGACTTCCCACAAAACTGCCGGCCGACTGCATACTGTTGCCAAGGCTTCTTTCATCCACTTTTAACTGCAGAATGGCAAAAATATCAACAGCAATATCCTGGGTGGCTGATGCTACAAAAGCAAGAACCATGAAAATAATAATCAACTTAAAATCGGTCTGCAAATCAAACAATCCAATGCTTAAAATAACCAATGCATAGAATAACTCTGAAAATATAATCAGTCCTCTTAGTTGTTTTGTGCTTTTTGCCCTGTTATCAATAAGAGGGGCCCACAGGAATTTAAGAATCCATGGCAACTTTATTAACTGAAGAAGTCCGATTGATTCGAGGGAATACTTTTCCTGCCGCATGATCACCGGGATTACGGTAGAAAAAAAACTCATGGGTATAGATTGAGCAATGTATAAGCTGAATAATACGGGAAACTTATGCCATGCTCTTTCTTTCATTACCTAAAATTTTACTGATATATTCACACCAAATTGAGCCGGTTTTCCGGTTTGAACATATTGATTACCTAATGCTTCAAAATAAAAGGAGGCATATTCTGTATTTAACAGATTTTTGGACCAGATGTCAAATTGTAGTGATTTCCGGATAAAGGAGATCTTAGCGTCCAGTAAACCGTAATATGCCTGTTTTTGAGAGTTCTCTTCATCCCAGAATATCTTCCCGGCTCCACGGTACAATGCATTTATCCTGATATTGTCCAATACAGAAGAATTTTTAATCGTGAAAGTTTTACTTGCCTGGAGAGAGATCGTGTGACGGGGCACATAGGGTAAAAAATTATTATTATGGTTTAATGATGAATCAACTATGTAGGATAGGAAAATTGCATTTGTATATCCGTATGCCACATTAAATTCATAACCTTTCATGGGAATTGTTTTTAATGATACCTCACCGCCTTTGCTTACAGAATGACCGGCGTTTTTTAACATGGATCCTCTGCCACTCGGTACGGTCTGATAGATCTGCTGATTCTTCCAGTCGATATAAAAAAGCGCTACATCAGCATACAGATGGTTTTTGATGATTGGAGTTTTTACCCCAAATTCATAATTCCAGCTATATTCAGGATCGAACGTGAGATCTTCGGGACGTTCGAATGTTGAATTAAATCCACCCGTTTTATATCCCCTGGCAACGACAACGTATAAATTACTATTCATTATTTTATAATTTATCGCTAATCGGGGGATTATTTCGATTGATTTCAATGCAGGATAAACAGTATCAGCTAAATTTGCCTGTACTCCCCTGAGGTTCCGGTCATATTGATATTCGAGTAAATCCCGCTCCGAATCAAACCTTATTCCTCCTGTAAGAGTAAGATTTTTGATAAGAAAATCTGCTATGCTTGACTGATGGAAAAATGCAAAACCATTTATCACATGATCATAGGTTTTTAAATAACTTAGTTTCGAAGCATAAACATTTACATTTACTGCATTATCAAATGCCTGGTAAAATCCGTATCCGCCGAAAAGCCAGTTGTATTTTGAACTACCCTTTGATCTGACAACGATCTCCTGCGACAGCATATTCTGATTCTGCTCCTGGGAAATAAAATAAAGGGAGTCAGGAGTAAAATCCTGATCAATGTCCTGAATGTCGTCAAGATATTGAAATGAAGTGGTTGCCACCAGCTCATAATTGTTTCCGGAATACTTGATCAGTATGGCATCGGAGAATAAACTCCTGTCATAGGAACTGTATTGATTATAATTTATTTGTTCGGCAATATCTAAAGAGTCATTATATAGTGAATACGGGTAACCCCCCTGTTTGCTGAGCTCAAATCCGGCAATATTTTCAACAGAAAGCTTGTCTGAAATCTGATAAACCAGCCTGTTCCGAAAACCGTACGAATTAAGTTTATCCACCTGCTCTCCTGAAAAATGGTTGGTATAAAAACCATCATTGTGAAGGTAATTCAGAGCAAGGGAGTATCCGAATTTGTCATTTATTTTACCGTAATGTCCTCCATTTAGCGCATAGGACCCATAATTCCCTGCTGACATATTCACATGTGTTCCCTGGTACTCCATTGGGGACAGAGTAACAATATTAACTATTCCTCCCATGGTATTTCTGCCGAACATCGTCCCCTGCGGCCCGCGAAGTACTTCAATTTGCTTTATATCAAAAAAATCAAAATCAAAGGTTGCCTTTTCGAAATAAGGAACATAGTCAACATATAATCCGACAGAAGGAGAATTAATTCTTGAACCGATTCCTCTGATGTAAACCGGAGAAGTTAATTTGGATCCATAATCAGGCATGAAGAAATTTGGTGCAGTGGCCGATATTTCGTTTAGGGAGTGTATTTCATTTACCATAATACTTCCTTGAGAAATCAAAGATACGGAGGCCGGAATTGACTTAAAAGTTGCATTATCCTTTGAAGCTTTAATTACAAATTCACCTAATTCAACCAGCCTTATTGTGCTGCTGTCAGTCACATCACCAGTTTCCTGTGCTTCTGCAGTTGAAATGCAGAATACAAGTAAAAAGAAAATATATATTAGTTGCTTTTTCATAGAAATTTAGTTTATATATTAACTCTTGAATAGAATTTTTTATCCGTACAAATTCTGTTTTAACAGATTATTCAAAAAAATGGAATTATACAGAATCTGTGATTAAAATCAGCCGCAGATTATTCACTAGTTGTTGATATTATTGCTATAATGCCCTAAGGGTTACGATTTAAACCGGTAATCATTTATTAGAAAAATGCTATTACCGATTCTTTCTAAATGGGTAAAAAACCTTTTTTGAACAGGCATAAAAGTGGTAATCAAACCGGATAAGCTGCTCTATCCCAGAGAAGGCGGGGGCCTTGAGAATAAATCAAATGCAAATAAATGAGAACATGTTTTTCTTTCTGAAATAACATGAGGTGAAATTTTCAAAAGCTTATATAAAGGTGCCTCTGGCTTTAAAGTGGAGGCGACAACCTGATTAAGTAGAATTGACCGGTGGTAAACAAATGTATTTTCCTCCAGGCTTGCTTCTTCGTCTTTAACAAACACCTCTTTCAATTCCGGAAGACTTTCATTTTCAATAACCCGCGGTTTATTGAGAGCGTAGGCTCCAAAATATAAAAGGTAGAAGAATGCCATTATCAATACCGGCGCTCCTGCGAAAAATGAACTGAAGAAAAACATCTGTTTAAAATTGAGCTGCAAATTAAAGCATTAAATCTTTAGAAATGAAATTTATATGCTACTATTTACTTATCAAATTCAAATCTCAATTCGCTTTCATCTTCTTCCGCTTCAGGTCTGACCCGCTTCTTTTTCTCAACCTGTGGTTTTGGACCGGAGATTTGCTTTCTCAATGAAATTTTATCTCCAGTTTTAGGTTCAGTACCCGGGACCAGGAGATTTTTGCTGTATAATTTGTCCAGTTTAACACCATAAATCTGCGAAATCTGCATCATTGACTCCCCTTCCTTCACAGTGTGCCATGAATTACCGGCTTCCGCCTTGTTCCTCTTGGGCTGAAGATATATTACCTGGCCGACTTTCAATTCCTGATCCCTCGCCAGATCATTGTACTTATAAATCTCAAAAGGCAAAAGATCAAACTCTTCCTGCAAAGTTCTGAAATTATCATCCTGCTCTACGATAATATATTTTATACGGTTTCTTTCTAAAACTTTTTTCCCTGCTGTTATCCCGGCCGATTTATCTTCTGCTATTTTCTTTTGCCTCTGCTTACCGGCCTGTGAAGCCCCACTCAGATCATACTGGTGTAGATTATTCTCTTCAATCAGGCTGATAAGTTTTTCCGCGTAAGTTGGACTTGTTGCATAACCGGCCTTTTTCAGGCCTTTTGCCCATCCTTTGTAATCGGTCATATCCAGTTCAAACAGGAAACTATACCTTGAACCGCTCATCAAAAAATCAGAATGATCCTGATACGACTCATAAACTGAATTATATTTTCTGAAGCATTCCCCTTTCCTGTCATCATCATGATAAATAGCCGGCCCCTTCCAATTGCTATGACATTTGATCCCAAAATGATTATTAGCTTTTCTTGCCAGAGTGGAATTTCCATTATCCGATTCAAGGATTCCCTGTGCCAGAGTGATACTGGCGGGGACTCCACTTCTTAACATTTCTTTTATTGCCAGATCCTTATAATTTTCAATATACGTCCTGCGGGATTCCTGTGCCGGATTCCGGGCATTTGTAAAAAGAGATATAAAGCAAAGTGAAATAAGTATATAGGTTTTAGCAGGCATATTTGTTGTTTTCCAATTAAGGAACAAAGTTATATGAACAAACGGGATGTTTCTGATAAAATTACTAACAGTTGTTAGTCCTGACGCGTAACATGCAACACGTAACGCGGTTAAGGAAAGACAATAAACTAAATCCTTATTACAGGTTTCTTGTTGCGAGACACCTGTCAGGTTTTAATCCTTTCCTCCAGAGCAACAGCAATGATTTTGATAATTCCCAAACTTTTACTTATTTGGTACCACATTACCCTGCCATGATAAAAAAACGGATCCTGATAGAAATTACCGAAGCCCAAAGTCTGCACGAGCTATCTGAAACAGATCAAATGTTGGTAAAAAAGGCCAGGGATATTGTAACAAAAGCCTATGCTCCTTATTCTGGTTTTAGCGTTGGAGCTGCTGTATTACTCGAAAATGGTGAAGTCATCACAGGAAATAATCAGGAGAATGCTGCCTACCCTTCCGGTATATGCGCGGAAAGAACTGCAGTGTTTTATGCCGGCGCACAATTTCCAGGTGTTGCGATACGTACCATTGTTATTGCAGCAAGCTTTAAAGGACATTTTACCAGGCAACCAGCCTATCCCTGTGGCGCATGTCGCCAGGTATTACTCGAAGCCCGCAATAGAACAGGCAAAGAGATGAAAGTGATTCTTGTGAGTGAAGAGAAAATCGAGATTATAAACGATGTTCGGGATCTTTTACCGATGCCTTTTGAGAACCTTGATTAGTGAACAAAAGCTTAAATGCAGAACCGCGCCTGGCAGAACGCGATGACTCAAAGGGAATGCGGTTTTTCTTGCTTTCTGATCCATACCCTGGTGTCTTTGCACCTTAATATTTCAACTTTAGTTTTCAGGTAAAAAAACGGAAAAGATCATTTTCCGGTGCAGGAGCCTCAACGAAAATCTCTTTCTTTGAAATTGGGTGAATCAACCGGATACTTCTTGAATGGAGACTGATGCCTCCGTTTTTATTTGATCGTGGAAAGCCGTATTTCAAATCACCTTTGATCGGGCAACCAATGAACGCAAGCTGCGCCCTGATCTGATGATGCCTTCCCGTGTGTAATTCTATTTCAAGCAGATAATAATTATCTGACTTACCTTTTACGCGATAACTCAAACTGGCAGGTTTGGAATCTTTAACCTCTTTGGTATGAATGTATGCTTTATTTTTCCTGCTATCGCGGCTTAAAAAATGTTCAAGTAAGGCCTCCTCCTTCTCCGGCTTTTCTTTAACGATGGCCCAGTAAATTTTTTGGATTTCCCGGTTCTGAAACATCTCATTCATCCGGGCCAGGGCTTTGCTCGTTTTGGTAAAAACAACCGCGCCGCTTACCGGTCTGTCGATTCGATGCACAACCCCAAGATACACGTTACCCGGCTTTTGATCCCTTTCCTTAATAAAAGCTTTGATCTGCTGCTCCAGTGATTCATCCCCGGTCTTATCCTCCTGGACAATATCCGAGACGCCCTTATTCACAATGAGAAGATGGTTGTCTTCGTATAAGATATCCGGGGATTGGGACATTAATATTGCTCCTTCTCATTTGGAAAGTCCTGCGACCTGACATCCGAAATATAATTCTGAATGGCTCCCAGCATTTCTGCATGCAGGTTATGATATCTTCTCAGGAACCGGGGTGAAAACTCCTGGGTAATGCCAAGCATATCGTGAAGAACCAATACCTGTCCGTCAACATACATGCCGGCGCCAATGCCAATGACAGGTATTTTTCTTTCTTCAGCGACTTTTTTCCCCAGAAGGGCAGGAATTTTTTCAAGAACCAGTGCAAAGCAACCGGCTTCCTCAAGAATTTGAGAGTCTTTGATAAGTTTATCTGCTTCTTCGGTTTCGGTAGCCCTGACAGTATAAGTACCGAATTTATGGATCGACTGGGGGGTAAGTCCGAGATGCCCCATTACCGGTATTCCCGCACTTAATATACGTTCAACAGATTCACGGATTTCACTGCCACCCTCCAGTTTTACTGCATGGGCGCCGGTTTCTTTCATAATCCGAATAGAGGATTGCAAAGCTTCAATGGAGTTCCCCTGGTAAGTGCCGAAGGGCAGATCTACTACTACCAGGGCCCTGTTCACCGCTTTTACCACTCCCGATGCATGATAAATCATCTCGTTCAGAGTAATGGGAACTGTTGTCTGGTTTCCTGCCATCACGTTCGAAGCGGAATCTCCAACGAGAATGATATCAATACCGGCCTGGTCAAGGATCCTGGCCATTGAATAATCATACCCGGTGAGCATGGCAATTTTTTCACCTTTAAGCTTCATCTCGTTTATCACATGCGTGGTGACACGTTTAACTGTACTATGAATGGGCATTTTATTTATTTTTAAAGGGATACAAAGTTCACATAAATTTAAATTATATCCTATGAGAAGTCAATTTTTTACAACTTTCTGACTTTTTGTCACTTTTTAGAAAGGGTATTTTCAGTTCTTCGGGACAACCAGTAGCAAAAATGTCACGATTTAGCCGCATTTTAACGTTGGCATAAGTATTGACAATATTTAACCGATCAGAAATCAAAAATTAAAATAAAAATAAAATGGGTAAAATTATTGGAATTGACTTAGGAACAACTAACTCCTGCGTTTCAGTTATGGAAGGCAATGAGCCTGTGGTTATTCCAAATTCAGAAGGAAAGAGAACCACTCCCTCCGTAGTGGCATTTGTTGAAAATGGCGAAAGAAAAATCGGAGATCCGGCTAAACGTCAGGCCATAACCAATGCAGCAAAAACTGTTTTTTCAATAAAGCGATTCATGGGTGAGACGTTTGATAAAGTTCAGAAAGAAATCAAACGCGTTCCATATAAAGTAATAAAGGGTGAAAACAATACTCCCAGGGTACTGATCGATGACCGCAAATATTCCCCTCAGGAAATCTCGGCTATGATTCTTCAGAAAATGAAGAAAACCGCAGAAGATTACCTGGGTCAGGAAGTTACTGATGCTGTTATTACGGTTCCTGCATATTTCAGCGATTCACAACGGCAAGCCACCAAAGAAGCCGGAGAAATCGCAGGCCTTAATGTCAGAAGGATCATCAATGAACCAACTGCAGCTTCCCTTGCTTACGGTCTCGACAAACGTAGCAGGGACATGAAGATTGCTGTTTTCGACCTGGGTGGGGGAACTTTTGATATTTCAGTTCTGGAGCTTGGTGATGGCGTTTTTGAAGTAAAATCGACTAATGGTGACACTCACCTTGGAGGTGATGATTTCGACCAGACCATCATCGACTGGCTTGCTGAAGAGTTCAAAAAAGATGAAGGTATTGATCTGAAGAGGGATCCTATGGCATTGCAACGTTTAAAAGAAGCTGCAGAAAAAGCCAAAATAGAACTCTCCAGCTCATCCAGCACCGAAATCAACCTGCCGTATATCATGCCGGTAGATGGTATTCCTAAACACCTTGTAAAAACCTTAACCCGGTCTAAATTCGAGAGTCTTGCCGATAGCCTTATACAGTCGACCGTTGAGCCTTGCAGAAAAGCTCTTAAGGATGCCGGTATGACCGCGTCTGATATTGATGAAGTTATACTTGTAGGCGGATCAACAAGAATTCCAGCCATTCAGGCTATCGTTGAAAAATTCTTCGGAAAATCTCCTTCTAAAGGAGTAAATCCCGATGAAGTAGTTGCTGTTGGTGCAGCTATACAGGGCGGTGTACTTACGGGTGAAGTAAAAGACGTATTGCTCCTCGATGTTACCCCACTTTCCCTGGGTATCGAAACCATGGGTGGAGTGTTTACACGACTTATCGAATCAAATACCACCATCCCTACAAAAAAATCGGAAACTTTTACTACTGCATCTGATAACCAGCCTTCGGTTGAGATTCACATCCTGCAGGGTGAAAGACCAATGGCAAGGGATAATAAAACCATTGGGAAATTTCATCTTGACGGTATTCCGCCTGCTTCCAGAGGAGTTCCCCAGATTGAGGTCTCATTCGATATCGATGCAAACGGGATCCTTAATGTACACGCTAAGGACAAAGGTACCGGTAAAGAACACAGCATACGTATAGAAGCCTCATCAGGATTGAGCGATTCAGAAATCGAAAAAATGAAGCGCGAAGCCAAAGAAAATGAAGAATCTGATAAGAAAGCCCGGGAGAAAGTCGACAAAATGAATGCTGCCGATAGTCTTATCTTCCAGACCGACAAACAGCTCAAGGAATTCGGCGATAAAATTCCTGCTGATAAAAAAGAAGCTATCGAAGAGGCCGCCAAAAAACTAAAGGAAGCTCATAAATCGGAAGATATAGACGCTATTGACAAAGCAACAGAAGAACTGAATAAAGTATGGTCGGCCGCATCTGAAGAGATGTATAAAGCCAGCCAGACCCAGGGAGCTCAACCTCAACCTGAACCGGAAACTGAAAGTACTTCAGCCGGTAAGGAGAAAACTAAAAGTGACCAGGAAGTTACCGATGTTGACTTTGAGGAAGTCAAGTAAGCCTTCCTGGCGCTGATAAAGAGTCCTGAGTCAGGATAAAAGATAAAAGGATAAAGATAAAAGTGTGACTTTCACGATATATAAACTTTTATCTTTATACTTTTATCTTTTGTCTTTTTGTAGATTTGTCATAAATCTTCCACTTCAATAAATATTCTGATATGAAAAGCAAAATCATCCTGCTGTCTCTCTCATTTTTCCTCCTTGTACCAGGAATATTTGCGCAGGATGTTGCTGTAAACCAATACGACCCCGATGGCAAAAAAACAGGGATATGGGAAACCTATTATGATAACGGAAAAATCAAATCTACAGGGAGTTTTAAACAAGGTCATCCTGTTGGCGAATTGTTGAAATATTACCCGGGAGGAATTCTACAGGCCAGCATGTACTTTGATGAAAGCGGTAAAAACTTTTTTGTAAAGATGTATTACCAGACAGGAAAACTTGCAGCCGAAGGAAAATACATTCTTCAAAAGAAAGACTCGATCTGGAATTATTATTCATCCTACGATTACAGGAAAGTTTTTACCGAAACCTTTCTGATGGGTAAAAAACACGGCGTAAGCTATAAGTTTTATAACGGGGGAAAGCCGTCGGAGTACTTGGAATGGCAAAATGACCTGAAGAACGGAAAATGGGAACAGTACTTTGAGAACGGCCAGATAAGACTAACCGGAACCTACCTTGCAGATACGCTCAATGGAAGTTTTATAAGTTATAATCCCGACGGAAGCCTGTCCATTAAAGGAAACTACACCAACGGATCAATGGACGGAACGTGGACATATTACAATGAGGCGGGAGAAATTGATCTTGCAGTTGAATATAAAGATGGGATAATGCTTCCTAATGCTGAAATGGATAAACGGATCGAGGAATTCTCTAAAAAGGTTAAAGATGCGATCGGGAACCTTGATGAAACAGAAATCCCTGAATTTCAGTAACTATTTTTTACGATGATTGTTTTACATACAGATCCATAAATGGAATGAGAACACTCCTGTTTTTATCATTTCTCTTACTGTTGCCAAACGGTCTTTTCCCTCAAAAACTTTCTAACGGGCAATACTGGATCAGTCTTGCAGATAAAGAGGGAAATGATTATACTCTTTCAAATCCCTCTGCATTTCTCAGTGAACGATCGCTTGAACGCAGAGCACGACAAAACATAAACCTTACACAGGAGGATTTGCCGGTCAGCAAAATTTACCTCGACAGTCTGGAAAACCTTGGATTAACCATTCTGGGCAGCTCCAGGTGGTTTAATGCTGTCATCATTGAAAGTTATGACACTCTCCTTCTCGATACACTGGATCATTTTTCTTTTGTTTCTGAATTCCACTTTAAAATCCCCAGAAAAAAAACCGTACCTGAAATCTCATTTTCAAAACGAACGGATTTCCCATTAAAAAATCAGGAACAATTTAATCTGGATTATGGTTTGTCCTACCCGCAAATTGCCTTCTTAAACGGTACCTCCCTGCACGAAATGGGTTACATGGGAAGTGATATCAGGATTGCAGTTATTGACGGAGGTTTCAACAGTGCAGATAGTATTGCAGCATTCGATAGCCTTTGGAAGGAAGGCCGCTTGCTTGGCTATCGTGATTTTAGCCGTTCAGGAACAGAATTCTTCCAGACGCATAGCCATGGAATGTCCGTGTTAAGTACAATGGCCGCCAATATACCGGGTGTAATTATTGGTACGGCGCCAAAAGCTTCTTATTACCTGCTAAAAAGTGAGATTGTTGAATCAGAAACCCCACTGGAAGAAGCTTTTTGGGTGCTTGCTGCCGAATATGCCGATAGTGCCGGGGCCGACATCATCAATAGTTCATTGGGATATTCGGAATTTGATGATCCTGAATTAAGTTATACTTATGACGATATGGACGGGAAAACTGCACTGGTTACGCGGGCAGCCGAAAAAGCTTTCAGTAAAGGGATGGTTGTGGTAATCAGCGCGGGAAATGAAGGAAATAAACCCTGGAAATATATCACGGCTCCATCCGATGGTCCGAATGTACTCTGCATTGGAGCCTCTGACACCGCAGGGATTATAGCTGCATACAGCTCCAGAGGGCCATCCTCTGACCAGAGGACAAAACCTGATATTCTGGCTGTTGGATATCAAGCCATGGTAGTCAATTCCCTTGGGTCGATAAGTCCGGGATATGGAACGTCCTTTTCAGCCCCTCAGATTGCCGGGATGATAGCCTGTTTGTGGGAAGCCGCTCCGGAAAAAACAAACATCGAAATTATCCGGTCTATCCGGAAGTCAGCATCGCTTTACTATAACCCAAACGATTCAGCCGGTTATGGAATCCCTGATTTTTTCACGGCACTCTATCTGCTGAAAATGCAGGTTCCTGTTAACATGGCAAATCGTCTCTCGATAGTACCCAATCCAAACTATGGTATTTTCGAAATTCGTTCTGATTTGTTTTCCGGAACAGATACAAAAATCACTATTTACAATCTCCCTGGCAAAAGTATCTACACGGGTATAAAAACGTTTGACAGCGGATATGCGCGTATCAGTGAGATGAACGGACAAAGTGCAGGAATGTATTTTGTTGTTGCCGAATCGGAAGGGAAGAAGTATTTTACCAATTTAATGATACTTAAACGATGAAAGCTGACAGCCTCAGTTTGAGTCAGCTAAATCAGAGGATTAAGTCTGTACTCCAAACAGCATTTACCGATCCTCTCTGGGTTACGGCGGAAATCAGCGAGTTAAGGGTGAACAGTTCCGGTCACTGCTATATGGAACTCATTGAAAAAGCTGGCGACAGTGATCAGATCCTTGCGAAGATAAAGGCCACTATCTGGTCGTTTACCTTTCGAATGCTAGCTCCCTATTTTGAGACTACTACCGGGTACCGGTTAGATGCAGGCCTTAAAGTACTGATTAGGGTACAGCCTGAGTTTCATGAGGTTTATGGCATAAACTTAATTATCAAAGATATTGACCCCAGTTATACCCTGGGCGACCTTGCCCGGAAAAAGCAGGAGATTCTCAGAAAACTGCAATCGGACGGTGTAATCGACATGAACCGGATGCTTCCATTTCCTCAGGTACCGCAACGGATTGCCGTTATATCTTCAGAAACGGCTGCAGGATATGGCGATTTCATGGATACACTTATTCATAATATAAAGGGATTTTATTTCCGCTCGGAGCTATTTTCCGCACAGGTTCAGGGCGAAAAAGCGGCTGATTCAATAATCAGCGCTCTTGAAAGGATTTACCAACGCGAAGACGAATTCGACGTGGTTGTAGTTATCAGGGGTGGCGGCGCGCAATCGGATCTGGAATGCTTTAACAACTATAACCTGGTTTATCATATTACACAGTTTCCACTGCCGGTTATCAGTGGTATCGGGCACGAAAGAGATGAAACTATAACTGATATCGTTGCTCACACCTCAGTTAAAACACCTACTGCTGTGGCAGAATTCCTGATTGAAAAATTAAATGAATTTGATGATTTACTGGAAATCTTTAAGGAAGATCTGGTTACAATGACGGGAAAAAAAATCGCTGATGAAAAGGAAAAAATAAATCTGTTTTCACAGAGTACTTTTTACCTCGTTCATCAAAACCTGAATCAGGAAAGCAGTTATCTGGCAACATCTCTTAACAGGCTTAAACTTCTTGTTCAGCAGTTTAGCAGTCTTAAGGACTATGCTCTTATAAACTACAGTCACAGGATCGGTTTTGACTATAACCGCCATCTGAAATCGGAATACAATTACCTGGAACTGATTTCCTCACGAATGCTCCGAATCCTTTTCATCTCAATCAAATCAAAGAATGATCGATTATCTGTTTATGAAAAAAATCTTGATTACCTCCGGCCTGAAAAGGTTTTAATGAGAGGATATTCAATTAGTTCATCGGGTGGAAGGATTATTAAAAGGGCAAAAGATCTCAAAGCAGGTGATGAACTTACAACTAAATTTTTTACGGGTAGTTCTGTGAGTATTGTTAAAAAAACAAATAATTCATAATTTTAAAACATGGCCAGGCAACAAATAAAATATTCCGATGCAATTTCAGAGATCGAAGAAATACTTGAACTGATAGAGACCGGAGAACTTGATGTTGATGAATTAACGGGTAAAGTTAAAAGAGTTACTCAGCTTATACAGCTTTGCAAGTTAAAACTTCATGATGCTGATGAAGACATTAAACGCATATTAAACCAGGAAAAATCCGGTGATAACGATTAATCACAGAAAGCGCTTGAATCAGGATCGAGTTCCATTTTTGTCTCCAGGTATTCAAGCACGTGTCCTATTTCCAATGCAAATCCGACCCTGATGGTTGCATTCAGAAAAAACTCCCTGGCAATTTTTTTAATCTGACTCTGGCCTGCACCCATAACTTGTGCAAGATCAACATCAAAGAAATTGGATTTGCCTTCCTGTTCTTTTAGAACTTTAAGATTCGTATCAATTATTTCAATTAATTCTTTATACGCTTTGACAAATCCCATTTCCTTATTCATAACCACTCCTAAAACCCGACCGGTAGAAACATCGATAAGAGGAGCTCCGGAATTGCCCGGTTTAATGGTACCATCATACTGAAGGAAGCTTAATCCTTTGGAATTGGTATAGTGTGAAGATAATACCCCGGTTTTAAGAGCCATGTTTTTATGCTCAGCCTGGTAACCGATTACGGCAACTGAAAGACCGATTTTAACCTCGCAGGATTTACATAATATCAGGGTAGGAACTTTTTCAAATTCAGGAAAGTCGGCAGGAATAATTACAATTCCCAGATTATCGAATTCACCTTTATCAGGAAGACGTTTAAGAAAATCATCATATCTCAATTTAACACTTGCGTACCCGGTTGTACCATCTTCAATAAAAAACCTGATCTGAACCTCTAAGGCATCTTTGACATGGTAGATCATATCGTCAGTAACTATCTGATTTCCAACTTTGAAACCGGATATCGCCATAACTATTACATTGGAGGAACTGTAAAAATCAATCGCACAAACTGATCTGCAACTTTTCTGCCAAATTTCCGTGTACATAATTTATACGTTAAGCTATTTAAAGAAAAGCATATCGTGCTTAATTCTGACTACCAGAAAAAATACTTTTAACGATATTTTTTTACAAAGAAATTTGTTTTTTTCTTCAATTCCTATACTTCACACTTTTTAATGTCAACAAATTCAACGGATTTGAACTTAATCCGGTAAGATTTACCGGTGTAAATCGAATCACGCGGTCATAATACAAAGGAACAATAACTGCTGATTCAATAAGCATCCTGTCCATCTGGCGGTAAAGCCTGTAACGAAGTGATGGATTCTCTGTTTGCAATGCTTCCCGGTAAAGTTCATCAAACAATTCATTTACGTAATGCGTGGTATTAGGTCCGTTCGGACTAAGATTAGGAGAATAAAACAATGAAAGATAGTTTTCAGCGTCCGGATAATCAGCGATCCATGATCCCCTGAAAAAAACAAGATTGGAATTTGCCACTTTATTACGGAAACTTGCACCAGTTGCAACTTCGATTTCAATTTTAATTCCCACCACCGACAATTCAAATTGAATATATTCGCATAAATCCAGATAATCGGAGGTTGTTGTAAGTAATACCGGTGGTAAACCAACCCCGCCCGGATAGCCGGCTTTTGCAAGAAAATAACGGGCCGTATCGGGATTATAACTAAAACCGGTTACTTCATCCTTGTTGTATGACGGGAGTCCATCCGGGATGAATCCTGATAAAGCAGGGGTTCCCAGATTATTCCTCAGGTATTTCATCATCTTAACCCTGTCGAATCCATAATTGATGGCTTTTCGAATGAAAATGGATGATACCGGGCTATTTACGGCATCGCTGATAGTTGAATCACAAAGAAACCCGAGATATTCCGTATTAAGATAGGGTTGTGTATTCAGAACAAACCTGTTCTGAAATTCAGGGTTTAATTGCCCGGAACGGGTGAGTAAAACATCTTTATAAGAGGGATGAATTGAATTCAGAAAATCAAGATTCCCTTTCATAAATTCAAGAAATTCAGACTGCTTATCTTTGATAAAGCTTATACTTACTGCATCCAGATAAGGTAATTGACTTCCCATCTCATCCTTTTCGAAATATTCCGGGTTTCTGGTCAGAATAAGTTTCTCGTCCTCCCTCCACAGTTTAAACATAAAAGGGCCTGTTCCAACCGGATTACGACCGAAATCATTTCCAAAATAACTCACGGCTTCATGAGGTACAACACAACAATAAGGCATAGTGAGCATTCCGAGAAAAGGCACAAAGGGTTCTTTTAGAAAGATTTTAAAAGTAGTATCATTTTCGGCTAAGAAACCATTGGGATTTTCGGCGGAAAAATCCAGTTTATCAAAAATCCAACCACCGGGAGATGCTGTTTTTGGATCAAGAATCCGTGCGAAGCTGTATTCAAAGTCGAAAGCACTTACTGCTCTACCGACCGAATCGCGAAATACAGAGCTGCTATGAAAATACACATCCTTTCTAATAAAAAACGTATAAACTAATCCATCTTTCGAAACCTGCCATGATCGGGCAATGCAAGGGATTACATTCAAACTGTCGTCCATTTGTACCAATCCATTGAAAAGCTGATTAACAGGCCATATAAGGGTTTGATTGCGGGCAAATGCCGGATCGAGTGTGGCAATTCCTTTTGATTCATTATAACGAAAAACGGTTAAATGCTCTGGTGATTTGCCGGTACTACTGCAATTTGTCAGGAGGATTGAAAATAATAAAAAAGTACAAAGTGCACGGATCATAATAGTTCGGATAATTCAATTAAGAATTCAGATACCTGGAAACAAGAGCAATCAGATCTTTAGGCTTTATAGGTTTAGCAATATAATCATCACAGCCGGCGATCAGGCTTTTCTCTCTTTCTCCTGACATGGCATAACCGGTTTGTGCAATAATACGAATATCTTTTCTGATTTTTTTGATTTGCGTAGCGGCCTCGTAACCGCTTATAACCGGTAACCGGATGTCCATCAGGATTAAATCAATCTTTGGATTTTCAATAAACAATTTAACAACCTCCATGCCGTTTTTGGCCCAAATTAAGTTTACTTTTGACTCTTTAAAAATATCCTGTAACAGCAAAAAGTTTGATGTTTCGTCTTCGGCAATCAGGATTGTTTTTTTGTTCCAATCCGGTTTAGCATTTAATATTATTTTCTCTTCATGGATAATTTCAACATCCGACTTTAAATATCCTATTGAGAAAATGAATTCCGAGCCTTTACCCGGCTCCGAAATAACATAAATATCACCGCCCATAAGTTCCGCAAGATGCCTGGAAATAGCCAGACCAATACCCGTTCCACCATAAAATTTGGTTTTCGATTCATGCCCCTGCCGAAACCGGTCAAATATCAAAAGCTGTTTATCCTTTTCAATTCCAATACCGGAATCTTTTACATAAAAACGAATATGTTCTGAATCAATCTCTTTGATTCCAAAAACGACCTCACCCTCTTCCGTAAATTTAATAGCATTGCTTATCACATTGATAAAAATCTGCCTTAGTCTGAAGGAATCAGCAAATATATTCAAATTGGGATCAATGTCATTATAATCTAAAGTGATCGTTAAATTCAGCCTGTTTTGCCGTTCCAGATTCTTGGTGAAAAAAGCATGAAGTTCCGTTAGCATTGACGATAGATTGAAAACGGTATTGTTAACCCGTATTTGGCCCGCTTCAATTTTGGATATATCTATAATATCGTCAATCAGGTTAATCAAGGTTTCGGAACCCTGGTTTATATGACCAATAAATTCCTTACTGGTATCATCATCCATTCTGCTCTGGGACAGTAATTCTGCAAAACCGACAATTGCATTCAGGGGAGTTCTGATTTCATGAGACATATTCGACAAAAAGGAAGTTTTAAGTCTGTCGGACTCTTCGGCTCTTTCTTTAGCTATTTTAAGGTTCTCTTCATAGTTTATTCTTTCAGTTATATCTTTGATAATGATTACATAAGTTTCAACTACATTCCCGGGACTCTGGATTAAACCTAAAGATATTTCGGCATAAAATTCTGTGTCATCATCCCGAACCATAAGTAATTCGATGTTTTTCTGATAACCGGAACTGATCGTGTCTCTGAATATATGTTCAAGTTTTTCAAGATCATCTGAGTATACAAAATCCTGGAAACGACGTCTTCTGAGCTCTTTATTTTTGATCCTGAGCATTTCGAATATGCTGGTATTATGATCAATGATCATTCCGTCATTGCCAGTAACAAGCAATCCATCCGGGGAGGATTCAATAATTCTTCTCTGCTTTTGTTCATTCTCCCGTATATTATCTTCATCTTTCTTTCGTGAAATGGCAAGGGCTATCTGATCGGACACAAACTCAAGTATCTTAACATCTTCTTCATTATATTTTACTGCCTCATCGTAGCTTTGAACTGTGAATACTCCAATAATATTCCGGTCTATTTTAAGAGGAACTCCAAGCCAGCTTACAGCAAGAGTGCCAATACTTTCTATTTCACCGGAATCAGACAATTCCTTTATTCTTTCACTGCTGAAGAGCTGTGCACTTCCGCTACGGATCACGTAAGCGGTTACTGTTTTACCGGCAGGGAACTCGGTAAACCGGTCTTTTTCATCCCTGTGGAAAGGAAGGGTTATTTTATCGGTTTTCTTATCATAAAGAGCAATATAGCAGTTTTTTGTATCAATAATCCGGCCAAGGATTTCCTGGATTTTCTCAAACAGCTCATCCAGGTTTCGGGTTGTAACCACTGCATTACCAATATCAAATATTGTTTTCTGAATTTCATCCTGCCGTTTGCGAAGAGATATATCTACATTGGTTCCAACTATCCTAACCGGTTCTCCATCCGGATCATAGGAAAAAACCTTCCCCCGGGCATGAATCCATGCATAAGTTCCATTGTATCTTTTCAAGCGGGCAACTAATTCAACAGTTTCATTAGCGGATTTCAACATATCGTTAATGTAGGTCGTGATCCTGTCCTTATCATCCGGATGCATCAGGTCATTGAAAACATTAATATCATTCTTAAAAGCGCCGGGGTCATAACCAAGCATAGTTTCATAACGGGGGGAGAAATAAATCTTATTGTTCTTCAAATCGTAATCCCATATCCCATCACTTGTTGCTTCCAGGGCGAGTTGAAGACGCTCTTCGCTTTTTCTGAGCGCTTCCTGCGATTCCTTCTTAAAGCTTATATCTCTTGCAACAGCCAGCACAGTTATTACTTCTCCCGTTGGATTATACTCAGGGAAAAGTCTCCATTCATAATAAATCATTGCATCTCTTACAGGAATAGAGAATTCAACTTCATGCGGCTTTTTAGATTCAAATACTTTTAATATATGCTCCTCCCAGAAATCGCACATGAGAGGTTCAAAAATACCCATATCGCGATGCGTCTTGTTGATAAACAATTCAGGCTTTAAACCTAACTGTACTAAAACAGCATTATTTACGAAAAGATGACGGAATTTTTTGTCAAACCTCATAATTACGTCCGGGGAGTTTTCTGCAAGAGCCCTGTAATGTTCTTCGCTTTCGCTGAACGAAATCTCGGCAAGTTCGCGCTTCTGTCTTACCTCCCGGAGTTCCATTGCAAATTTGATAGCCGGATTTAAGCGGATAAGATGTTCTTTTAAAACATAATCCCAGGCGCCCTGCTTAATACAATCAACTGCTGTTTCTTCATCAAGCGAACCCGTTACAATTATAAAAGGTGTGAGTGGTTTTTCTTCCCTGGATATCCACAGAGCATCCATCCCGTTAAAAACAGGAAGATTATAATCAGACAAAATAATATCCGGATCAAAGTCTTTAAGATAAGCCCTGAAGCTTTCTTCATTATTTGCAATCCTGGAATCGATAATCCAGTTTTCTTTATGAAGAGTTTTAAGATTTAACTCAGCATCGTACGGATTATCCTCAAGGATCAGAACTTTCAGAATAGGATTTTGCATAGCCCTAAGATAACTTATTAATTAACTCTTAACTACTTAGTCATAAAAAAAATGCAAAACACCATAAAATACTTACAATTGATATTTATTTGTGTAGGTTCCCCGATATGGGAGGCAGGCTGTGCTATCGCTGGATTAAGTTCATATCTGAAATTTAATAATAAATACCTCAGATTATTCAATTTTCTTATTCAGAATCAATTTCAACAGGAATAGTGAAAAATATGTTTGTCCCCTTGTCTTTTTCACTTTTTGCGCGGATGATCCCACCATGCCGGTGAATGATCCGTTGAACAAGCGATAGTCCAACCCCGCTTCCCTCGTATTCCTGAGGAGTATGCAGTCTCTGGAAAACCTTAAAAATTTTCTCAGCATGTTTTTGCTCAAAGCCAATGCCCTGATCACTGACGCAAAATTCATGGTACTCGGAATTGGACTTACAACTGATTTCAATCCGGTTTTTCGAACCGGGTTTTGAAAACTTTACTGCATTTGAAAACAGGTTAACGAAAACCTGGGTAAGAAGATTCTCATCAGCATTTAAAATTGGAAGACTATTCACGATAAATTCAGATTGTTCAGGATTTTGGTGGCTGTAAAGATCCTGCAGAATTGTATTTACAAGCCTGAAAGAATCAAAAATTGCATAAATAAGACTCTTACGGCCGAGACGTGAAAACTGCAACAGATCGGTGATAAGCAGAGTCATATTCTCCGAATTCTTCTGAACGTTTTTAATATAGTGAACAGCCCCATCCGGTAAGCTATTCCCATATTCCTGCATCAGAAGTAATGAGAAACCGCGAACTGCCCTCAACGGCGCCTTCAAATCATGAGATATCGAATATGAAAATGCCTCCAACTCCTGATTTGCCCTGTCTAACTCTTCCGTACGTTTCCTGACTTTCTTTTCAAGACTCTGATTCAATAAGCGAATTTCCTTCTCCGCTTTCTTAAGGTCGGTGATATCCACAATAGTTAACAGAATCCTGGAAAGATCCCTCTCATAACCGGGCATAATAAACCAACGGACAGAAAGGAATCGCTTTTTCCTCATAATTTTAACTTCCATAATCCTCTCTTCCAGATTTGATTTGCCTTCAATAAAGGAAGCCAATACGGAACTAAAAGCTTCAGGATGACCCGAGGCAAATATTTCAGGTCCTCTTTCAATCAATTTTGACTTGTTTGTTTCTCCATACATCTCAAGCGTTGACCTGTTCATATCAACAATTTTAATGTTTGATAAGAGTTCCAGGTACAATTCTTTATTTGTAATAAGAGTATGATAAATATCCTCTTTTAAATTCGCGGGCCATGAGTCAATTAGCTGCTTAACTTCTGAATAATCATTTTCCCACAGCGAGACCGGCATATTCTCGAAAAGGGAGTGATATTTCTCTTCTCCACTCTGATAGGCCACCAGGGCTTCAACCCTGTCCGTAATATCATATATAAATCCTTCAAGACTCCGGCAAATGCCATCCGTTCCGAAAATTCCATTTCCATTTTCCGCTACCCACTTTAACTCTCCGCTTCTGGTAACAATTTGATATTGCAATGAATAAGGCTCCCCTTTCTTAATGGCGCTTTCTATAGTGTCCCAGACATAATCGCGAAAACGCTCCTGAATTATGGAAGCAAAAGGAAGGCGGCTGTTAAGTACTAAGTCTGACGGCAGATATCCGGTTAAAAGAAAAGATCCTTCACTTACAAATTCCATGGTCCAGTTGCGGTCGAACCTGCATTGATATACCATTCCCTGCAGATTCTGAATGAGGGATGATAATCTTCTCTCATCTTCTTTTATTTTCTCAAGCATTTTCTTTCGTTGGGTGACATCCATCATCACCATTAAATACCTGTCTTTTAGCGGATTAATATTTATAGAATACTCACGGGCTTCATGATTTCTATTCAACAGACTTATATCTTTCTCTATGCTTTCCCCTCCCATAAAATCCCTGATGAAGCTTTTCCATGCATGGGTCAGCAAATTTATGGTTTGCCCGGTATTTGCAACAGAATTTGCCGATAAGTCTTTATTGATAAACTCGGCCAGGCTCAAGCCGGTTTTATTGGTAAACTCTTTATTTAAAAATTCCGGTTCACCCAAACTATTCAAAATACCAACACCGAGTGGAAGATTGGTAAGTACATCCTTTAAATCCTGCTCACTCCTGTGAATGTCCATTATGTATTGTTGCCTTTCTGTATAAACGGAATGTAAAATTAAAATAAGCATTGCAATTAAAATAGAGAATCCCTGCAGCAGAATATAAGGTCTTTCTGAAAGGATTGAAAAAAAATCATCACCTGCATATATTGCCAGATAACTTATGTAAAAAAGGGCCAGAAATTGTAATGATATAATTGTTTTTGAGTCAAACCGAAATGCAAGCCAGAAATAAATCGGAATGGTAAAATA
>CAYGFI010000017.1:39791-45857 GCA_964349045.1 uncultured Chitinophaga sp.
GGTAAAATATGCAATCAGGAAATTATAAAAATAATTTTCGAAAAAATCGGTAAAAATGAAATAACTGCTGATAAACAACAGGATCGAGACTATGAGAAATTCAGGAATTTTTTGACGGTTTATTTTTAATCCGGGGGATTCCTTCCACGCAATTACCAATGGAACAATTACCAATATTCCTATTAAATCGGCCAGAAGCCAGCTATGTACTTTATTGAAATAATCAGGAACCACATCTGACAGATAAATGACTATTCCCCCTGTTAAGCTGGTAATCAGGGAGGGTATCATTACCACAAAAAGAAGAAATGGAAAAACAGAATCCAGGCGGAAAAAGGTGCGGTTCTTCTTTAATACCCGTTTTTCAAGACAGCGGGCGCCGATTAATGCTCCAATAGTATTACCCGCCGCAATGGCTGTTACACTAAATATCAGACCAAAAAGATTGATGTAGCCTGTCCTGTAAATAAAATAATTTATAATAAAAGCAGCAATAAAAATCCCGATAGAAGATGATCTGCCCAGAATATAAATACCCATTATTGCCACTCCTGCCGCCGGCCAATAAATTGCCAAACCAAAATCCTTATAAAATGTTAGCGTCCCCATCCAGCAAAAAAACCAATATAACAGGCCCAACAGGATGATTTTTGCCATTACCGGCAGCGGGAAAAGTCTTTGAATAAAAACTTTTTGCATTTGAGGCGGATTAAATTACCAGATAGACAGGATATGCAATATTAAATAATTATGCTGGTAATACAATTTCAGCAAAATCGCAAATAAGAGGATTTCGGAAACCTGATTGATTTACCTGGCTGAATTGGCACGACAATAGCATTAAAGTCTAAAACCTGCCCCGGATCCCCGCTAAAAAATTAATACCTGCCTGAGGATAATATCCATCATATACTCCCTCGATATCATTTTCAAAATATCTGTATACCCATGCATTTGATGAATACTGATAATCGAAAATATTGGCTATTAGCAGATTAAGTGATAATTCCTTTATTATTCCTGTCTTAATAATGTATTCAAACCGGATATCGTTTACCAGCCATGGATCAAGTTTACGATTGCCGGAAGCGGTGTTATCCGTAAATTGTCTGCCTACATATTTTGAAATAAAATCCAGGCTCAGATTTTTCATCAGGAAATACCTGAAGTTGCTGGATCCTACAATTTCCGGAGAGAAAGCAATATCTGACTTTCCCAAATTGAAAACAAATTGTTTTTGCTGAGCGGACGGGTCATCCCAATAGGACCAATTATCAACGTATGAGATAAAATTCCGGATTTTGTTACTGCTCAGGGCCAGTGTAAAATCCCAGCTGAAGATTTCCTGTCGTCGTAAACCAGTTGTAAGTTCAAATCCTGCACGGTAACTATCTTTAACATTGCTCATTACAGCTGAACCAACATCATTTATTTCTCCCGTCAATACCAATTGATTCGCGTAGTCCATATAATAGAAATTAATCCCTGCCTGAAAACTGTTCCCGTTATATGAATATCCCAACTCATAATCGTAAAGTGTTTCGAAAGTTGGAGCCGGCTGAGTGGTATCTGCATCTATAAAGTTGCTTCGGTTGGGTTCTCTGTTGGCAATTGAAAATGAAAAATACAAACGCCGGCCCTGGTTATCAGAATAATTTATACCTGCTTTCGGGTTAAAAAAAAGATAATTATGACTCTGGGTAATGTCCCTGTGATCGTTATCCTCACCATCTATTAAGTAGGTTATTCCCCTGAGCTGCAAATCCCCGTAAAGATTTATATTACGATTCAGAGAATAATTAAGTTTTGTATATACATTAAAATCCTTCTTATCCGAAATGCTTTTATACCATGTATGATTGATTTCGGAAATCCCGGCATACCTTGCCCATATTACTTTCCCGAAATGGTTTCCTTCATAGCGGTTCCATGCGCCTCCCAGGCTCGCTTCAAGTTTATCTTTTTTTAAATTGGTGGAGAATACGGCGCCATAAAAATTATTATCCAGCCATTTCTGACGGATCAGGTCGGAAAAAGAAACAAGGGCTGAATCAATTGCAATTTCAGGAATCCTGTAAGCAGCCAGCTCCTCATCCTCTTTATACTCCTCATAATAGCCTTCTCCGTGAGTCAGATGGAATGATGCATTGATGTTTATAAAGGGGGATAATTCCCGTGATATATGAATCTGGTAATGATCCTGCTGATAATTATCTGTCTGGTTATCATAAAATCTTTCAACACCTTTTTCATCTGAAAATTTTCCAAGCTCGTTATACGTGCGGTTTGTCTGCAGCAGGTAACCCGGAACCCCACCCCATGCCTGATATGTCTTTTCCTTACCTGAGAAAACATTAAGTTTTACGATGTTTTTGGAAGCATGCCATCCTGCAGACACAAAATACGAACTTAAATCGGAAAACGCCCTGTCGATATAACCGTCAGAATGTATACCTGAGAGCCTTGCATCGAGGGTGAAATGATCGTTTAACAGGCCTGTACCCAGGCTGACCGAGTTTTTCCGGGTGTTAAAAGAGCCGTAAGAACTGCTGATTTCCGAATAAGGATCATGGTTCAGGCTTAAAGTTTTCATATTAATGCTTGCCCCGAATGCTGCTGCTCCGTTCTGCGATGTGCCTACTCCTCTTTGTACCTGTATGTACTCAGTAGAACCTGCAAAATCAGGCATATTAACGAAATAGACTGAATGTGATTCAGCATCGTTGAGTGGAATCCCGTTTACAGTAATATTTATACGGTTTGCATCGGTACCCCTTATTCTGAATCCCGTGTAACCCACGCCTGCTCCTGCATCTGAGCTTACTACCATGGAAGGAGTCAGTGAGAGCAGCCAGGGGATATCCTGACCCAGGTTTCGGCTTTGAAGTTCTTCTTTCGTAACTTCACTTACCGCCACAGGATCTTTCCTGCCAGCACGTACCGAGGTTACGATTGTCTCTTCACCCATAATCGCTGAACGCTTCAGGTAAAAAGAAACATCAGTATCTCCCGGTAAATTGATAAGTCTCTCTTCGGGATCATAGCCCATATAAGAAACGACTATTTGATATTCTCCTGAGGCTAAATTTTTGAGTGTAAATTCTCCGTCCGCATTGCTGACAGTTCCCAGAAAGCTGTCCCGGATAATGATATTGGCGCCTGCCAAACGGCGACCTTCCGTATCGAAAACTTTTCCATTTACACTGTATTGTGCATGCGAAAATACAGACATGAGAATGCCTGTAAACAATAATATTGCCTTCATGACTTAACTTTGTTTTAGATAGAATAACACTTTGATTTCTCCATATTTCCCTGCGCCGGCATTACCCGGATCAGGTTCTAAGGGTATAATCTCAGCCCGTAATATTAAGGCACCCCCTTAGAGAGTAAGTTTGTGAGGGCAAATATATAAAAAAGTTTATAAAGTCAAAAGTTCATAAAGTAAAAACTACAGAACTCTACAAACTTTACAAACTCAATTACTCAACCTTAAGAACATCTTTGAACGCCTGAATAAAAGTTTCCTTTGGTAAAGCTCCCATTGCCATCTGCGGCTGACCTTCTTTAGGAACGAATAAAAGTGAAGGAATACTCTGAATTCCGAATATCCCGGCCAGCTCACGCTGTTCTTCGGTGTCTATCTTGTAAATATCCAGTTTTCCATCAAATTCTTTTGCAAGTTCCTCAAGTATCGGGGCTACCATCTTACAGGGTCCACACCAGTCTGCATAAAAATCGATTATACATGGTTTTGTACCTTCAAATTTCCACTCTTTATTGTCGGTAAAATTGAATACTTTCGCTTTGAATGTATCCAGTGTTAAATGCTCAATCATTGATTTGTTGTTAAATTAAAAATGCAATTATCCAAAATTTTCATTGAAACGATATTCCAAAATCCATACCACAGTCAATAATTCCTCCATTCTGCAAGATACCGGTAAATATTTGTAATTTTGTCACACAAATTGAATAAATTGTCATATCTACATATGAAGGAATGTATAAATATGCCCGTTTTCAGTATAATTTCTGACATTGCGACAGAGGAAAATGTTAAAGTCTTTGTGATCGGGGGATTTGTAAGAGATTGCATCATGAAGCGACCTTCAAAAGATATCGACATCGTTGTTTTAGGCAGTGGGATCGATTTCGCGGGAAAAGTAGCAGAGCGTGTTGGAAGAAAGAAACTTAGCATTTTCAGGAATTTTGGAACTGCCATGCTTAAAACCGGTGAATTTGAGGTTGAGTTTGTTGGGGCGCGCAAAGAGTCATATCGACAGGATTCCAGAAAACCCATAGTGGAAGATGGGAGCCTCGAAGATGACCAGAACCGCAGGGATTTTACCATTAATGCAATGGCCATCAGTCTTAATAAAGATGATTTTGGCCGGTTAAACGATCCTTTTAAGGGTATGAATGACCTCAAAAATAAAATCATACGTACACCGCTAAATCCTGACACCACCTTTTCCGATGATCCGCTTCGTATGATGCGGGCCATACGATTTGCAACCCAGCTTGGGTTTCAGATCGAAAGTACGTGTTTCAATTCAATTCGCAAAAACTGCCAGCGGATAAAAATTGTATCCACCGAGCGGATTACTGATGAACTGAATAAGATTATTATGGCTCCCAAACCTTCTGTAGGATTTATTATGCTTGAATCGTGCGGAATGCTCCAAATAATTTTTCCCGAATTCCAGGCTTTAAAGGGAGTAGAGGAGAGTGGTGGACAAAAACATAAAGATAATTTCTACCATACCCTGAAGGTCCTTGATAACATCGCTTCCGTTTCCGATAATCTCTGGCTCCGCTGGGCCGCCATTCTTCATGATATTGCAAAACCTCTGACCAAAAAATATGAACCTGAATTAGGATGGACCTTTCATGGCCACGAGTTCCTGGGTAATAAAATGGTCCCTTCGATATTCCGTCGGCTGAAGCTCCCCCTTCATGAGTCTATGCGCTATGTTCAGACCCTCGTGATGTTGCATCTCAGGCCCATTGTGCTGTCGCAGGAAATTGTGACAGATTCTGCTGTCAGGCGATTGCTATTTGATGCAGGAGAAAATATCGACGACCTGATGACCCTCTGCGAAGCCGATATTACCTCGAAAAATCCAGAAACAGTGAGAAAACATCTTACTAATTTTCGCCGGGTAAGAGAGAAGATGACAGAACTGGAAGCACGCGACTCGATCAGGAATTTCCAGCCTCCGGTTAGCGGGGATAACATTCAACTTGCCTTTGGAATCAAACCCTGCAGAGAGATCGGGATCATAAAAAATCATATCAAGGATGCGATTCTTGACGGACTCATTCCCAATGACTTCGATGCAGCCTGGGACCTTATGGTTGATAAGGGTAAGGAGCTTGGGCTGGGGCTTAAGCTGGAAAAGGGGGATGTGAGGGTGATGCAGTTGGATGTAAAACTGAGGTGATCACGAAGGTTTAAATGGGGATAGACTCCCCTCTTGAGAGGGGATTCAGCGATGTATTCCCGTGGTCAAACATACTCAAATCCCCCTTTTCAAACCCTTCAATATACTGTAAAATTATTTTAACAGGTCGGTCAAGGTTGTTTAAAACATCATCATCTGTAAACCTCAGAACATTTAATCCCAGTTCATTAAGTCTGTATTCCTTTCTATAATCTTTTTTCTTGGTTTCTTCCCACTGATGTGTAATTCCGTCGATTTCAATAACCAGTTTTAGCTCGTGACAGAAAAAATCAGCAATATAGTTATCGAGAGGTTTTTGGCGGTGAAAATCGTATTTTCCTTCGAATTTGCCTTTGAGTTGTAACCATAGGGCTATTTCTGATCTAGTACTTTTATTTCGTAGACTGCGGGCGAGTTTCTTCAGATTGGGATTGTAGGGTATGATGGTGCGTCGCTTAGACACACCCCCAGCCCCTCTCAAGAGGGGCGTTGCTCCCGGTATTTTTGACGAATCTGGCACAAATGACGATTGTTCCGACATGTCTCCATCATTCGTGAAAAAGTCCCCTCTTGAGTAGGGATTTAGGGGTGTATCTCCCCTCTTGAGAGGGGCCGGGGG